>JAERTH010000059.1 GCA_016844955.1 Fidelibacterota bacterium | reverse complement strand
ACGAGAGGACCGGAATGAGGGATCCTCTGGTGTACCAGTTGTCGTGTCAACGGCATTGCTGGGTAGCTATGATCCTAAGAGATAAGCGCTGAAAGCATCTAAGCGCGAAACTCGACTCAAGATAAGATCTCCCTTCCGGTTTATCCGGACTGAAGGTAACTTAAAGATTATGAGTTTGATAGGTCACAGGTGTAAGCGTAGTAATACGTTCAGCCGAGTGATACTAATTTACCGTGAGGCTTGATCAATATTATTCTAACTCTAGTACGCATAGCGTGCTGCTCACTTTTTCCCACACTTGTTGATAGATAAGATTTTTGATTTTTCGACGACTTTAGCACAGGGGAAACACCCGATCCCATTCCGACCTCGGAAGTTAAGGCCTGTAGCGCCGATGATAGTGCATTCTTTGAGTGTGTGAAAGTAGGACGTTGTCGAGAAACCTTAAAGAGCCCCAACCTTGGGGCTCTTTTTTTTTACTGTGCGTTTTCACACTTCACTTTCTCTAAAAGTTGTATCGGACATTCATCGATGTTTCCAGAAATCATTTGAATGTGGATGCTCACAAGCAAGTCATACAAACTATTATTAATAAAATGGATATTGCTATGTCAACAACATATAATCTCATGATCGACAACTCCATAAATGGCTAGGCATATGTTGTTTATAGGCATGTCGCAAACTAAATTCCCGCTTAATAGAAGATGACATGGCGCACGCAGAGTTAATCTGCGTGTCTTATATTTCTTCTGTGCAGGAGGAAACGATGAAAAAGATATTTTACCTTACACTCGCTCTCATGATGGCAACCGTAACCTACGGGCAAAATCTGGTCGTATCAGCTCAACCAGATCTGGCAGAGTGGGATATTATTTATTTAACTGATTTTGATTTTGAAAATGGTCAGAATAATCCACTAATATTTGGATATCGCATATCTGCGTCCGACGATGTTTACCCAGTGGATAATGTGAATATGACCCTGAGTATGAGTGCCAATGTGCCATCTCTGGCATTGGAAAATGAGCTTCTGTTTAATGCTCAGATCACGATGACACTTCAAGCGCCAATCTACATTACCAACAAAGATCTTGATTTAAATGTCCAGAGTCGCGGTGTTAGCGATGAAGCTGGAAATCAGATCAGTTTTGATGATTTCACTCTGGATGCCATCGATAAAAATGACGCTGACGAACTTATCAGTACAGTTTTGAGTCAGGGGAGTATGCCCTCAGGTAACTATTCATTCTCTCTGAGTGTTACAACTTCTTCTTATTCCTTTCCCACGACCTATGACTTCCAGGAAAACAAAAATATTAACATTGTGGCACCTGCAAATATTGACCTGATTTTTCCATCTTTGGGGTACGAATTTGTGAGTGATACATACCCCGTTTTCGAATGGAGCTCAACTGGTTGTGACAATTACTACATTAGAATATGTGAGTACAACCCAATTCAACATAGTTCACCCGAAGATGCCTTGCAGAGTGAAGCAGTCTACCCCTATCCAGATGATGGTAGCTTTGTTTCCGTAGGAAGTGATACACAATTGGATTATTCCGCTGTAAATGGACGCCCGCTCGAAGTTGGAAAGGCTTATGCCTGGCAAATTAAAAAAGTGTGCGCAACAACTGGAGCAGATCAGGAATTCTTTAGTGAAATCTATGGTTTTACAATCTCTGAAGCTGGTCAGACAATTACCCCGTGCCAACAACAATTGAGAAACGTATTTGGGGATAGTCAGTATAATGTTCTGTTCGGTCCCAATGGTCCTCTTGAAGGTTATGGTGAATGCGCCGAGGTTACACTTGATGGAGAAAATTTGAATTCAACTGATTTTGGAGCTCTCCTGGTTCAGCTGATGAGCGGTGCCTACGAAATTGAAAGCATTACCACACAATAGGGGTTTAAAATGAAGTATTATTCAAAAGTAACTCTAATTCTTATCCTCCTTGCGTTTGTGGCCTTTCCTCTTATCGCACAGGAGCCCATTGGTGTTATAGCTAAAGCTAGTGGCACCACATTTCATAAAAAATTCAATGCAGATGACTATAGCCCCAATGCGCTTATGGGAACCCAACTAAAAAACAACGATTGGGTTAAAACTGGGGAAGATGGGTTTATTGCGATTTTCTTCCTTGACGATAAAAGTCAATTGAAGATTAAAGGAAACTCAGAAATGGTTATCCTGGCTGCCGTCGAGAGGGGCAAGATATCAAAGACCATTAGTCTGGATTATGGTACCGTAAAAGCCAGTGTCTCCAAGCAAAAAGGGGAGTTCAGGATTGCCACTCCGACCTCGGTAGCTTCCGTGAAGGGTACGGAATGGTGGGTTGAGAGTGATGAAAATGGCGATGTCTTTATCGTTGTAGAAGGTATCGTTGAAGTGGAAAACCTCATCAGTGGTACCGTCCAGAATGTTGGCCAGGATGAAACTGCAACTTCCAACTCCGATGGAACTGTTGAAGTTGAGGAAACCGTTCAAGATGAAATTCCTGATGATCCAGATGAAGATACTCCAGAAGAAGATGCTGGAAGTACCATCCATGAACTCAGGATTCGCATGATCAACGAAGAAAATAATTCAGAGAAATTTATTATTATCGAGTACGCTGAGTAATATCTCAGCCTACGGAATCCATTATGCTTAAACAGTTACTTGCTATATTACTGGTTGGGGTGGGGATTAATACCTATGCCTTTCAAGGTCAGGGTGAAGTTATTCACGTGCCGCCACGTGAAGCCGTTGAAGGGAACAGCCTTACCATAGAGGCCATCTATACTGGTGACCTCCAAGACATCCTATTTGCGAAAGTTCTATATCGTCTGGCTGGCCAAGTAGGATTCCTGGAACAAATGATGGCTGTGGGTGAGGTTAAACTCACGGCTGATCTTCCTGGTGAAATAATTGGTGCGCCGGGTATTGAGTATGTCATTGTCATCAGTCTGAGAGATGGTGGACTGGTGGCTTTTCCGGCAACAGCTGACCCTTTATCAGAACCACAGTATGTAGCAGTATCAGAGCCCAGTCTGGCTGATGTGGGCACCCAGGGTAGTGATAATTTTGGTGAACTCATCATTCTAACACCTGACCCGGGAACGGTTATGCCCTTTGGCGACCCAATGATTATCGCCGCATCTTTATTCAATCTTAGCAACGTGGATATCAATTCGGTTCGCGTGTCATTTGACAATGTTGATGTTACCGCATATTCACTGGTTACAACTGATTTAGTAACCTATAAACCTGATATTCTTAGCGCTGGCAAGCATTCCATCTTTATTGAAGTCTCCAATATTTACGGTGTGCGCCTTTCCTCAACATCCTGGAATTTCACTGTGCAATCTCAGGCACAGCAAATCTTTGATGTCAATGTGAATGGTAATCTAAATCTGAGCAATCGAGCTGACCTGATCAATATCAGCACTTCTGATACTTTTTCAGTGGTAGGGACGGATACCGTTTCAGTTCCTTTGTATACTCCCACGAGTCAAAGCGTATCCAGGGCTGATTTCTCAACCAATATCAATTTCGATTGGGCCAAAATTAAGTTGTTTGGCAACTTGACCTCAAAGGAAGATCCAAGTATTCAACCACAGAATCGCTACGGAGTAAAAGTGAGAACCTCCTGGCTGAAATATGCCTACGGTGATGAAACTCCCATGATGAATCGTCTTGCCCTCTGGGGTAAACGCGTGCGGGGTCACAATATTGATATGCGTTTTAAATGGGTCAATTTGCATGTCGTAACTGGACAGACCGCTCGCGCAATCGAGGGTAAAGCTAGTTTTGATAGCACCGGATCCGAATGGAAACGCAGTGGCTACACTTTTGAACGTGGTATTTTTGCCATCAGACCCAGCTTTGGTTCAGGTAAAAACTTTCAACTCGGTCTGTTTTATGTGCACACAAGAGATAGTATTAACACTGTCAATGTTAAGCCAACTGCCTGGGATGGGACAACCTATTCGCATGAATTTGCTGGTGTAAATAATCCTTTCACGCTGCCTTTTGGTGCCGACACTTATGACATTGGTGATAGCACGTATTCAGTTAATTATTTTCTCAATGGCAGCAATCCAGAAGACAATGTCGTCGTTGGGACAGATATAGAGTTTGCCCTGGATAATCACCGTTTTGTGCTTGAAGGCAGCGCCGCTTTTTCATTATACAACAGAAATATTCTGGATGGTCCTCTCACCAGGTCACGCCTGGACACATTCGGCCTGCTTCAGGATACAACCTATGATGATACACTGGGCTCTGGTTCGCTGGATGTTGCCATGTCAACCATCGACGATGCCATCAGTGCTACTGGTATGACATTTCTGCTATCGGATGGGAAATTCGACCCGGCCCTGCTGGCTGACTTCTTCATTCTCAATGAAAATATGACCCTTCCTGTTCATGTAGATAATATTACCAACGGAAACACTCTGGCTGGGCTGTCTACCATTGCCTTGCATTTTGCAGCAAAATTGAACTACTACGGTCATTTTATACACGCAGATTACCATCATGTCGGTCCTGGATATAAAGCCCTGGGTAGTCCGGTACTGAGACTGGATGGTAAGGGATGGAATGGTTGGAAGATTACCGACAAAATTCGCATGCTAAATAACATGCTGTATTTAAATGTGGGTTGGGAATTGTATAAAAACAATACCACCTCCCAAGATCCTATTGATGATCCGCGTCTGGTTCAAAATGCCTTTAGTGGAGGCATTACACTAAATCCTGGACGTGGTTTACCCACCATCACTACCAACATGAAGTTTTTCACCCGTGACAACAATATTGATGAAACTACGACCACAACTCAAACGGTTGGCGATGAAACCATAACTCTGGTGATCGATGAACGTGAGTTGAATGAATCACTAAGCTCAAATGTTAACCTTACTTATTTGGTTAAGCTGGCTGAGATTGAGAACACCGTTTCATTCAATATGATGCGGTCCAATATGGATAATATTGTAATCGGTCGGGAAGGGCTCTTGCGAGCGTCCAATCTCTATGGCTTGAACCTCAGATCAGAATTCGTTTTCCCTCTGACGACAACTATTGCGATTCGAAATAATAAAAATCAGCTTTACGAATCAAGTGATCCAAACTATCAGACAAATACCTTTAATACATATCGATTCGGGGCTGGCTATAGACTGTTTAGCAGTTCTCTGGTTCTCCGAGGCAGCTTTCAGTATATGACCTTTGAATCTGAGAAATATGTAGAAGAAGATCTGACCTCTACCCTGAAGACCCAGGCAAACATGCAATTCAACGCGCAGTATACCTTTAGACCTGTAACTATCGGTAGCTCTACCGTTAAATCGAGGATGATTGGTAGCTTTGAGCAGCGAAATTACATGAGTGACTATACCGACTATTCCGACAATATGGTCTCTGCTCGATTTGAGATGACATTTTAAAAATTTGTACAACTAAAACTCGGGGATAATCATGCTGAAAAAATATGGCATTGGAATTCTATTCACGTTCGTGGCAGTAATCTTGGCTATCGTGGTTCAGTTGCTGGGTCTCCTGGATTTAGCGAACTACAAATTTCTTGATTATAATTTCCAACTCCGGGGTCCACTTTCATCATGGGCTTCACACCAGGAAAATCCTAATGACAGTCTTGATGTTGTACTCATCGATGTAGATGATGAAACCTTCCGTCTGCTGGGGGAAATTGGCTGGCCTTATCCAAGGGGCAAAATATGGGATGCAGCCATAAAGAATCTGGCGGATGCCGGTGCCAAAGTAATCCTGTTTGATATCCAGTTTGACACGCGCGATGCCCACACGGCACGAGTGCTGTCAGTTTTCAATGGCATATTACCTGAAGGCTATTCAGATGGCGATAAAGCCATTGCTGATGCCATTCTATATGCCAGAGAACAGGGAACGGAAGTTGTCATGGCTTCCACTATCAAGACTGAACTGTCCAGTATACCCCCCCAAATTTTAGTAACACCCAATGAATTCATCATGGAAGTGAATCCTGATCACGGTCTGGTCGATATTGATGAAGATAAGGACCATTTTACGCGCAGGTATCCTGTTTTTGGGGCCATGACCCATGAACCTGATGTCTGGCGTCCCTCCCTGGCCATGAAGGCCGTCAAATACTTTCTGGGTATTGATGATGATCCTGGCTTGTCCTATGATTTTGATGAGGGGGAATTCACCTATGGACCACTCACTATTCCAACTTATGGAACTGATTATCCCGGATTCCTAACCAACATTTATGGCCCCGCTTCACACGCACGTATTGGTCAATCTGAGCCCTGGCAAACCTTTAAACGGTATCCCCTTGCATGGATAATCGATACAGAAAATTTAGCACTACCAGTCCCGGATGAAGATACGGACTGGATGTCGCAGTTCGACTCCAGCGGCACATTTAACAGCATGATGCTCATGATGGATCCAACCTGGGAAATTCTGGCAAGTCCTTTTAAAGATAAGATTTGTGTGGTCGGTGTGTCTGTTGAGGTCTTCCATGACTACAAATCGACTGCGTTCTTTGATTACCTCGGGGCCCCTACACTCATGCCAGGGTTTGAGTATCACGCGAATGCCACCCAGACACTTTTGGACCAAAATTTTATTCGGGTATTTGGTCGTACCATTGAGCTCACCTCAGACTCAGCCGCGCAACATATCCTGCTCATCCTCCTGTGTGGATTCATTGCCTATCTCATTATCGCCTTTTTTGACCCGCTATGGGGGGGCATCCTCATCGGTTTGGAAGCGGTTGCCTTGTTTAGTATCAGTGTCGGCTTGTTTACTACAGACCATTTGTGGTTCTTTAAGTGGCTCTCAGGCAACTCAGAGAGTATCAATGTGCCCAATCCTGGTGAATCATATTTTATTCCCATCATTGCACCCCTGCTCGTTATGGTCCTGACATATGTAGGCAATGTCCTGTACAAGTTCATTCTTGAGCAGCGTGATAAGCATTTCCTGAAGGATACATTCGGTACCTACATCGCGCCAGAACTCATCGATAAGATGTATGAAGAGAAACAAGAGCCCAAATTGGGTGGTGATGCTGGAATTCATACCGCCTTCTTTACCGATATTCAGAGCTTTTCCGCCTTTTCAGAAAAATTGACTGCCGAGGAAGTTGTTGAGCTACTAAATGAATACCTTACTGATATGACAGATATTCTCCTGGCTAATCAGGGTACCTTGGACAAGTATATTGGTGATGCAATTGTAGCCTTCTACGGAGCTCCAGTTCCCGTAGAAAATCATGAATATAGAGCCTGTCTCACAGCAATCGAAATGCAGGACGGCCTGGATAAACTACGCAAGAAATGGCAATCAGAGGGAGATCGTTGGCCTGATATTGTACACAACATGCAGAACCGAATCGGAATTGCTACTGGGGATATGGTAACTGGCAATATGGGGTCAGCCATGCGGATGAATTATACCATGATGGGTGATGTAGTAAATACTGCAGCACGTTTTGAGGCATCTGCCAAACAATATGGTGTATACATACAAGTGCTTGAGTCGACTTATGAAGCCTGTAAGGATGAATTTCACTGGCGCGAACTAGACTATGTTACTGTAAAAGGAAAATCGGTACCCGCATACTCCTATGAGTTGATAGCCAGAAAAGGTGAGTTGAGCCCGACCTATGAAAAACTACTCCCGATCTACAATAAAGGTCTGGAGTTATATCGTTCTCAGAAATGGATGGAAGCCAAAGCTGCCTTTATTGAAGCGGATAAACTTGAAGATATGTTCCCATTTCGACCCACAAATCCCAGTCGTGTGTATATCGAGAGATGCGAAATTTTCAATGAAAACCCACCGGGAGCGGATTGGGATGGATCCTGGACGCTGACTTCCAAATAGTCATCTCCAAAATACCAGCCCAAGACTTGAGATTAATGTTTGCTCAACTTGATCTAATCATATTTTGCAGCCATGAATACAACTGAACCAATTCGCGGTAAAATAATATGGGCAGATGATGAGATTGATCTGCTCCGTTCTCACGTTATGTTTTTGGAGGGGAAGGGCTTCCAGGTTACGACTGTTACCAATGGCGACGATGCAATTGCCCTGTGCGAGAAAACCCGCTTCGATATAGTGCTTTTAGATGAAACCATGCCAGGAAAAGATGGTCTGGAAACATTATCTATTTTAAAAACAGAACACCCCGCACTTCCTATTATTATGATTACCAAGAACGAGGAAGAACGCCTCATGGAGGAAGCCATTGGAAGTCGGATATCTGATTATTTGACCAAACCAGTGAACCCCTCGCAAATCCTTCTGGCCATCATGAAGATTCTCGAGAATAGGCAGATTAAACAGGATGCCGTCTCAGAAAAATATATGCGCGCCTTCGCAGACCTGGCTATACAGATCGAGGACAATCCTGGACCCCAGGAATGGATTAATATCCATAATCAACTCTCAACCTGGGAGTTGGAGCTTGATGATTACCCAGATCTTGGTTTTGATGAAATGCTCTTGCAACAACAGCATGAGGCCAATGATTTGTTCACACGCTTCATTAAAGCCAATTATGAGCAATGGGTGAATGCCTCACCTGATCAGCGTCCCACCTTGTCTCCGGATGTGTTTACTAACACGGTCAAGCCACTTCTTGAACAAGATCAAAAAGTTTTGCTCCTGGTTATCGATTGCATGCGCTGGGATCAATGGCTAACCCTTGAGCCACTTCTATACAATGATTATCAGATAAAGCGCGATGGATATCTTTCCCTGCTACCCACTACAACTGAGTATAGCCGCAACGCCATATTCAGCGGGCTTTTTCCTGATGATATGAAACGCTTTCATCCCGATTGGTGGGGGGGGACTGATGAGCATAGCCTTAACCGCTATGAAGCCAGCTTTTTACAGGAAAATTTAAGACGGTCTGGTCTCACTTTAAAGCCTGAGGCCAAGTATAAAAAAATTCTGGGTAACCGTGAGGGCATTCAATTTGCCAAACAGTTTAACTCCTGGAATAGCCAAAAAATGGTCACCATCGTAGTCAATCAAGTTGACCTGCTGGCCCATCGCAGAACTGACTCACCCTTGCTCAGAGAGATTCTACCCAATGAGGCCAGTTATCGTGAGATCGTTCGTGCCTGGTTCAACAATTCCTGGATTAAGGATGTTCTGGCAACGGCTGCTAGATTAGGCTTTCATGTGATTATTACTTCTGACCATGGTAGTGTCCGCGTACAACAACCCACACAGATTCTGGCTGATCGCGAAGCCTCCACAAATTTACGCTTTAAACAGGGACGCAATCTGAAACCCAGCACCAAGGATGCCTGGTATCTGGACAATCCCGAACGTTTGCGAATTCCGTCGAACTCCCAGAATGATACCCTTGCCATTGCTCAGAAAATGTATTATTTCCTTTATCCCAATAACTACCGCAAATACCAGAACTTATTTGCGGATACATACCAACACGGTGGTCTCAGTATGTGGGAAATGATCATCCCCTTAGCCCATCTGGTGCCCAAATGACCCATAGTTATCGATTAAGTACTCACAGCCCTGAGGAAACTCAGGCAGTGGCCAAAAAACTGGCCGCACAATTGTCAGCCGGGGATGTTTTGGCCATGATTGGCAATCTGGCCAGCGGGAAGACCACATTTACACAGGGGTTAACCAGTCATTATGAAGTGACAGAATATGCCCTCAGTCCGACCTTTACTTACATCAATGAATACCATGGCAAGGAATTGGATATAATTCATATAGATGCCTACCGCCTCAATACCGGTGAAGAATTGATATCCATGGGAATCTGGGAATACTATGAATCCAACTCAATCATTATTATCGAATGGGCCGATATTGTTGCCAGTGCTATCCCCGAAGATGCCTTTGGCCTGAGTTTCAGGGCTATTGAGGGGGAAGAAAGCGGTCGGGAAATATTGATAAACTCACCACGAAAGCTAGACTTGTAGATATGATTATTGCCTGTGATACATCCTCAGTCGTTTGCTCTGTAGCTGTTGCTCACCAGGAGACCGTGTTGTTTCAACGTGAGGATCGTGGTGGACAAATCCACATTGAAAAATTGTCCCCATTTCTGGAAGAAGCCCTGGCGTTTTGCGAATCCCAGACAACTCCGCTGACAGCCCTGGCTGTTGCTATTGGTCCTGGAAGCTTTAATGGACTTCGAATTGGTCTTGCAACCATGAAAGCGCTGGCTGTAGCACTGGAACTACCCCTGATACCCATCTTTACAACCGATGCAATGGCCTACGGTTTACGCCAAACCCTTGCCGGGAAGAGTCGCGCAGTTATCTTTTCTCATAGAAATTTTGTCCACTTTGCTGACTATGATCTCAATAATGATAGACCCATTGTCTCTCCAGAGTTTAATTACGGACCATGGGATGGACTATTCCATAGCGATATCGACAATTATTTTGGTACCTCTGACCGCGGATTTCAGGACTGGTTGCAAACAGATCAGGGACAGCAGATAGCTGATAAATTCACCAATATTCATGCCTCCGCTGCTCAGGTTGCCATCCTTGGAGAGTCAAATGAAGCTGCTCCAGATTTAGATGAGTTGGAGCCATTTTATAATGCTCACTACGAGGCCAAAAAATGGATCCCGCCAGAATTTTAACTGGGTATTAGGGATGTAAAATTTCTCTTGATCAATTGACCGATCCAGAGGGTGATTCCATCAATTACAAATTGGTCTATATGGCATTGCAGGTTATTATGTCAAAGGTGGAAATACCTTTAAATTATTAAGGATAATTAATGAGTTGGTTTCGACGCAAAGAAAAAAATATTCAGACTGAAAATTCGGAGAAAAAGGATATCCAGGAAGGGCTGTGGGTCAAATGCCCGAGTTGCCGACAAATCCTGTATAAAGCCGAATTGATGCAGAGTAATAATGTGTGCTACAAATGCGGCTATCACTTCCGCATCCCCGCTTCCAGTTATGTAGATATCCTGCTTGATGAAGGGGAGCGGCAATACCATTTTAAGGATATCAAATCTAAAGACCCCCTCAAATTTAAGGCACAAAAGAAATATAGCGAGCAACTTGCAGCTGCTCAGCACAAAACTGGACAAAATGAAGCAGTTCTGGTTATTGAAGGAAACATGAACGGAAATCCTGTGATCCTTTCGGTCATGGATTTTTCCTTTATCGGTGGCAGCATGGGGTCAGCAGTTGGAGAATTGTTATCCCGCTCGGCAGATTTAGCTCGAGCCAAAGAATGTCCCCTGATAATCGTGTCGGCGTCTGGTGGAGCTCGTATGATGGAAGGTGCCCTGTCTCTGATGCAGATGGCAAAAACGTCTGCAAAATTAAGTCAATTGGCTGATGCAAAAATTCCCTATATCTCCATTATGACTGATCCGACAACTGGAGGCGTAACCGCAAGCTTTGCCATGTTGGGTGATATCAATATTGCAGAGCCGGGAGCCTTGATTGGCTTCGCCGGTGCCAGGGTCATTAAACAGACCATCGGCGCTGATCTACCAGAAGGTTTTCAGAGAGCAGAGTTTCTCCTGGAGAAGGGTTTTTTAGATATGGTTGTTCCCCGCGATGACTTGAAGCATCAGGTCTCCGAAATACTCGATATACTCTATGTCCAAGCCTAAAATTCTACTGACAAATGACGATGGTATTAATGCACCTGGGATAGCTGCCCTGGCTGATATCTTCTCGGAAATTGCAGAGCTTTACATTGTAGCACCTATCTTTGAGATGAGTGCCATGGGACACGCCATCACCATCTCGGACCCGCTAAAAGTTACTGAGATTTTTAAAGATGGTGTCCATTTCGGATGGGGTATTGGTGGTACACCTGCCGATTGTGTCAAGCTGGCCATAAATGGATCTCTGGTACCCAGACCCGATTTGGTTATCTCAGGGATCAATCAAGGAGCCAATGTAGGACTGGATATAATTTATTCAGGAACCGTTTCAGCAGCCTATGAAGGCACCATCCTTGATATCCCTGCTATGGCAATTTCTCTTGATTCATTCACACAGAAAGATTTCACGGCAGCTGCAAGAGTCGCCAAAAAAATGGCTATCAAAATACTGAAAGAGGGGCTGGACAGCGGAACGCTCCTCAACGTAAATGTTCCTGAAGGCGAATATGAAACCTTTAAGGACTTTCTTATTACCCGCCAGGGAAATGGCACTTATGAGGAAGTTCTTGAACGCCGGGAGGATCCTCGCAAGCGGGTCTACTACTGGTTGTCGGGTACCCGATTATATAAGAACCGAGACCCCGATCTTGATGAAAATGCTGTCAGGGATGGGTACGTATCCATAACTCCCATTCACTACGAACTGACCAACAAAGAATATTTGCATACCCTCAGATCCTGGGATCTCAAATTAAGGTAGCCTAACATGCATGAACTCGTACTCATCTTGGATTATGGATCGCAATACACCCAGCTGATTGCTCGCAGGATTCGTGAGGAACAAGTTTATTGTCGTATTGAGCGCTCAGATTTAAGTGCGGCAGAGATTGAAGAGATGGGGGCGAAAGCTCTGGTTCTCTCAGGCGGTCCCAATAGTATTTTTGAGGAAGATGCCCCCCAACTTGATCCTGAGATATTCAATCTGGGTCTCCCTATACTGGGTGTTTGTTATGGCCTCCAACTCATGGCCAAGCACTTCAATGGAACTGTGGTTCCAGGTATTACCAGAGAATATGGCCCCATGGGAGTAAGTTTTCCCATACAGAGTGCTCTGTTTGATGGAGTCAGCGAAGGCTCCCAGGTTTGGATGAGTCATGGAGATCATGTGGAAACCATTCCTGAGGATTTTCAGATTATTGCTAAGTCTAGTGGTGATCTTATCGGGGGAATTCAACATGCTTCAGAGCCATTCTTTGGTGTTCAATTTCATCCAGAGGTGAACCATACGGTTCAGGGCCAAACCATCATCAGCAATTTCCTGTTTAAGATTGCCAATTTTAATCGTGACTGGACCTCCTCCAGCTTTGTTGACGATGCCATCAAGGATATTCGTGCAACAGTAGGTGATAAGAAGGTTTTATTGGGATTAAGCGGCGGAGTGGATTCCTCTGTACTGGCTTTCCTCATGCATGAAGCCATTGGTGACAATTGTGTGCCGGTCTTTATCAACAATGGTCTCTTGAGATCAAATGAGACTGAAGAAGTGAAATCACTCTTTGAGGCCTCTCACATTAAGATATATCAGTATGATTATACCCAGGCATTTTTATCAGAATTGGCTGGTGTCACAGAACCAGAGAAAAAGCGCAAAATTATTGGCCGAGTTTTTATAGAAGCCTTTGAAGAAGTTGCCCGCGAGATTAAAGCGATTGATTTCCTGGCGCAGGGTACACTTTATCCGGATATCATCGAGAGTGGTGCCATTACCGGTCATGCGGTAACCATAAAATCCCATCACAATGTGGGAGGACTACCTGAGAAAATGGCCCTCAAAGTAATTGAACCATTTAAAGAACTGTTCAAGGATGAAGTGCGAGCCGTTGGTCGAGTCCTAAATGTGCCAGCAAAAATTATCGGTCGTCACCCATTTCCGGGACCTGGGCTGGCTGTGAGGTGTCTGGGCGCAGTCAGTGCTGAGCGTCTGGAAATATTACAGGCAGCGGATAAAATTTTTATTGAAACGCTGTACGAAACAGGCTGGTATGATAAAATATGGCAGGCCTTTACCGTGCTACTCCCCATTCAGACTGTTGGAGTCATGGGAGACAAGCGAACGTATGAGAATGTCCTGGCAATCAGAGCCGTACATAGCCTGGATGGTATGACTGCAGATTGGGTCAGGATACCCTATGAAATCATTGCTGAAGTCTCCAGTAAAATTGTCAATTCAGTAAGTGGTGTGAACCGAGTGGTTTATGATGTTACCTCCAAACCTCCTGGAACTATTGAATGGGAATAGCATTATACTTCTGTCCCTTGTTATAAATTTAAAAAGTAGAGTGTATATATGTGTGGAATAGTTGGATACGTAGGTCAAAATAATGCCGTTCCGGTTGTGATTCAAGGCTTGCAGAGATTAGAGTATCGTGGCTATGATTCATGTGGTATAGCCATGATGAATTCCGAAGGGTTAAATCTGGAAAAGGTTACCGGGAAGGTTATGGAATTGCAGGGACTGTTGGCCCAGAAAAAAAATTCTACTTCGCTGGCTATTGGCCATACACGTTGGGCAACCCACGGTCCTCCAACTTTTGACAATGCTCACCCCCATGTCAGCCAGGATGGTAAAATCGCACTGGTTCACAATGGTATCATCGAAAATTATAAGGTGTTGCGAGACGAACTTGAAAATGATGGGTATCAATTTAGAAGTGAAACTGATACTGAAGTAATCGTCGGTCTCATCAGCAAATGCTACCACGGTAATCTCGAGCATGCTGTGCGTGAAGCGCTCTCTTACGTGGTTGGCGCCTATGGTCTGGCTATTGTTCATGCAGATGAGCCTGAAAAAATTGTCTGTACCAGAAAAGGTGCCCCCTTGATTTTGGCCATGGGTGAAAACGAATATTTTGTGGCTTCAGATGTGGCCGCCATTCTGCACTACTCAAAAGATGTGATCTACTTGGATAACGAGGAAATTGGTGTTCTCACCCCCGAGGGAATCGAAACCTATTCTGTGGCAGATGAACCCGTTGTGAAAAAAATTCACAAGATTACCTTCAATCTTGAAGAGATTGAAAAAGGCGGCTATGAGCATTTCATGCTGAAAGAAATATTCAGCCAGCCTCAGACCATTTATGACGCCATGCGGGGCCGCTTACTTCCAGAAGAAGGCAATGCTCACCTCGGTGGAATCGAACATATGATCGGGTCCATCCTGCATGCTGACCAACGTTACTTCACAGCTTGTGGAACCTCGTGGCATGCTGGCTTGATTGGCGAGATGATGTTTGAGCAATTTGCTCGCCTACCCTGTGAAGTGGAATATGCCAGTGAATTTCGCTATCGTGAACCACTTGTAGATGCAAAATCAATTGTTTTTGCGATCAGTCAATCCGGCGAAACAGCCGACACATTGGCCGCCATACAAGAAGCCAAAAATCGGGATGCTACTGTCCTGGGAATTTGCAATGTTGTAGGCAGCTCTATTGCCCGCGAGACTGAAGCCGGTGTCTATGTCCACGCTGGTCCTGAGATCGGTGTCGCTTCAACCAAGGCATTTACCTCCCAGGTCACTGTGTTATCACTTTTGACTCTCAAACTTGCACGTCTTATGGGAATGAGTGAGTCGGATGGTCTTGAGATTGCTGATGCAATGCAACGCTTACCTGAGAATGTTGAATGGGTGCTCAAACAGGCTGACCAAATCGCTGAAATAGCCAAGCTCTACGCTGATGCGTCTAACTTCCTCTATCTGGGGCGGGGCGTCAATTTTCCAGTTGCTCTGGAAGGTGCCCTCAAACTGAAAGAAATTTCATATATTCATGCTGAGGGCTATCCAGCAGCAGAAATGAAGCATGGCCCGATTGCATTAATTGATAAATCAATGCCCATTGTGGCCATTGCTCCCCAAGATAAAACTTATGATAAAATCCTTAGTAATATTGAGGAAGTGAAAGCCCGTCACGGCCGAGTGATTGCCCTGGCTACCCGAGGTGATGAGCGTATCAAAGATATTGCAGATCATGTCCTCTATGTACCGCCTGCGCTTTCATTTACTGCCCCCATTTTAAATGTGATTCCACTTCAGCTACTTTCATACTATGTAGCGGTGGAGCGTGGATGTAATGTGGATCAACCTCGCAACCTTGCTAAGAGCGTAACCGTGGAGTAACCCATGCGCAATCGTTTGCTCATTTTTTTAATTCCGTTTCTGCTCTTCGGTGCCCGTCCCGAATTCAAGGAAGGTGTATCACTTTATAATCAGGGCTCCTATTGGGAAGCGCTACGCATTTTCGCTGAACTAGCAGATGAAAGCACCACCCTCAACCCTCAGCGTTCAGCTTCTGCTTATATGCGGGTGCGCTGTTACAACAAATTGGGTTTTTCCCAGCGGGCCCTTATGCTGGCCAGGGATTTTCCTCGATCATACCCAAATTCTGAATACCTGGATGATCTTGAATTTCTACTGGGGGAAATTCACCTGGATCTGGGGGATCCCCGTGAAGCTGCCTGGTATTTTGCTTCGTCTGCTGCAACCACAACTGATAAAAAAATCAGGAAAGCCGCCAGGGAGTATACTGAATCGCTTGTTGGAACCGCCTGTGTTTCAGCTGATTTACATGCCTTAGCCGGTCGAGCGGTGAATCGGACGGGACAATTTGTCGCCTTGCTGGTAGCTGAACGTTTTCTGAAGGAGGGAAAGAGAGGGGAAGCTATTGACATCCTTTTCAATCTGCGACCCTATATCCGTGACGATGACCTGAGAAAGCGGGCCATCAACCTCTATGGCAAAATTGGTTCCTCCACTGTTGATACGGTACATGTTGCTGTTGTGCTACCCCTCTCAGGTGCATTAGGTTCCATTGGTACCCCTATGTTGGAAGGTATCAGGTTTGCCGCCATGACCTACATGGATAGCACCCGGCAGGTCGTGGAATTACATGTATACGACAATAAAAGCAAGTTGACAGAAAGTATTGAAATTGCCCGTCAAGTCAGGGATAATCCACAAATTATTGCCCAGATAGGCCCTTTGACCAATGAAAACATTAAAGGCACCGCAGCTGTTTTAGAAGGACACTCTATTCCAATCATTGCTCCAACGGCAACAGAAAACCATCTCTCGAATCTGTCAAAAGGAATTTTTCAGTTTAGAGCTACCAGAGAACGCAAAGCCATCGCACTTGCAGAATATGCCGTGCAAACATTGGCCATGGAAACTTTCGCCATTATTGCGCCATCCACTGAATACGGACAACAATTTGCAGATAATTTTGCTACTCGAGTTGATGGGCTGGGAGGCAGTATTCAGTACCAGGGATGGTATGTCGGGGAGCCTACTGATGTGAGCAAGGTTCACTTTAGACGAATCAGAGAGCTGGGTCTGGAGGAACTGTATTTAAAATTCCAGGCCGACTCATTGCGTTTGGACTCCCTGCTGACGGGTATGATAACCGAAGGAGACTCAATCAATATTTATGAGGAGCAATTGGCTCCTATCATGAAAAAATCACGCCCCTCGCGTGGTGACTCTTTAAAAGTGGAACTCTCTCACATTGATGGAATGTTCTTTCCCATTCATAAGGGCAATATGCTCTACATTTTATATCAACTGGCCAGTAACAATCTGAATACCCATATATTGGGTGATGAAAACTGGCTGGATAAAGAGGTGCTGAAGAAGAACGCCAGCTATCTGCCTGAATTGACATTAGTTGCAGGTGATCGACTTGGATTTCAGCAGATTAACAAATCTTTTTCTGATGAGTATGTCCGCATTTTCAAACATCGTCCTGAGCAATATGATTTCATGGGCTATGATGTGATGGGGCTTTTACTTCAGGCTTCTCAATATGCCGGTAGCTCAGGTAATCGTCTCTGGAACGTCCTTATGAATTCCCCCAACTATGAAGGCATTGTGCATCAGGTTCAGTGGGGGGGCGGAACCGGTCGTGAAAATGACCTGGTCTTTCTCATGGACTATGCTGATAAAGCCTTTGAATTGACTGGGTATTATGACAACTCTGGCTTTTTCTCTATGGATAGCACGCAAACGGAGCCCCCATCGGAGCTGGAATAAAGGTCCTCATACCTCAGTTTTTGGAAATGCCACCAAACATTTCATTGGGATTCTCAACGCGAAGGGGAGGTGTAAGCCCCAACCCCTTTACAGGTTTGAATATGTCAGTTGCCCGCGGTGATTCTCAGGAAAATGTGAATGCTAACCGACACTTATTCCTTAATCATTTTAATACGAATGCTGATCACTTGGCTCAACCGGTTCAGATTAGTCGGGATGGCATTAAGATTGTTGATTCACCAGGCATTTATGGTGGAACCGATGCCCTCATCACGGAAGCTGAGGAACTCTACCTCAGTGTGTTAACAGCTGATTGTGCTCCAGTTTTGATTTGGTCATCCCAACGACCTGTCGTAGCATCCGTTCACTCCGGCTGGCAGGGCTCTGAGCTCAATATCCTGGGGCAGACACTCCAAAAAATGATCGAAACCTTTGATCTGGCACCGACATCACTATCAGTGGCAATTGGCCCAGGTTTGTGCAAAGATAACTTTGAAGTGGGGCCAGAATTCTCTCAGAAATTTCCCGGCGATTATTTACACGCTCTACCTGAAACGGATCGCTTCCATTTTGATAATAATCATTACCTTCACGATACGGCGATGAATGCAGGCGTACCCAAAGATCAGATTGAAATAATGCCCTTTTGTAGCTATTACGATAAAGAACTATTCTTCTCCCATCGTCGTGATGGTATGAAAACAGGAAGAATGATGTCAATGATAGGAATTCACAAATGAGTGCACTCAGTGCTGCTATTCTAGCTGTTATTCAGGGACTTACAGAGTTCCTTCCCGTATCCAGCTCCGGTCATTTGGTTCTGGGAGAAACCCTGTTGGGTTCACAGGCCTTTGAAAACAGCATTGCCTTTGAATTGGTGGTCCACTTGGGAACATTTCTGGCTGTCCTTGTTGTTTTCTGGAAAGACATAGTGGAGCTGTTGAGCGTATTCTTCTCTTTGATTTTTATCCCGCGGAAGTGGTCCTCGGAATTCAGTACCAATCCAGAATTCAAATTATCTGTCCTTATGATTATTGCCATGCTTCCCGCCGGGTTCATTGGACTCTTACTGCGGGATCAGATCAGTGACCTTTTCTCAAAGCCATTTATGGTGAGCATCGCCTTATTGGCTACTGGATCTATGCTTCTGTCCACGAAATTTTATACAAGGTCAGACAATCCCATCGATCTGAAACGAGCGATTCTCATTGGGTTTGCACAAGCATTGGCACTTGTACCAGGAATCTCTCGCTCAGGCTCAACTATCACCATGGCCCTGGCGCTTGGGGTAAAGCAGGAGCAGGCAGCAAGATTCAGTTTTATCATGGTACTGCCACTTATCGTCGCTGCAACCCTGTTGGAATTCAAGGACTTATTGGAAGTGGGTATCTCAACCGATGAAACAATCATTTTGCTCATCGGGCTGGTCATATCGTTCATTGTGGGTTATTTGAGCTTAAAATGGTTATTACAGCTACTCCGAAAGGGTAAATTTCACTACTTCGCTTGGTATTGTTTCACCATAGCAATATTCGGATTATTTTACTTCTAGTATGGCAGCAAAGCCCACATATAACAAAGTCCTGAGCGACCTTAACGAAGGCAGAATAGCCCCATTATATTTTGCCAGCGGTTCAGACTACTTCCTCTATCGACAATTTGTTTCTGAATTCAGAACCGCTTTTACAAAACGCTATGGTGAGAATGCCAATTATGTTCAGCGCTGGGGTGCTGACCTCAAAGTTGCCACAGATGTGAGTAATCTTCTGGGAGGAGGAGGCCTGTTCTCCACAGCAAGTCTGATCATGTTGCACGAGATCCAGGATGCCGGCACTGGAGTAAAAACCAAGCTTGCCAGCCTCCTTGGGAATCTCCCGCAGGACACAATTGTATTGGTCCACTATTCTGTCAGTGATTTTCGTAAATCCAAATGGCTGGGTGCTATAAAAAGTGTTGCCACTGAAGTCTCTTTGATTAGCCCTGACAGTTCAGCCTTACCTGGTATTGTCAATCAAATGGCAAAACAACATCAGATCCAGATCAATGAATCAGGAGTTTACCGGCTCATAGAACTCAGTAGTGGCGAGTTGGCCATTATTGACAACGAGCTGGAAAAGCTCTCGCTCTATTTATCCGACCCTGATGAATTGGTTACCAGGGATATAGTAGACCATGTAGCAGGGGTCATAGAAAATGCCCAGGTCTCCCAATTTATTGATGCTATTTACCAGCGGGATCGCCAGCTTGCCATACAGACAATGGTGGAAATTCATCATCAGGGAAAAGAGGGTTTGCCCTTCCTTGTTGCCATGCTATACAATGGTCTAATCAAACTAATGGCACTTCGGGAACCACCTGAAGCCAGGAAAACAATCAGTCAGGGAGCTACTTCCTATTACTGGCTAAGTCAGCTTAACGCTTTCTCTCGGAATTACAGTATGACAGAATTACAGGATGCAACTCGCAAGTTGGCAGACCTTGACTTAAAGTTTAGATTGGGTTCTATGGATGTACTCGCAGCATTTACTGAATGGATTTCTGAGGTCGTATAGGTATGAGTGAAAAAATCACCCCCACAGATGAACAACTAATCGCACAATTCCAGGGTGGGAACGATACTGCCTTTGTAGAACTGGTAGATCGTTATAAAGACCGGCTGGTAAACTTCGTTTATCGTTTTCTACATGATATGACCGATGCCGAGGATCTGGTGCAGGAAACCTTCCTCAAAGTTTATAAAAATAAGCATGCCTACCGAGAGATCGCAAAATTCTCAACCTGGATATATACCATTGCTGGTAACCTTGCCCGATCTGAGCTTCGAAAACGTAAAAGGCGTAAGACCTATACCATGTCAGAACTGTCATTTGACGACAATGAGTTCACACCAGTCGACACAGGCAAAGACACGGAAGGTATTGTTTTTAATACTTATGCTGGGCAGGAAATCATGAAGGCTATCAAGCAGTTGGCAGAGCCTTTCAAAACAATAATAATTCTCAGAGATATTCAGGAACTTTCATACGAAGATATCAGTACAATACTCGACATTCCAATGGGAACGGTCAAGTCGCGTGTGAACAGAGCACGATTGAAATTGCAGGAAACTTTGCGCTACTTAAAGGAGTAATCCAATAGCCAAATTGCTATCGCTTTAGCACCATACATCGAGGAAGATTAGAATGCAGAATACTGAATGCACATTTGTTTGTGAGCAATACACAGATTATAAAGAGAATGCTCTCTCTTCAGAAACAAAATTAAAAGTCGAAAAACATCTATCCCTGTGTGCTACCTGTAGCGATATTTTTCAAGAATTAAATGAAGTAATTAACAACCTTCACCATTTCCCCAAAGTTACCACTAGCCCAGATTTTACCAATAACCTCATGTCCAGAGTAGATGATCTCAAGCATGAGACCACCTGGCACAAAATTTATAAATCAACCTACACACGGGTGGCCGGTTATGCAGTGGCTGCTGGTTTTCTGGTTGCCCTTGGTCTAAATATCTGGTTAGACCCGGTATCCACCATAAATCCTCAAAAAGTTCAAGGTTTCGCAGGCGATCAGAACGCTCCCTCACCCACCATTGAATCCCTTGTAGTTGGTGCCGACAGTGCATCCGGGGGAGTTGGAGATACCCTCCAACTCCAGAACAATACCATCAAAGCAACAAATCAATCCATGCATCTTGTCAGTGACTCGAAATAGACACATTTAGTTCAAAATCCCACCTATTTAGCTTCGATTAAAATCCTGGAATCAAGAGGAGTATCAATTGATTTTGGTACTCTTAACTTTTAACTTTAAGTCTATAGCGTAAATCGTCTGAATTGGCGTATTGTTAAGAATATTCGAGCAGCCATCTCCATGAGATGAATACTGTGTAAAGTTAAGTAAGGGACGGTTCGATCATGGCACTAACAGATATTGATTTAGTGAATCTTGACACGAAACCATTTTTCAAAACTCAAGTGCGGAATCTCATTCAGATTCTGTATTCAGTTTATCCAGACATAAATGTCTATTTGTTTGTTGCTGACAGGGAAGGTTCCTTCACCTTGCAGGATTTACCCAGCAACAATGATCACGTATTTGACTCCATCCCTTCAGAAGTCCCTGCTATCGTTGAACTCCAAGCGGCAGAAGTCTTCTCCAGTAGCTACATTCGTAATCAAGAAAATGCAGCTATTTTTTCCCACGATCCTGACGAATGGTCAAAACAATCGATTCTCTCACCCCTGGGCGAGCCTGGGGATTTGGTTGGGTTTCTCTTGACAATCCTACCAGATGCAATGACACCTGAAAAAATAAATTTGGAAGTATTTGATAATATTGCTGCAACGCTGGGTGCCAACTCAGTAACCTCAAACCTGTTGGAAAAATATAAAGGCAGAAGCGATCATCTGTCCGTCATGCTGGAAGTCAATACCCACTTGAATATTGCAGCCACCAAAACGGACTTTCTATTCGAGATCTCGAGATTTGGTAAATACTTCCTCCAATTTGACCGCGCTGTATTGGTTCTGCATCCTGAAAATACACCTGAATATTTTATGATCGATTCCATTGAAGGTGAGGAAACCGGCCTTCAGCAGGGAATGAGTTACCCCGTATTTAATTCTCTGGTAAGCCGAGCCATTATTACCGGGCAATATTTTATTTATAAGAAAAGCCATGAGCCACAACCAGAAGGAATTTACCGTACAGGTGATTTTCAGGAATACCCATACTCCCAGGTTATCGGCTTTCCCCTGGCAAAAATCAAAAATGGTCCCGGTCTTCTTGTGCTGGAGTCCAGGGATGAATATCCAGCAAAACAGAGCGAAATTGGTATTTTTGAAATGATTAGTCAGAGCCTGGGTGCCGCATTGACCCGTTTCAGTCTCTATGAGCGGCTTAACAATTATGCCACTATCGACACGCTCACACATTTATATAACCTCCGGGCTCTAAAACAACGTTTTGAAGAGGAACTTGCCCGAGCAGGACGATATCAGAATTCACTGGTTGTCCTCTTTCTTGACCTGGACAAATTCAAATTAGTCAATGATACCTATGGTCATTTAATGGGTGATTTTGTTCTGCGTGAGATTTCCCAAATTATCCGCGATTCCATTCGTACAAGTGATATCCCTGGACGGTACGGTGGGGAAGAGTTTGTGGTTATAATGGTCAATACAGACGCGGAAGCCTGTATGGCAAGTGCCCGTCGAATTTGTGATGCCGTTCGCGAACACCAATTCGAAATGAATGAGATCAGCCTGGACAGCAAAGTAAGTATCGGTCTGTCTGAATTTCCACGTGATGGGGAAACCATGCAGGATTTGATACAATCAGCTGATGCTGCCATGTATACGGCCAAACGTCGCGGGGGTGATCAAGTAGTTAAATACGAGAAAGGCATGGTGCCCAAATCACGCGCATAATCAAGCTCAGATCCTCCTTCCTTTTCTGTTTTATCCTAGCTCTGGCTGTTTCCACCTCTCAAGCGCAACAACTGGAACTGCCGTCCATCATATTGTCCAATGTGCCATTTGAGCTAGGCTGGTCTGGCTTTTCAAATGCCTCACCGGAGAATCCCATATTAGTCCATGGTTTCGCCGGGGAAGCCATTCAAATCGTTGTACCGGAGGGTAGTACCGAGGCCATTCTCCGAGGTCATTCACCGATTACCCATCCACTTGATGACGGCTCAGTGTATCGGGAAGAGGTTTCGAGCATCCCAGCATGGCTGAGCATTTTGCCACCCTTGCTGGCCATCGTCCTGGCCCTGTTGACCAAGGAAATGCTAATTTCGCTCTTTGCCGGAATCTGGGTTGGTGTAACGATTATGGTCAGCTATAATCCCATCAATGGTTTCCTAAAGTCTCTGGATGGATACGTCATAAACACCATTGCCGATCCAGGCCATGCCACCATTTTACTATTCACATTTGGTTTTGGTGGCCTCATCGGTATTGTTCAGAAAAACGGTGGCCTTGCCGGCATCGTAAGCATTGCAGCACGCTTTGCCCGCACCCGGGTTCGCGGGCAAGTAGCCACTGCCTCAATGGGGCTATTCATTTTCTTTGATGACTATGCCAATAGCCTGCTGGTAGGCAATACCATGCGTCCCTTTACGGATAAGCTGCGTGTCAGTCGAGAAAAATTGAGTTATATCGTTGATTCAACTGCCGCACCCGTGGCCAGTATCGGCATTATCAGTACCTGGATTGTTTTCGCCATGTCGCTCCTTGATGGACAGCTACGAGTTCTTGGAATTGACACCAATGCGTACCTCATATTTCTGCTTTCAATCCCTTTTAGCTACTATGCGGTATTGGCTATCATTTTTGTGTTTATGAATGCGCTCATGGGTCGCGAGTTTGGACCCATGTATGACGCTGAAAAAAGGGCTATCACTACGGGAGAAATTTTACGCCCCGGAGCAAAACCACTTTCTGATGATTCAATGTTGAGGAATGCCCTGCCCGAGAATATTCCTCATCGCTGGTACAACGCAGTAATCCCTGTTCTCATCGTCATAATCATGACCATGGTGGGTATGGTCATCACAGGAATGCCTGACGAATTTCCAGCTGGTAGCAGCCTGCTGCAGAAAATTTTACTGATCATGGACAATACTGATTCAACCAAGGCCCTACTGTGGGCCGCCTACATAGCTACGGTTGTTGCCATCGTCATGGCCCTGGGGCAGAAATTGCTCAGCCTCAAGGCCGCGTTAGAAAGCTGGTTTGAAGGCGCTCGCACCATGTTCCTGGCAACCATAATACTGGTTCTGGCCTGGAGCCTGGGTTCGGTTTGTGTTGATATTCATACTGCCGATTTTATTGTACACTATACCAGGGATCTTATCTCTCCCGGCTTACTGCCGGCCCTGACCTTTATTATTGCTGCACTGATTAGTTTTGCTACCGGCACATCCTATGGAACCATGTCCATCTTGATTCCCCTGATTGTACCACTCTCCATCCAATTAACTGGTGATGTTCACAATGTCATGTTCTGGGCCACTTTCTCGGCCATCATCAGTGGTGCGACTTTTGGTGATCATTGCTCACCTATTTCAGATACGACAATCCTCTCCTCACTGGCCAGTGGTGCTGACAATGTTGATCATGTTCAAACCCAATTACCCTATGCTCTGGTTGTGGGTGGTGTCGCCGTTCTATTTGGTTTTCTGCCAATTGGCTTCATATCATCACCTTCCTACCTTACGGGAATCATTTTCTACGCCATGAGTATCGGAACACTTTATCTCATTCTGAGATTTTATGGAAAAACTCTGCCAGGAGTTCCTCAGGAAGCAGTGGGAGCTCAAGACCTCTAGCATGTTGCCAGCGAAGTTGATCAGATGGCTCTCTATTTTCACTTTGGTGACTCTGGTTTGTTCGGTTTTAAATGCGGCTGATTCATTACGGATATATGATACTCGTGCCATGGATGCCTTCATGGACGGTATTGACCTCGAATCTGTAGGGGACATTGAGAAGGCCATTTCAGCCTACCAGCGAGCCCTGACCTATGATCCCAACGCATCAGATATTCACTTCTCTCTCGCAAGACTCCTTTTACAGCTTGAGAAATTTCCCGAAGCAAAAGAGGCCTTGTTAAAGGTCATTGATCTAGATCCCAGAAACCTGGAATCTCTAGAGCTGCTGGGTGAGATTGCGCAACGCGACCAGGAACACAGGCTTGCTCTGGGCTATTTCGAGCGAATTCTGGATATAGATTATAATAACGACTATGCCATACTTCAATCAGCACAAATATACCACGCCCTGGGCGATACCATTAGAGAAGCCGACTTTTTAATCAGACTATGGGAATTGGATACGGATAGAATGGCTGCACTTCAACGCGCAGAAACTATCTATCTGAATGCCAATGACTATACGCGCATCACAGACCTTTATAGCAAACTTATTAAGCGCATGCCCACCAAAACTGATCTTGTGGGTCGTCAGATCAGGTTATTCCTGGGAATGAATCGTTTTTTTGATGCTGAAGCCCTTATGGACTCGCTTATCGAGGTCGTTCCCTTCTCCATGGATTTGCACAGCATGAAAACCGACCTGGTGAAAGTGATGCACGGTGAAATGGCTGCGGTGGACTACCTCACGGATGTGGTCGCTGAATATCCCGAAACCTGGGAGCTAAAACTGAAGTTGAGCCAGCTCCTCATCGATGCTGGGGAATCAAGCACAGCACGGGATGTGTTAAAAGAAATTTTACACATCAGGCCCGAACTGTCCAATGCAGTATCCATGCTGGTTTGGACTTATCTGGATGTTGATGATGTTCTTCAAGCCAGGGAAATTCTGGAAGGGTATCTGCCTGCTTTTCCTGATGATTTTTTCCTGCATCGCCTCCTGGGCAGCATTCTTTATGATATCGCAGTGACTGAAGCTGATTCCCTGCATTACCAGTTGGCATTAGATGCCCAGTATGCAGCATTAAATCTTCGTCCTGATGACCAGCAAACGCTACATATGATTGCCAACACCCTCGAGCTTTTTGGCCGACGTGCGGAAGTACTGCAAACCTATTTACAGCTGATACAGATTGACCCCGATGATCACCTCGCGTTAAACAACTATGCCTATATGCTTACTGAGGGCGATGTTAGTGAGGACACCTTGCGGCATGCAGCAGAATTCGTAGAAAAGGCCTTGCTAATTGTTCCAGACAATGCACCCTACCTGGATACAGCAGGATGGATATACTTCAAATTAGGTCACGTTCAGCTGGCCCGGGAATTCATTGACCGCTCCTTGAACATCAACCCTGATAATCCAGAGGTTTTAATGCATATGGGGGATGTTTTAGAGTATCTTGGAAAGTCAAATGAAGCCTACATCTACTATATGCGCGCAGATAAGTATAAATAAGATTGAGCATTTAAAAATGCAGATTATAAGGATCCTGTTTTGAGTTTAATAAGTCTTGTAATTCCCGTTTATAATGAGGAAGAATCCCTGGTCGAACTATATGGGCAGATCAGAGAAGCGCTGGAGCCCTCAACCCATGAATTTGAAATATTGTTCATCGATGATGGATCACAGGATA
Source organism: Fidelibacterota bacterium (assembly GCA_016844955.1). Classification (GTDB taxonomy): domain Bacteria; phylum Fidelibacterota; class UBA8477; order UBA8477; family JABMPR01; genus JABMPR01. The sequence continues at coordinate 70,253 of JAERTH010000059.1, read as the reverse complement.
AATCCTTAGCACTGATGAAGGATTTGAGTGAGTCTGATTCACGCGTAAAAGCCATCAGCTTCCAACGGAACTATGGAAAAGCTACAGCACTCAATATTGGCTTCCAACGTTGCAGTGGTGACTATGTTATCACCATGGATGCAGATCTTCAAGATGATCCTAAGGAAGTCCTGGAACTTGTTGCTGTATTGGATTCAGGCTGGGATATGGTTTCTGGTTGGAAAAAAGTACGCCATGATCCCATCAGCAAACGCTGGCCCTCAAAGCTATATAATTTTACCGTTTCCAGTCTCACGGGTATCAACATTCACGATTTCAATTGTGGCTTAAAAGCCTATACCAAAAAGGTAGTGAAAAATATCGATGTCTATGGTGAAATGCATCGCTACATCCCTGTGTTGGCCAAGCAAAAAGGATTTAATTGTACTGAAAAAGTGGTACTGCATCATGCCAGAAAATACGGTGAATCAAAGTATGGCGTGAAAAGGCTATTTACAGGATATCTTGACCTCTTTACGGTTCTCTTTCTTGGTAAATATATGCGCAAACCCATGCACTTTTTTGGACTCGCGGGTATGATGTTACTGGTCCTGGGTGGCGGAATATTGACCTTCCTCAGCGTTCAATGGGCACAGCAATATTTTTTTGGTACGGGCCAGTGGATCAACAATCGTCCCATTTTTTATATCGGAATTCTGCTATCAATCATTGGTGGCCAATTTATATCCATGGGACTTCTGGGTGAATTAATCACAAGCTCACTCCATAAGGAGAAGCCTGTAATTCGAGAGAACATGTAAGTAAACCATGCGGATTTCATTAGTTACAGTTGGGCCACCCTATAGGGGTGGTCTTTCAGATTTAAGTGCCTTGATCTACTCACAATTGGTCAGGGAGCACACCGTTCAATTCATCAATTATTCTCGCCAATACCCAAAAATACTATTCCCTGGGAAAACCGAATTTAAAGCAGAAGGGAAGGGGACTGAATTCCCCTCAGAACGCATTGTGGATTCCATGAATCCCTTTAGTTGGTATAAAGCTGCTGAAAGGATCAAGTCATTTGGTCCAGATGCTGTGATTCTTCGATACTGGAATCCGTATTTTGCGCTGATGATCAACATGATCAGCAAACGCCTGTCCAGAGCGGGAATTAAAGTGGGTGTGTTTATTGATAACCTGATTCCCCATGAGGAATCCTTTATTGATTCCTGGATGGCCAAACGTGTATTAAGTAAAGCTGATCATGTTTTTACCATGTCAAAATATGTAACAGAAGATGTGCTCTCGTTCAAGCCTGATGTTGCTACCACTACCATGATTCACCCCCTCTATGAAAACTATAAGCAGAAATATACAAAAGCCGAAGCCAGAGACATCCTGGAGCTGAAAGATCAACCAGTTATCCTATTCTTTGGCCTGATCCGTCCCTACAAAGGACTTGATATTCTCATTAAGGCGCTGGAGCCATTAAAGGAGAAACTGCCTGAATTTAAGGCATTCATTTTAGGTGAGGCTTATGAGAATGAGCAAAAATACATTGATCTCATTGATTCAACTGGGGTGGGTTCCAATGTAGTCTACCGTAATGAATTTGTTCCGGATCATGAGCTTCCTCTGTATTTCGCTGCATGTGATGTTCTGGTGCTCCCATATCGCACTGCCACTCAGAGTGGCATCATCGGGATTGCTTTTCAAATGGATAGACCTGTAATTGCCACCCAGGTCGGTGGGCTGGGTGAGTATATCCATGAGGGAGAAACCGGATACCTGGTTGAACCTGACAATCCCCAGAAACTGGCCATCGCCATAGAGAAGTTTTTTGCAGGTAATGATCGAGAGGAAATGGTGACTTCCGTCCAGCAGGCAAAGGGACAATTTTCAATGGCAAGCTTCTGTTCGCAAATGGTGCAGAGCCTTAGCGATGACTGACCCTAGCGTTTGCGTTCTGGTACTGAACTGGAACGGAGCTGACGATACCCTTGACTGCCTGTACTCTTTAAAAAAAATCACTTATAAGAAGGCCAGAATTGTAGTCATCGATAATGGGTCCACTGATGATTCGGTTTCGCGAATTCAGCAATCCCATCCTGATGTGCATATCCTGGAACTCCCCACAAATCTTTTGTTTGGTGGTGGGAACAATGCCGGCTTGAGCTGGTGCAATGAACAAGGATATGATTTCGTAGCATTTTTGAATAACGATACCACCGTAGAACCCGATTTTCTGGAACCTTTGATAAACACATTTTCAGATGTAGACAAAGTTGGAATGGCAGCGCCCCTGATCTGCTATGCTGATACCCCGGACCAGGTATGGTATGGAGGTGGTTCAGTCAACCTCTGGACCGGCAAGGTGGTTCACCGCCATATTCGTGACTCAGTTCAGGCGGTCCAGAACCAGGCTGTCAACACAGACTATATCACAGGTTGCTGTTTGGTGATGCCTACACAGCTGGCTGTGGAACTGCAGGGCTTCGATCCTGGTTATAAAATGTATGGTGAAGACTTGGACCTCTCCCTGCGGTGTAAAAATTTGGGGTACCAACTGGTCTTTATCCCGGAAAGTAAGATTTACCACAAAGTTTCTGCTTCTGTTGGGGGAGAGTTCTCCCTGAAAAAGATGCATCGTAAAGCAGGGGCATTACTCAAGGTTTACAGCCGTCATGCAAAATGGTATCAGTATCTCCCAATTTTGCTTTCCCAAGGGTGGGTTCTGGGCAGCCAGATCATGCAGGTGCTCATAAAGTCTAGAAGGTCGCTGAAGTGACACATTCAAACAGAGAGCAAATCAGATGAAAATTGTCTGGTACTCCGAAATTAAATGGGACTACATGAAAACCCGCAAACAGCATTTGTTGACTCATTTTCCAGTTGACGATAAAATTCTGTTTTTTCAACCCTTCTCATTTAACGGTCCCAATGCATTTATCCCAAAAACAGATGGGAATGTAACCTATGTAACCCTGCCTGTTTATCGCAAAACCAGCTCTGGTAAAATCAATGCACTGTTTCAATATGCTGCACTGAGAATTCCGTTCTATATGATCCTGCGTTTCTGGGGATTCATTTTGCGGCTTCTCATAATTAAAGGAACACCTGATAAGTATGTGTTCTCCAATATATTTTCACTCCCACTTAAAAGACTCAACTGTGTTTCACTCTGGGATTACAATGATGACCCTGAGCAATTCGGTAGTCAACCAGTGTGGGCAATGGATCATTTGGGGAGATTTTTGCGTGATCCACGTCAGGTCGTTACTACCTGTTCACGCTACCTGACCAGAGAATTAGAAGCTAAATATAATCGCAGCGTCCTGCATATTCCCAATGGGGTAGATTTAAGTGTTTTTGCTGATCTCAAGCCCAGCACACCTTTACTTAAACGCAATATCCTGGGATATGTCGGGGTCATTTCACCCTGGTTTTTTGATTTTGAATTGGTGGGCAAGATAGCTGAGACCTATCCTGATTTTGATGTGCATCTATACGGTCCAGTAGATCGGGATGCCAATGATCAATTACAGAATTTGCTTGAAGCGGACAATATTAAGTATTTCTCATCTGTTGATTATAGTGAGTTGCCACAGGTAATGGGCAGTTTTCGCATAGGCTTGATTCCTCTGAGATCTATTCCACAGGTCTGGCAAGCCGCATCAGCCAAATTTCTCCAATACCTGTCTACTGGGATTCCCGTTGTCTCAACCTATATGGAGCAATTCGAAGATTTATCTAAAGAGGCATTTATGTGCCGCTCACACGACGAAACCCTGGCTGGCATAGCTGAAGCCCTGAGGATTGATAGGGTGCAGATCGACGATAAGATTATGGAGTATGATTGGAAGCTATTAAGTGTAAAGTTCCGAGAAATCCTGCAATTCAAACCCACTGAAGTTTTAGACGTATGAGAAAATTTCTGAATCGTTTTAAAAGTGCAGGAATCGCCTTCGCAAAGGAGAATCTGGTATTAGCATCCAGTTCAGTTGTCGCGAATTTAATCAGAATCGTGACCGTGGTGATAATTACCAGACTCTATGTTCCAACAGAATTTGGAAACTATCAGATTATCTTATCTTTTGCCCTGCTATTGAGTAGCATCGGTACTTTAAAATATGATTATGGTATTGTGCTTTCTGACAATACGGAAGAACGCGACGCAATTACCAGTTTGTCCTTGCTCATTCTCATAAGTATGACCTTCACCATTGCGCTCTTGATAACTGGATTGATTTTGATTCCCACTCAAAGTCTTCAGGAGAAGGATTGGTTCTCATTTTTATGGTTCGTCCCACCCATCTTTTTATTTGCAGGTGCTGAACCATATTTCAGGAATGTATTTTTAGCCCGTCGCGACTATACAACCATAGGGATGATCAATCTTTTTAAAACCCTGTTTCAGCAAGGATTGATAATCTTTTTTGGTTTCATCAATCCATCAACTTTTTATCTCTTAGCAGGATTTCTAGCAGGTTACTTTTTAACCTATCTATTTGTGGTAATCAAAGCAGACTGGAGCAACATCAGATTTAACAGGAATGAGTTTAAGACGGTTGCAATAAAATTCAAAAAATTACCCCTTCTGAATGCCCCTTCTGCACTCTTGGGTATGGCTGCAAACCATATCCCCATCATCATGTTAGGTATCTATTTTTCTCCACGTGAACTGGGGCTCTATGCGTTTGCCACAAGGCTTTTGGAAATTCCACTGCAAATTATTAACAATTCCACAACTCAAACTTATTTCCGAAAGCTTAGTATTATTAAACATGATAGAAAGGCCAGGCTATCGCTTTTTAAGAAGAACTTCATCACATTATTCTTACTGAGCGTACTCTTCGTAATAGCCGCCTATTTATTTGCCACTCCGCTTTTCACATTTCTCTTCGGTGAACGATGGGCAGACTCAATAATACTCTTAAAGATAATGCTTCCGTTGGTGATCCTTAAATATCCAGTCTCATCAATCGCCATGACTACCACCACAATGAACCGCCAGGAGATCAATATTTTTTGGACGCTTTTGATGGTGGCAGGTGCAATTATCGCCATCTTTCTATACAATTCCCATATCAACGATACAATTGCTATACTGATTACAATATATTCCGTTCTATATATGGGATATACATTGCACATCTATAGTTCCTTAAAAAATCCCTCAGGAGTAACCAAATGAAAATCGCCATTGTCGTCGTTACATACAATACGCTTGATTATGTCACGAAATGCTTGAACTCAGTTAAGGTAATGACAAATACTGCCTATCAACTTATTGTCGTTGACAATGCCTCCGAAAAAGAGACCCAGGATTATCTTTCAAATGTTTCGGACATTGATCTGATTCAAAATACCGAAAACAGATTATGGTCTCCTGCAAATAATCAGGGAATGAAGGCCATTGATGACGATGTGGATGTGGTCGTGTTGATGAATTCAGATGTGGAGGTTTTAACACCTGACTGGACCTCAACCCTTGAAAAAGTTTTTGTTCAGGATGCAAAAGTTGGTATTGCTGGTCCAGTATGGAACCATTTACCCTATAAGCCCATCTATGGTGCAGTGGACGGATGTTTTTTTGCGGTCCGCAGGAGTGTCATCGAGGAGATAGGCTATCTAAGTGAGGAGTACCCCTGGAATGGTGCAGGCTTTGAGTATACACTAAGAGCTCTGAACAAAGGTTGGAAATCTGCCCACATGCTTAACGATAAGATGATTGTCCACTATGGAAAAAGATCAAGGGTGGAAAACTCAAAGATGTTGCTCAACCAAAATATTGATCTCGTCCAGATGATGAAGTCCTTTGACATTAAACCAGTATTCAGTATTGCCTTCCGAATGCGGATGCTTGTCTCAAAATGGCTGTATCGATTATTAGGAATCCAATATCAAGTATCCCATGAATTTTCTAGAAAGTATTAATCTGCATTATGAGCACGCTGAAGAAAATATATAATCGAGTCCAGGATGGGATTGAGTACGGTTGGATTAAGGACCCCACCGTTCACATCGAAAACATTGTAGATTCGGGCATATTTGAAGATCTTAAGCCTGTATTCTTTCTTTCAACAGGTCGATGTGGAACTTTGCTATTTACAAAGCTTCTTAGTAATGCACAGGGGGTTAACGTTTTTCATGATCCAATTCCAAATCTCAGTTTGCAGTCGAAATCTGCATGGGAGATGAACTATACACAGCAGGTGATGGCTACCGAGACTCTGCGTGATCTGTTTCTCGCTTCAAGAGAACTTTTTTTGTATAAAACAGCACGATATGGAAAGCGCTATATCGAGACAAATCGCAACATAACATTTTTTGCACCCACCATAAAAGAAATAATCCCATCCGCTCAATTTGTTCATATCCATAGACATCCCGCTGATTTCATTCGCTCAGGGATGCGACGTGGTTGGTACACAGGAGCACACCCACATGATCAAGGTCGACTCACGCCTGTGTCAGGTGATCCCTATGCAGATCGATGGCCAACACTATCGTCGGTGGGAAAAATTGCCTGGTTGTGGGAAATGACCAATGCTTTTATCGATACCTTTTCTGAGTCTCTGGGTGAAGAAAATTTCCTGAGATTTAATTTTGATGAACTTGGCGTGGAAAGCGTCCAAAAAATGTTGGGATATTTAGGACTTCAGATCTCGACAAACCGGATTAAAAAGGCTCTTCTTAAACCGGTCAATATCCAAAAAACAGGTGAATTCCCTACATTAGACAAGTGGTCTCATGAGGATAGAGATGCCATGATAGAAATTTGTGGAGAAAGAGCTTCAAAATATGGGTATGAACTTTGAGCAAAGACATGCATCCTGAAGCTATTCTCAGTGGCCGTTCTGAAGCGAGTCGCCTGCCTGAAACCCTTGATGCTATTGTGCCTGACTATGAAATTAATGAGTTATGGGAGAAGGGTTTAATACGCGAACCTGTTCTGGATCAGCACTTTTGCCAGATAGACTCAGACCGGCCAAGATGGCCTGAGAATCGACCTTTTGCAGTTTGTCTGACCCATGATGTGGACTTGGTCTCAAAATACAACACCAGACAAGCCACCCGGAAAATGTTCAGGGCCGGGAAAACTTTCAGCCATGCACCAAATCTGCGTCATTTTTCCCATATTGTAGACGGTCTGATCGACACTTCAAAGGGACTGTTATCCTTTGATGATCCCATCTCGAAATTTGAAAAATGGTTAGAGGTTGAAAAGGAGGTGGGCGCTAGTTCAACCTTCTTTTTTACACCAGAGGATACGGTTAAATGGCATTCAAGCGATTGCGACTACCGGTATGCAGACAGAATACATTTCGACCGGGAGCAATGTACAGTGGCAGAAATGATTCGTGAAATTGATCATCGGGGTTGGGAAATTGGATTGCACCCTTCATGGTGGAGCTACAATAATCAAGATATCATGGCCAGGCAAAAGCTGCAGTTGGAACAGGTACTTCAAAAGGATGTAGTAAGTGTGAGACAGCATTTTTTGCACTACGATATCCGAGTGACGCCACTTGTTCAGGAGGCTGTTGGATTCAAGTATGACTCCACACTGGGATTCAATAATGAAATTGGGTTCAGAAATGGTACCAGCTACCCCTGGCTGGTGCACGCTGGATCCCCAGACAGACCGACAAAAGTCCTGGAAATACCGCTCATCATTCAGGATATGGCTATGCTAGGTGTCAAAAAAGGGCTGAAGTGGAACACGGAACAAGCCTTTAGAGAAGTATCTGAAATTGCAGAAAAAATCCAACAGGTAGGTGGAGTCCTCACCTTGCTCTGGCATCCAGATACGTTAGATAGACCTGAAATATTTGAGGTCTATGCGCGGTTGTTGCACCACTTGAAAAGTTTTAATCCCTGGTTTGCCAATCTACGTGAAGTAGGTGAGTGGTGGTCTCAAAATGAGAATTCAAATTTGATGAAACTTTCAAAGTAAGGGTGCTTGTGGAAATTGCTTTCTTCTGAAAAATGTTTCACAAAACCGAGCTACACATAAATAGTGATTCAGAAGACTTCCTCTGGAGTGCAATAGTGATGGTTACGATTAACGAGCTCTATTGGGATTAGTTTTTGAACACGTAAAAACGAGTAACTATGAAAATTATCAACGAACAGTTCAAGAAAGATTTAGCCGCGGGAAAATTACTTAAGGTTGATTTGGGATGTGGACTGAAGCCCCGTGAAGGGTTCTATTCTGTAGATCATCTTGAGCTGGATGGTGTCGATGTGGTTGCAGATCTGAACAAGCCTCTAGATCTCATCCCGGACTCCAGTGTAGAATATGTTTATAGTCACCATGTGTTAGAGCATATCGATGAATTTTTGCTCCTCATGCGTGAGATTCATCGGATCGTGACTCCCAATGGTAAGGTTGAAATAATTGTCCCTCATTTTTCAAATGTGTTTGGATATTCTGACCCCACCCATGTTCGGTTTTTTGGCTTTTATTCAATGTATTATTTTGTCGCTCCAGAGAATCAACCCAAAATCCGGCAGGTTCCAGCATTTTATAGTGATACACGATTTATTGTCCATAGTGTAAACATTGAATTTTATAAAACTGGTTACATTGATAAAATATTTTCACCGATTTTTTCGAAATTGGTCAATAGAAGTATTAAATGGCAGAACTTTTATGAACGTAGGTTATCTAGCCTCTTTCATGCCTGGCAAATTCGATTCATTATGAAACCAGCCAAATGAGCGATGGACACGAGTATGTACGGTTGCATTTTAGTCCTTTGCAGGTTGTCCTTATAGGTAGCCTGTGATAATTCAGATAGCAGTTTAATAAATTGGATATAGGATAGTAATGTAAAAGTTATCCTATAAGCACTTATTGTTGCTTAAGTTCTCAACATTAGGATAATTCAAATTGGAACTGGAGGGGAAATGTTCAGATATTTATCACAAGTAACATTGTTATTCTTTATCACCTACACGGCTATATTCGCTCAGAATCATATCCTGCACCTTGACGGTGACGGGGACTATGTATCTATCCCTTCAGTACTACTTGATGATAATGACTTTACAATTGAAGCCTGGGCTTACATGGACGGCCCCGGTGGGGGACTGGATGCACAAAACACTATATTTGAGCACAGAGATTATGACACTGAATTTGGTGCCAGCGCTGTAATTCTAAATGCAGAGAGCCCAACAGTTGGCCAAGTGACAAGGTTCAATATTCGAACGGACAATGGACCTCAGGACATCGTTGAAACAGCCAGACCTGATTATGCTGAATGGCATCACTACGCGGGCGTTGTGAGGCCCGATAGTGTGTTTTTGTTTCTCGATGGGCAATTAGTGGATGCTACGGAAAACCATCAAGAAGGTGTGTTTAACCAAAGTATAGACTTAATCGATATAGGTAGGCACTATCATTCAATTGGTTACGTCGCTGGCTATTTCAATGGGTATATAGACAATATGCGCGTATGGAGCGGGGCTCTAAGCGCCGTAGAGGTAAGTTGGGCGCTAAATTCTGAGTTGCACAATATTCAACATTCTCTACTGGCCCATTGGGATTTTGAAACTTTAGATGATGTAGCCTTTGATCAATCTCTCAGTGGACATGATGGAATATTAATGGACAATGCCGAGATTATCGTGGATCCCGCTGCACCGATTGAATCTGTCTGGGGGGACTTGAATGATGATGGCCAGGTAAATGTTTCGGATGTAATTGTGTTAATAGACTACATTTTGGGCAATTGATTCAAATTCTACTCATTTCCATCAACGCATTAAAAGGGAGCTACATGCGGAAGATTTCTCTGAGCATTTTGTTAACAGTCCTAACCCTGCCAGCTTTCAGTCAAAATCATGTCCTTGCATTAAATGGATATGATGCTTATGTTAATTTTTCCACCTCAATTATAGACTCGCCAAATTTTTCCATCTCAGCCTGGGTATATATGGAAGGACCTGCCGGAGGGCCCCAGGAGCAAAGTGTCATTTTTGAACAAAGAGAAGATGCTACAGGATGTAACCACAGTGCAATTGTCTTTTTTTCTGAAGTTTTTACAGATGAGCGCATACAGCGTTTATCAACCAGGGGGGACGAAGAATGTACAGTAAGAGTCTCTTGCGACTCACCACCTTACGGAGAGTGGCACCACTATGCGGCTGTGCAGGCCGGCGATTCATCCTGGCTTTATCAGGATGGGATTCTACGCGCCAGTAATCACCTGCGCAGGTACGGAAGCTTTGCCACCAATATTAGTAATGTATCACTAGGATCGCACACGCATGATGGAATTAATCAGGGTCTTTTTAATGGCATGATGGATGAAATCAGTATCTGGAATGTCCCACTTTCTGCAGCTCAGATTCAAGAGCAAGTAGATCATCCCATTTCTATAGGCCAAAGAGGACTTATTGCATATTGGAATTTTGAGGGTAGTACAACTTCAGTGATTGATCAGACTAGTTACGGCCACAATGGAGCACTCAGAGGGGGATCTGAAATTATCCTTGGGGAGTATTCGAATCCGGGGCCTCTCTGGGGTGATTTAAATGAGGATGGCGAGGTAAATATGTCAGATGTAATCCGGATGATTGATCACATTATGGGGAATTAGATTTTCAGTGATACTCACTATTCAAGGATCTGATATTAGCTATTCGATTAGTTCTGGTCTGTAGACCATATCCAACACGATAAATCATTTTTCATACACTATTAACTGCTTAGTTTCCATGCTCAGGGGTAGCAAATGCATTATCCTTTAACCATTGATGCATATCCCGATTGAAAAACTTAATTGATCCGGGAACGTCAAAGTTCCCACGACCTATATCGCCATTTAGGTGTAGAGAGGAAAACAGGATGCTGATTCGAACAAAGGCACCATTGCGTTTGGGGCTTGCAGGCGGAGGAACAGATGTTTCGCCCTATTGCGATGAATATGGTGGCATGATCCTCAATGCGACTATCGATATGCATACCTTCTGTACCATTGAACCTCTCCCGGGCCAGCAAATTATTTTCGAAGCCAAAGACTTGGATCAACATTTTGAGAGTGAAGCTCGTGCGATTATGGAAATCGATGGTCTCATGGATTTGCACAAAGGGGTCTACAATCGGATCGTTAGAGATTTTAACGAAGGTGAAGCTCTTTCCTTCAGAATGACTACTTTCTCGGATGCGCCTCCCGGTAGTGGTCTGGGGACATCTTCCACTATCGTCGTGGCCATGGTCTATGCCTATGCTGAATGGCTGAAACTTCCTCTAGGCGATTATGATATCGCTCATCTCGCCTATGAGATTGAGCGGATTGACCTGGGCTTGCGCGGAGGCAAACAGGATCAGTATGCGTCAACCTTCGGAGGCTTTAATTTTATTGAATTCAGAAAAAATGATCGTGTTATCGTGAACCCCCTGCGAATTAAGAGCCGGATAATCGATGAACTTGAATTGTCCATGGTGCTTTACTATTCGGGCGTCTCAAGAGAGTCAGCTAAAATTATTGATGAACAGATCGCCAACACGGAGCAAAAGGACGTCCGCTCAATTGATGCCATGCATGAATTGAAACAGGATGCTGTCCTCATGAAGGAGGCCATACTCAGGGGAAACATCAAGGAGTATGCAGGGCTGCTGGGTAAATCCTGGATAGCAAAAAAGAAAATGGCAAAATCTATATCCAACCCAGGTATTGAAGAAGCCTATGAGGTAGCACACCAGGCAGGTGCCTACTCTGGAAAAGTAAGTGGTGCCGGTGGTGGTGGGTTTATGATGTTTGTTGTCAACCCGGTAAAAAGAGTCAATGTTGTGAATCAGTTAAACAAGCTGGAGGGGAGAGTGGTTAACTTTCACTTCACAAAAAATGGAGTAAAGGGTTGGCGTGCATGATCGACTATATTCAAAAACAAATAAAAGCATCTTATGAGACCAAAATCGAGGTTTATAACGATCCTGTGCTGGTAAAAACAATTGAAGCCGTTTCCTTGCTAATTATAGATGCCTATAAACGAGGAAATAAGGTGCTTTTCGCCGGAAATGGTGGCAGTGCTGCAGATGCTCAACATATCGTGGGTGAGTTGGTTAACCGCTTTCATTTTGACCGTCCTGGTCTGGCCGCAATTTCACTCTCCACCGATACCTCAGTTATGACAGCCATTGGCAATGATTATGAATTCAAGAAATTATTCTCACGGCAAATCGAAGCGATTGGCGTCCAAGGGGATATTTTCGTAGGTATCTCCACCAGTGGTAATTCTCCTAATATTCTGGATGCGATGCAAGCGTGTGAAGTCAAAGGTCTTACTTCTGTGGGGTTGACTGGTAAATCTGGGGGCAAGCTGATGGGACAATGTGACTACCTCATCAAAATACCCTCTGATAATACTCCTCGCATTCAAGAATCTCACATCCTGGTAGGTCACATCATTTGTGCTATTGTTGAGGAATCATTATTTGGGGAAGGCTTCTAAGTGCAGGCGATTGTCCTGGCAGGTGGATTAGGTACACGCATCAGAGGTGCAATCTCTCATGACATCCCCAAACCCATGGCACCTGTTGCAGGGAAACCCTTTCTTGAGTATTTGCTCAACTATTTGTCCCAAAATAAAATAGAGCACGTGACCCTATCAGTTGGTTATAAACATGAGAGCATCTCCAATCATTTTGGGACCCATTTTGGGGGCATGGATTTGCTATATGCAGTCGAAGAAGAACCGCTGGGTACGGGTGGTGCTATTCGATTAGCCATGCATATGATGCCGGATAATGGTGATCAGGTGCTATTGCTCAATGGCGATACCCTGTTTCCAGTGGAAATCAAGAAACTTTTGTCGTTTCACTCACAGGCTAATGCAGGTATCACGCTTGCTTTGAAACATTTATCCGATTGCAGTAGATATGGTTCAGTAGGTTTGAGTGAGGGTGGTGAAATTACTGCCTTTCGTGAAAAACAGAGCCAGAGTCAAGGGCTCATCAATGGTGGTGTATACATAATTAACAAAAGCATCATAACTGAAGCTGATCTTCCAGCAAAATTCTCCTTCGAAAATTTTCTTGCTGAAAAGTTGGGTGACCTTGACATGTACGGGATGCGTTTTGATCAGTATTTCAGGGATATTGGAATCCCTGAGGATTACCATATAATCCAAGACGAAATTCAAAACCATATATGAAAAAAGCCCTTTTCCTGGATAGAGATGGAGTAATAAACATTGAGCGAAACTACGTTCACACCAGGGATAATTTTGAATTTATCGACGGAATATTTAAGTTTTGTGCTCAGTTTCAGGAACGTGGATATCTGATATTTGTCATTACAAATCAGGCCGGCATAGATAGAGGATATTATACTGAGGACCATTTTCTGGCTCTAACCGAGTGGATGGTGGATGAATTTCAATCAAACGGAGTTAAAATAGAAAAGGTTTATCACTGTCCCCATCACCCGGAGTTCAGCGGTGAATGTGAAAACCGAAAACCCAACCCTGGTATGATTTTAAGGGCTCAACAGGCATATGACCTTGACCTTGAAAATTCAATTCTTGTCGGGGACAAAGAAAGTGATATTCAGGCTGGTCAGCGAGCCGGGATTAAAAATAATTATTTAGTAACTCAGTTTAGCATGGACGCATTTCCATGGTCAGAGATAGGTTAAGCCAGGTATATAAGAGTAAGCCAACAAGCATTTATTGAGAAAAAGGGTAGCTATGTTTAATAAAATTTTCAAGAACGACTCAGCCAAAGCGGGAGCAATATTTTTGCTCATTCTCGTCACTTTGTTTTTCTCAGTATTTATGAAAGGCCATGTCTTTGGCGGCGGTGATACTACCGCAGCTAAAGGAGTCACCCAACAGCTAGATATCCACCTGAATGAAACGGGTGAATATCCACTCTGGCAACCCTATATTTTTTCTGGGATGCCTGCCTTTAGTAGCATGATGTTCAATAAATGGGTGTACTTCCCAAATTTCATTCTCGGGCTTTTTGGCAAGCTGGGTGTCCCTTCACTGTGGACCATGATGTTGCACTATATTCTGGCTGCCATGGGTGTCTTCACGCTGTTGCGCTACATGAAGGTGGATTTTCTCTCCGCCTTGCTCAGTGGTCTTGCGTTTATGATTACCCCCTTCTTTATTGTGATGATATCTGCGGGGCATGGATCTCAAATGATGACCGCAGCTTACTTGCCGTGGCTGATATACGCTGCCAAACGCCTGTTTGATGAACCTGACTTGAAAGGGTTGCTGATTCTGGCCGTAGTAGCAGGGTTTCAGTTTCAGCGTGGTCACGTTCAAATCGCCTACTATGGTTGGATGGCAGTGGGGTGGTATGTTGTTATCGAGGCTATTTTTCGAGCGAAAGCAAAAGATTGGAAGCAATTCCCACTTTCTCTGGCCTATCTCGCGGGAGGATTGTTGCTGGGAATTGGGCTTGCAGCAGTTCTTTATATACCTTCATTGGCTTATGCAGCCCACTCCATAAGAGGGGGGAGTGCTGGTGGTGGTTTGGACTATGGTTATGCAACGAGTTGGTCACTCCCACCTTATGAAATCCTGGCACTGTTCTTTTCGGATTGGTTTGGGTTTGGTGGTCAGACTTACTGGGGTGGTCGGCCTTTTACCGAGCATTCTGATTTTCTTGGTATGACCCTCCTGATTCTCATGGTGGCAGCGTTCTTCAATCGGGATCATTTCAAGGAGAAAATCTACCTGATCAGTACCATTGCCCTGGCACTCCTGGTGAGCTTTGGAAATTACTTTCCATATCTCTATGACCTCCTTTTTAAGTTATTACCATTCTTTAATAAATTTCGCGTTCCATCTATGATATTGATATTGTTGGAACTCATGGCTGCCATTCTTGCTGGGTTGGGTCTATTCACTCTGATTACGATGACCCAGGAACGGAAACTTGAACTGCAGCGTAAGGTTCTAATCGCTACTTCAGTCATGGGTGGTCTCTTCCTTCTTGTACTATTATTCAAATCAGCCACAACAGGTGCCTTTTCCAGTTCACTATCGGCTTCTCCCAAAGCTCATCCACAGCTAAGCGGTCTACGTATTGACATGTTTTACACCAGTTTAATCAAGGGGCTGTTTATTGGAACCCTGGGCTTGGGTATTTTGTGGGCTTATCTGACGGATAGAATCAAAACACTGGTCCTTTCACTCTCCATGGTTGGGCTCATGGTGGTTGAACTTGGTCATGTCGATCAACGTTTCACCAGTCATGCTGTCCCAGCAACTCGGGTGAAATCCGCTGAGCAAGAAACACCCGCTATCCGCAAACTGAAACAGTTAACCCAAGCTAACCCGGGTAGGGTTTTCCCTGTCCATACGCTTTTTGGATCAAATGTCTGGGCTCTCTATGGTCTTGAATCAATTGGTGGCTATAGTCCTGCCAAGCTGAAAGTGCTTCAGGACTGGTTGAACTCAACCCAGCTTGAGCAAAGTTTTTTGATGAAGTATTACAGTCAAACTGCATCAGGAGCTTCTCCCAAACCCATTGATCAAGTTGATCCCAAGCTAAGAAAGCGGCATTTAGACTTGCTGAGAAATATGAATGTTACCTATCTGGTGTCGCCCTATCCCATCAACGATCCGCTCTTTAAAATGGTGGAACAATCCTCACACATTAGCCGTGGTCAACGAATCCAGGTGATCATCTACGAATTCACAGATGCTTATCCACGTGCCTGGTTTGTTCCTCAGATTCAGACCGCTGCAACCTCCGCCGATGTAAGCCGTTATATGGATGCCTCCATCGATTTCCCAGTGAAAAAATCATTCGTTGTAGATTCTGGCGGTGAGATTAATAAATCAACATATGGGGTGGGGGAGGTCAGTCTTCTGGAACAGTCCATTCATTCCTTAAAATTGAAGACCCAGAACAATTCAGATGGTTTTCTAGTTGTCAGTGAGGTGTATTATCCTGCCGGATGGTCAGTTTATCTGGACGGTGATACCAAGTTAAAAACCTATGCAACCAATGAGCTGATTCGTGGTGTTCAGATTCCCGCAGGGGAGCATGAAGTGGAATTTGTATACGAGCCACCCGCAGTAATTGCTGGATTCAGAATCACTCTGCTTTCAGTCCTGTTGGTTTTAGCATTGGGTGGATTCATTTTCTATCAGCGTAAAAAAGCAATGCTTGAGGATTAATGCGAGAGATCAGATCAACCACAAACATCAAGCTGGGGCTTTTTGTCCTCAGTGTTTTGGTTATCAGTGTATCTTTGCTATACACCAATTGGTTGGTTAAGGAACTGCGGGACGATAATCTTCGGTTCTTAAAGTATAACTCAAATCTGCTGGCCAATGCGCTCTCCGCTGATTTGCTCAGTAAGGCTTATCTTGAGGAACAACGTCAATTCCTGAGTTATAATGCCAATCTCTATGCCAAGGCTCTGTCCGCCGACACCCCCAGTATGGATTTTGCCTTTAATCAGATAATCAGAAATATAAGTTTCCCAGTTATTATCACGGTAGTTGAACGCGGAAAGACCATCATTTACGCCCATCGGAATGTACAGATACCAGACTCGATCCCACGCATAATCCAACCAGCTTATTTATTGGAGGTTGCCAGGGAAATGGATGAACAGAATGAAGCCATCCCGGTTACCTATGTGGATTCAGAAATCATGAGAATTCACTTTGGCCAAGCAGGCAGCCAGAAGTTTGAAGAAATTGTGGATGAAGTAATTGATGCTGTCAATTTCCCCATGATTCTCACCAGCGTCGATGAGAGGGGTGACCTTATCGTCAAGGATCACACGCTCGACCTGGATGAAGGAATGAATCCAGACGAGCAAGAATCACGAATGCAAACTGCCTTAAGGCGAATGGATGCCAAAACACCTCCTGTCCCTGTTGTGTTTGATGGCAAGACGGTGATGCTGATTCACTATGAGGACTCAGAACTCATTCAAGCACTACGCTGGTTCCCATTTATTGAGTTTAGTATAATTGGAGGATTTATCCTGTTGGGATTTGCAGGATTTCAATTCATTCGTAAGGCTGAGCGCAGGGGAATATGGGTTGGCCTTTCCAAGGAAACCGCTCATCAACTCGGCACACCGCTGTCATCTCTCATGGGTTGGATCGAATTACTGAGAGAAGGGGAGCGAACACCGCACACACGCAAAATTGTTGAAGAGATGGATCGGGATCTACAGCGACTTAATCAAGTCGCAGAGCGCTTCTCAAAAATTGGTGCTGGTGTGAAACTGGAGCCAATTAATGCCCGTGCATTGGTTGAGCCCGTACTCAATTATATCCAACGCCGCATACCTCAATGGGGGAAGTCCATAGAGATAGTTTTTGACTGTCCCGAGGATTTTACGGTTCTGGCACACGCCGAGTTATTTGGCTGGGCAATCGAAAATCTGCTCAAAAATTCGGTAGATGCCATAAAAGGGGATGAGGGAACCATTAGCGTTAGTATTCTCATGCGCGGCTCATGGGTGCAAATTCTGGTCAGTGACAATGGCGATGGTATCCCGCTGAGAGATCATAAAAATATTTTCAGACCGGGCTGGAGTACCAAGAAACGGGGCTGGGGCTTGGGCTTGAGCCTTGTTGAAAGAATAATTCACGAATACCATGAAGGCCATATCTCAGTCGAGTCCGCTCCAGGGCAGGGAACAACCTTCGAGATCAGCCTGAAAACCCCGACAAGTGACTGAAAATTCTAGATTTTTTAGTGGGGAAATTATGTTTGACATGCCACAGGGCGCCGTTTAGATTACGTCGCTTTTTTATGACCCCATATGGTCGTATACCAAGAATGAGAAGGAATAGAATTGAAAACGTATAATGTTAAAGCAAGTGAGATCGAGCGAGACTGGTGGATTGTAGACGCCACAGATAAGACCCTGGGCAGGCTCTCCACAACAATTGCTCAAATCCTCAGGGGAAAGCATAAACCAACATTTGTTCCCCATCTTGACAGCGGTGATTTTGTTGTTGTCACTAATGCAGAAAAAATTCGTGTTACAGGGAATAAAGAAGAGCAGAAAACGTATTTTCGCCACAGTGGATATCCAGGTGGTGCACGTTTCACAACTCTGAAACAATTGCGCGAAAAACATCCTGAGCGCATTCTTGAGCACGCAGTTAAGGGTATGCTACCACATAACCGTCTTGGCCGCGTTCAGATCAAGAAGATGAAAGTCTATTCAGGTGATTCTCATCCTCATGAAGCACAACAACCCAAACCACTTGAGATAGGCTAACCATGAGTACATCTACTACATTTTATGCCACCGGAAAACGTAAGAGCTCAATCGCTCGTGTATACATGACCCCGGGTAAAGGCGTTATCAAAGTAAATAGCCGTGACCTGAATGACTATTTCGGTCGCAAAACCCTGAGAATGATTGTTCATGAGCCACTTGAGCTTACAGAGAATACCGGACGTTACGATGTTTCAGTAAATGTCAACGGTGGTGGTCTCTCAGGACAGGCATATGCCATTCGCCATGGTATTTCACGTGCACTTCAGGGCGATAATAGTGAACTGCGACCCGTGCTTAAGAAAGCCGGCTTGCTGACCCGTGATGCTCGTAAGAAAGAGCGTAAAAAATACGGTTTGGCCGGTGCTCGTAAAGCTTACCAGTTCTCAAAACGTTAAAATAGTTTTTCAGGAGTTTTAATGCGTAATATTTCACTAGAGGATTTACTCGCTTCCGGAGCCCATTTTGGTCACATGACCAGTAACTGGGATCCAAACATGGCTGAATACATCTTCACCCAGAAAAATGGTGTTCACATCATTGATCTGTATAAGACCATCGAACAGCTCAACAAAGCGATCGAGCTTGTTGGCTCAACAGTTAAAAAGGGTGGGTCAATACTCTTTGTTGCCACAAAAAAAGCTGCCAAGACAGTTATTGAAGAGGAAGCAGATCGCTGTGGTATGTTTCATGTTACTGAGCGCTGGTTGGGTGGAACGCTTACAAACTTCATGACCATCAAAAAATCGATTAAAAGATTACACCTGCTCGAAAAAGATGAGACCAGCGGGATTGCTGAGACTCTGACCAAAAAAGAATTGCTCATGCGGACACGTGAACGTAATCGCCTGCAAACACAGCATCGTGGAATCAAAGACATGCGTCGCCTTCCAGATGTGGTTGTGGTTGTGGATGCCCGTAAAGAATCTATCGCTATTGCAGAAGCCTTACGTCTTGAAATTCCAATTGTAGCTGTTGTTGATACAAATACTGATCCTCGTAAAGTAGACATTCCAATTCCTGCAAATGATGATTCAATTCAGGCTGTTCGCTTGCTTATGGGAACCCTGGCAGATGCCATATTAGAAGCCAAGGGGATTTCAAAAGTAAAAGAGTCTGAAGAAGTAACTGCATAGATAAAAATTTAAATCTGGAGAAAATGTAGAATGGCTATTACAGCTGCTGCGGTAAAAGAGCTGCGCGATAAAACTGGTGTGGGAATGATGGAGTGCAAAAGTGCTCTATCTGAAGCTGATGGAAATATTGAAGTCGCAATTGATATTCTTCGTAAAAAAGGAATTTCAAAAGCGGCTAAAAAAGTTGGACGTGCTACCAAAGAAGGCCTGGTATTCAGTTATATCCATGCTGGTGGTAAACTGGGTGCTCTGGTTGAGATCGCCTGTGAAACTGACTTCGTGGCCAAGACTGACAAATTCCTGGAGCTCGGCCATAACGTAGCAATGCATGTTGCAGCTGCTGCTCCTGAAGTTGTGAACCGCGATCAGGTATCAACTGAATCATTGGACAAAGAAGCCGAGATTTTTAAAGTGCAAGCCCTGAACGAAGGCAAACCTGAAGCCATCGTTGAGAAAATTGTCACTGGCCGTCTAGAAAAGTATTATAAAGAAGTAGTCCTCATGGAGCAGACTTTCGTCAAGGATCCTGAGAAAACCATTACAGATTTACTGAATGAAACAATTGCATCTCTCGGTGAAAATATGTCAGTGGTTCGCTTCCAGCGTTTTGCAGTGGGAGAATCCGTAGCCAGCGCAGAATAATTCTACCTAATAGAGGCGATAAATATGTCAGCCGGATCGATCTACAAGCGTATACTCCTTAAACTAAGTGGTGAATCGCTTGCAGGTGATTCGGCTCTTTCTATTGATACAAAAGTGCTGGATCAGATGACCAGCGATCTCAAAGCTATCGTCGACCTGGGTGTCGAAGTTGGTATTGTCATCGGAGGTGGCAATATCTTTAGAGGTCTATCTGAAAAGGCCAAAGATATGAATCGGGTTGCCGCCGATCACATGGGCATGTTAGCCACTGTTATAAATGCTGTCGCTCTGGGGGATGCCATTAAACGTAATGGTATGGAATCCAGTGTTCTGACTGCTATTGAGATGAACAAGATTGCTGCTCCCTTTACCCAACGCAAAGCCATCCAGGATTTGTCAGAAGGTAAGGTGGTAATTTTTGCTGCTGGTACAGGGAATCCATTTTTTACTACGGATACAGCTGCAGCCTTACGCGGTGTGGAAATCGAAGCAGATGTTCTTATCAAAGGGACACGTGTGGATGGAATCTATTCAGCTGATCCTGAAAAAGACCCTGATGCGAAATTCCTGCCAACACTTGATTATGATGAAGTATTAAGCAAAAATCTACGGGTAATGGACCAGACAGCTTTTGCCTTATGTCGTGAAAATAATCTTGCAGTTCATGTCTTTAATATGGAAATTCCCGGAAACTTATTAAAAGTGATGCAAGGCGCTGCCATTGGATCTGTAGTTGGAGGTACACATGCTGAATGAATTATTTAAAGATGTCGATCACAGAATGCAAATGTCCGTTGAACATGTAAAGCATGAATTCACTGGATTAAGAAGTAATCGTGCATCGGTCACACTGGTAGAACATATTAAGGTGCCTTATTATGGGAACCCAACACCACTGAATCAGGTTGCAAATTTAAGTGTCCCTGAACCACGATTGATTGTGGTTCAACCCTGGGATAAAAAAATCATGCCTGAAATTGAAAAAGCAATTATGGCTGCTGACCTCGGATTAAATCCAGCCAATGATGGTGTCAATATCCGTATCCCAATTCCGGCCCTGAACGATGAACGACGGAAAGAGCTCATCAGGCACATGCACAAGCTGGCTGAAGAAGGCAGAATTGGTATCCGCAATGTGCGCCGAGACGCCAATGACCACATCAAAAAGGCTGAGAAGGAACACGAAATCTCAGAGGATAACTCTAAACGTGCGGTGGCCAATGTTCAGGAAATGACAGACAAGTACATCAAAGAAATCGATGGAGCGGTCAAGGTTAAAGAAGATGATATAATGACCGTTTAATCCTATCATAGATTATTGAACCAAAAAAAGCTCCGAGTAATTCGGAGCTTTTTTGGTTTCTAGTGCGTCTCTTCGTTTAGAGAGAGTCTGCATTATTTGAGAGGAATGCGGATACACCTTCTGGATTTTCTGCCATGGCGTCTTTTCCTTCTTCCCAGCCAGCAGGACATACTTCGCCATGCTTCTGGTGAAAACTCAGAGCATCAACGTAACGTAGCGTCTCATCAATATTCCGGCCTAAAGGTTCATTATTGACCGTAGCATGCCAGACAATTCCATCTTCGTCGATGAGAAATGTACCACGAAGCGCAACACTACCATCTACAGTGGTTTCAGAATCACCCTCATCAGTCAATATAGTAGCAGGCTTCGCTTCCTGAAGCACATCGTAAGCACGGGCGATAGATTTGTCAATATCAGCAATAATTGGATACTGAATCTGGCCAATACCACCTGCTTTAACATCCGTATTCTTCCAAGCCAGGTGTGACCATTTTGAATCAACAGAGCAGCCAAGCACCTGAACACCACGCTTTTCAAATTCAGCCAGACGATGATTGAAGGCTAATATTTCAGTCGGACAGACGAATGTGAAATCAAGGGGGTAAAAGAAGAGTACAACCTTCTTGCCTTTGTAATCAGCAAGACTGATTTCCTTGAATGTGTTGTCGCCCATGATGGCTGTTGCTTTAAAATCTGGTGCTGGATTGGTAACTATCATTGGATTATTTCCTCCGAGAAATTTGGTTGTGGATTTCATTCCGTTTATTTAATAAGTAGTAATCATTACTGTTTAATATAAAAAGCTTCGTAGTGTCTGCAAGAACAAATATGAGATAGATACTATCTTAAATAAAAAATTGAATCTGTATTTGTATTTGACATACTTGTTTGGAGATGTAAACTTAATTGACAAAAATACTGAGAATTTATGTTTAACTACTATTGGAGGGGTCCTCTCTTGGAACGAGTAGCAATTCGGACAATCACACTTCTATTTTTACTTCCCATTATGATGCTGGGTCAAATACGTGATCATCATATTTCGAGTACCACAGAAAAATATTTTAATCGTAACCGTACAGCGCCAACACTTATCTCTACAGACATCGTAAATGACCTGATGTATGGTCGCACCCTGAAAATTACTATCAGGGGGCACCGTAATAGTGAGAATCAGGATTTAGGTTTTGCCTTTGGCGCAGCGGCCGCTATAGCCAACCAGGCGTCCACCCCTTTTGAAGCGCTATGGGTTGAGATGGATATACGCTACAAACAATTGGAAACTACAATTGCAGTAGCCCCAGCGCACTGCAGTATAGATGCCATTGTCAGAAAATCACGTAGCTATGACTCCTGGTGGGAGGAGTGTCTTGAAATATTGTAGCATATTCTTTCCGTTGTTCTGCAAATGGAAGCAGATTTGAATATATGGCCGGGGATGCAGTTTGGAATGGACTCACCACCCGATTAGATTAGCGCGGTTTTTAATTATTTAAGGAGTTTCAAGACTATTATGATTGCAAGTATCATGCTTATGGCAGCCCCTGCAGGTGGCGAAGCCGGTAACCCAATTCTAAGTTTTCTACCTATCATTCTTATGTTTGGTGTATTCTACTTTCTGCTTATCAGACCGCAGAGTAAACGTCAAAAAGAAGCTGAAAAGATGAGAACCGAACTCAAAAAGGGTGATCACATTGTAACCGCCGGTGGTATCCATGGTACCATCGAAGGTATCAAGGACAATGACATTCTGTTGATTAAAACTGCAACTGACACAAAGCTCCATGTGGGTCGGGCTGCTGTGACAACGGTGAAAACCAAATAATTCATGCTTTACGAGATCCAAACATATGGCAAGGAAGTGCTCCGAACTCCTACTCAGGTGATTCCAGAGATTACTGAGGAGATAAAGGAAATTGTCTCCAACATGTTTGAAACCATGTACGCTGCTGAAGGCATTGGTCTGGCAGCGCCACAGGTTGGCAAATCCTTGCGGCTGTTTGTCATCGATCTTGCTCCAATGGATGAAACGGAGGGGAAGCGGGTTTTCATTAATCCACAGATTCATTCCTTCGGTGATGATAGGGATGAATACGAAGAAGGTTGCCTGAGTATTCCAACTATTCGTGAGATTGTGACTCGCCCATCAAGCATTCGTGTTTCCTGGCAAGACCTTGAGGGTCAAAAATTTGATGAAGAAATCGACGGATTTCTGGCGCGCGTAATCCAGCATGAGTATGATCATCTGGAAAAGACGCTCTTTGTGGATCACCTCAGTTCCTTGAAACGATCCCTCCTCAAAAAAACGTTAAAAAAGATAGCCAGTGGCGAGATCGAGGTCGAAGCTTCAGAAAATTTTGAATTGTAGGTTCACTAAAGATTGGATCCCCGTTGTAGCAGGTTAGCGTATTAACCTGAATTGAAAGCATCCAGTCTGACCTGCCATTTTCCGCGTGTCCTCACATAGCGATAGATGAAACGAGGTACTCCTATCCAAAATTCACCCCTGAAAATTGTATTTATGGGTACTCCCGATTTTGCTGTACCTGCGCTGGAACGTCTGCATGCGAGTGATCATGAGATTCAACTCGTTGTAACAGTCCCGGACAAACAACAGGGGCGGGGACGACGGGAACGTCCTTCTGCAGTAAAAGTAGCTGCTGAAAAAATGGAACTCCCCATTCTCCAGCCTGAACGCCTAAAAGACCCGGAGTTTATTCAGCAAATCACATCACTTGCCCCTGATCTGATTATTGTCGTCGCGTTTAAAATTCTACCTGAGGTAGTTTTCACAATACCACACCATGGCTCATTCAATCTCCATGCTTCGCTACTCCCTAAATATCGCGGAGCCGCACCTATCCATTGGGCCTTGATGAATGGTGACCAGGAAACTGGAGCAACCACCTTTTTCCTGAAGCGCAAGGTGGATACTGGCAATATTATTCTACAATCCAGCATTCCCATCGAAGCGGAAGACAATCTGCATACTCTTTATAACAAACTCTGCAATCTTGGAGCAGATCTGGTATTGGATACGGTGCATCTAATTGCCGCTGGTCCTGTGGAGGAAGGGGTTCAGAGTGATGAGTCTGCCACACCTGCTCCCAAGGTTTCCTCTGAGACACGAGCACTGAATTTTGAGGAATCTGCAGAAACATGCCACAATCGTGTCAGGGCATTTGCACCCTCACCCGGTGCATTTACCCATCGAGATGGTGTATTGCTGAAAATTTTAAAAACAAAAGTTTGTGACCTGACTGGTGCTCCGGGAAGCATCCTGGCTGTTGCTGCGGATTCATTTACCGTGGCTTGCGGTACTGGTAGCCTTCTGGTCAAATCTATCCAACCGGAGAGCAAAAAAGCCATGGATGCTGCTGCTTACCTCCGCGGAAATCCCCTATCCATAGGAGACACCCTTGGCTAACACACCACGTGAATTAGCATTTAAAACGTTACTATCAGCGGAGAAGGATACCTCGCGCTCAATAGATGATCTTCTGGGTAATGCGCTGGGCAATTCAACCCTACCCCCCCCTGAAAAGCGCTGGGTAATGGAACTTGTCTATGGTGTGACCCGCCTGAAACTTCAACTGGATGGATGGATTCAGTTCGCATTCAAAGGACGCTATAAAAAAGCTCAGCACGCCATAAAAGTTTTGCTCAGAATGGGCACCTTTCAACTTAAATACATGCACACCTCAGAACACGCTGCTATCAATGAATCAGTTGATTTATGTAAGCGGGTGAAGCAGCGTCAAGCTGCTAATCTGGTGAATGCCATACTGAGAAAGCTTCAGAAGCTCAATCTGGAACAAATCCTGGCTCCAATTAAAGATGATCTGAAAAGATTATCTATTGAGACTTCCCACCCTGAGTGGTTGCTGGAACGCTGGCTGACCAGATATGCGGTTGAAGATGTTATTCAGTTTTGCCGGCACAATAACAATCCACCAAAAATCTGGAATAGACGTAATGCCCTCAAAGTGAGTACTGCCGATTTCGAGGCTTTTCTCGAAAAAGAAGAGGTGGAATTTCACCAATCCGACCTGCTGTCAAGTTTTTACATGGTGGAGAATAGTGGGAAGTTATTGGTCTCTCAGGCATTTCGGTCTGGTTGGTTTTCCTATCAGGATCTGGCAGCTGGAATGGTTGCATCCCTGCTGGCACCCAAGGCTAACGAGACCATTGTTGATGCCTGTGCTGCCCCTGGAGGTAAAATGGCTTTCCTCAGTGAACTCAGCGGTGGTGATGCCATTATTAAGGCCTGTGATGCAAGCAGCTCACGACTGAATAGGGTATATGAGAATATAAAACGTCTTGACCTTCCCGGTATTGAAGTGAAGCAGTTGGATGCAGCCATCGACAAATTGCCAGAAGCAGATGGAATACTCCTGGATGTTCCCTGCTCTGGAACAGGTGTGTTGAATCGACGTCCAGACGCCCGTTGGAAAAGGCAGCCGACGGACACTGAGTCCCTGGTAGATATTCAGACAAAAATTTTAAAGAATAGTTGGGGGTCGTTGAAACCTGGTGGTGTTCTGGTCTATGCAACCTGCACCCTGGAACCAGAAGAGAATTGGGGCGTAATTGATGCTGTCCTGAAGCAGTTGGAAGATGCAGAAATTGAAGCAATAGACAATGAAAAATTCAAACCATACATTGATGAACGTGGTGCTTTTTCTACATTACCCTGGCAGGATAATATGGATGGAATGTTTGCAGTAAAGATTAGAAAACAGGCATGAAATTACTAAGAGATT
Organism: Fidelibacterota bacterium; assembly: GCA_016844955.1. Taxonomy (GTDB): domain Bacteria; phylum Fidelibacterota; class UBA8477; order UBA8477; family JABMPR01; genus JABMPR01. Next base: position 44,191 of record JAERTH010000059.1, on the reverse strand, counting down.
ATATCATTATTTTTGGGTTCCTGGGCATCTTTGTGGCCCTGCTTTTTAATCATGTAATTCTACCGCTTTATGTGAACTGGAATAATGAGATTCGTGTACCCAGTCTCACACATACTGACCTTCAGCAAGCCGGTGGAATACTCAAGGAACGAAATCTGGAATGGACCATTAAGGATACTATTTTTAGAAGAGATATTCCCAGTCGTTTTATCATGGATCAATATCCAGAAGCTGGACAGATGGTCAAAGAGAATCGTAAGATTCAGCTTACCATCAATCTTCCCCCCGCCAAGCTGGAAATGCCTGACCTGATTGCCTCAACAGAACGTCAAGCCCATATTGCCCTGGAACGACTCGGCCTGTTTCTCGTGGAAACCCTGGAAGACTCCTCCGACCTCTATCAAAAAACCGTAATTATGGGACAATCGGTTGCTGCCGGTCTACCAGTAGCACCGGGTGATTCAATTTCCCTCACCGTAAGTCTGGGAAAACGCAATCTAAAAAAGATCATGCCCAACTTATTGAATAAGGGTTTTGATGAAGCTGTTAAAGTGTTGGAGCAAAATGGCTTCACTCTGGGCAATGTCCAATACACTGAAAATTCGGAACTATTGCCGAGAACCGTGGTTTCCCAGTCAGTTGCCTCAGGGCGAGAATTCCCGCGTGAGCGTTCAATTACAGTAGATATTATGATAACGGATGAATTCTAATGGCCGTTTCGTATCAACCTCAGATCTCTCCCTCAATTCTTTCAGCTGATTTCTCTAGATTAGGTGAACAGATAGCTTCGGTTGAAGGCGCGGGGTGTGAGGTGCTTCATCTGGATGTGATGGATGGACACTATGTCCCCAATCTAACCTTTGGTCCCATGCTGGTTAAGGCCATCCGCAAGATGACACCCCTTGTTCTGGAAGCACACCTCATGATTTCTGATCCAGATAAATATCTGGATAATTTTATCTCAGCAGGTGCTGATATTGTGCTGGTGCACCCATCGACCTGCAAATCTGTAGCAGATACGCTCCAAAAGATAAAGGACACTGGCGTCAAGTCTGGTCTCGTTGTGAATCCGGATGAAGACTTATCCATGGTTGAACCCTATATCGAATTGATGGATCAGCTGTTGATTATGTCTGTGTATCCTGGTTTTGGAGGTCAGTCCTTCATTCCCACTGCCACAGACGGGCTGGTGGCACTATTACCCACACTCCAGGAAAATGGTGTGTTGATCGAAATTGATGGTGGAATTAACCAGACAACTATTGGTTCGCTTGCTCAGTCCGGCATTCAACGCTTTGTAGCCGGCTCAGCTGTCTTTAACAATTCAGCACCCCCTGATGAGAATTTCCTGAGACTTCTAAACCTGATTTCGCAGTAGCCCATGGCCTTATCTGAACTTCGATTGCATGAATTGGTCAGAAAGGTCATTCACATGAGCAGCAGTGCTATACCATTGCTGTATTGGTTTCTCCTGGAGCGAGAAATTATCCTCAGGGGAGTCATCATTCTCGCCACAGGCTTTTTGCTGGCGGAATATTTACGCATGCATTCACCCCTGAGTAAACGCCTGTTTGCAAAAGTATTCGGTTCTGCCTTGCGACCCCATGAACATCAGCATTTGACGGGGGCTACTTATGTGTTTACGGGAGCTGTTTTGTGCATTTTCCTGTTCCCAAGAGAAATTGCAGTACCATCCCTGCTCATTCTTTCTATCTCGGATACCTTTGCTGCCCTGGTGGGTATTCCATATGGGAAACACAAATTTTTGGCTAAATCTGTTGAGGGAAGCACCGCTTTTTTACTTGTCACCATCCTCATCCTCAATGTGTTTATTCCAGGAGCATTTTGGTTAAATCTGGGAGTAGCGATATTACTCACCATTACTGAAGCATTTCCAATGGATATGGATGATAATTTTGTCATTCCAATTTTGTCAGGAATATTATTAAGTATAGCCAATATACTGTAACTCGAATCGAACGACTCGCATGACCTTTCTTAGCCCATCATTTCTATGGTTCTTACCGCTGATAACACTTCCAGTGATCATTCATCTACTGGCCAAGCGCAAAAGTAAATTAATTGATTTTCCGTCACTGAAATTTTTGAAACTGCTGGAACAGGATGCCCTCAAAAAGTTTAATGTTAAACAACTCATCCTGTTAATTATCCGCACCCTCATGATTCTGCTCATCATTCTGGCTTTTGCTCGACCCAATCTCAATGTTAGCGGTGGTTTCCAGCTCTATACACAGAATGTTGACATCCTGGTGGTCGCCATTGATAACACAGCCTCTAATAGTGAGAATCTGGATGCACTATCAGGCTCATGGTTAGAAACTTTTCAATCCGATATGGAGGAGAAGGGCTATCGCGTTTTATTCTGTGGGTTGACTGATTTTAATCTACAAAGCCAATATACTGATATAACCCCTGAGTTCAGCGGCATTCATGATGGTAGCTTGGTGGATGCTTTTGAGGATCAGATCGACCTGGAGCAATTTAGAGAAAAGAGCATACTCTGGATTGGAGATGGGCAGGATGTCCGTGAATACATCGAAACACTTGGGGATTGGAACAAATTTGTTCTTCTGAGAACCATTGAAAATGATTTTGGAGTTTCAAATCTCAAATTGCCCCATCGAGGAATACATGGAGGGGATGCCTATCAAGTACAGGTTGATATCGCCCATGCGCTTGAAGTGCGGGAATCTCTGGCCCTGGAACTCATTGTCAATGAAGCCAGACAAAATCAAACTGTGATTCTACCAGAAGTACCCAGTGTGGAGATGCTGGCCCGAGTAGGGGAACCAGGCTTTCAGAGTGGTCGGTTTGAGCTGGGCAGTGATGAACATAACTACAACAATTCAAGACATTATGTCCTACCTGCTGCAGGCAAAATTCCAGTCCAAATACTGCGATCCAGCAAAGCTCTAGACTTTTGGAGTATTGTCAGTCAGTCTGCTGCTGAACAAGAAGTTAATCTTGATATCCGACTATTGGATTACAGTGAATCGGACAACTTGACATTGAATCAAGGGGGAACCGTAATCGTAGAGGATGCCAGCAAGCTGGTTGATTACAATTGGAATCGTCTGAAGTCATTTGTATCCCAGGGTGGGCAACTCATCCTATTTGGTGCAGGAGGAGATCGATTTCAGGAATTACTTAACTTCAATACGTCGTTGAATACAGAGACCAACCCATTTCCGCTGGGATTGTTTGTGACCCCACCAGGCAAAAAGGCCCTGAAATCACCACCTCTAGAAACAGCAATTGCCCAGAACCGTCTCAAAGTATACCAGCGGTTCAGCTCGGGTTCGGCTGAATTGGAAGAGACCTGGATACGCTATCTGGATGGTCAGGCATTCCTGGGGAATACACGTTTGAATGAAGGTCGAGTCATCTGGTTCAACACCGAATTCGGGATCCGTGCCAATAACCTGCCACTCCTGGGTGTCTTCCCAACGCTGATTCTGCAACTGTGTCAATCCCAGGAAATCAAGGATCACACATCCCAGTACAATGCTGAGGTAGGGGATACGTTGCACTTTTTTCCAGGATCAATTGAAACAACCAATACGCCATTTAATATTCAGAGACCTGATGGTACTGTGGATTATCTTACACCGGATTCAAATTATGTGATCCACTATGCCTCTGCAAATATACCTGGAATTTATAGTGTGACGCGCGGTCGTCAGGTGCTACAACCACTGGCTGTGAATATATCAGCATATGAAGCACAGGCTCACAGCAGATTATATGATCTCAGCGACTCAGATATGTTTATTAGCAACGATCAGCATTTGATCGTCACCGAAATTCTTGATCGACACTCCGGGATAGCATTATGGCCCATTTTTTTGATTCTGCTATTATTGTTACAGGTTATTGAAACCTATTTATCACGCATTAAATCCACATGGCGGTAGCATGTTTGAAACGACACTAGAAAAGGAAAAAGCCCTCCTGGTAGGTGTAGCATATGGCCAGCAATCTATTGAAGAGGTGGAAAATAATCTCTCCGAGTTAGCGCTTCTGGCTGAAACAGCAGGGGCGGAAATCAGTGGACAGATAGTCCAGAAACGTACCCAAATACATGCCGCACTGTATGTGGGTAAGGGCAAAGCTGATGAAATCGTATCCATGGTGGAAATGCTGAAGGTCGATACGATAATTTTTGACGATGAGTTGACACCGGCCCAGACAAAAAATTTACAAAAGTTGTTTGAGAAAGCTCGGGTCATTGATCGGAGTGCCCTCATTCTGGATATTTTCGTCAGGCACGCCAGCAGCAAGGAATCAAAAACCCAGGTCGAGTTGGCTCAACTTCAATATCTCTTACCCCGCCTGACGCGGGCCTGGACTCACCTGGAAAGACAGCGTGGTGCAACATCCACCCGCGGTGGAATGGGTGAAACTCAGATCGAGATTGATCGTCGTCTCATTCGCAATCGCATATCCATGCTGAAGGTGGATCTGAAAAAGATTGAAACCCAGCGAGATACTCGCCGCAAACAGCGGGATGACATGTTCAAGGTTGCCCTGGTTGGGTATACCAATGCTGGGAAATCCTCCCTCATGAATCTGTTCTCCAATGCAGGTGTGCTGGTCGAAAATAAATTGTTTGCAACCCTGGATACGACGGTGAGAAAGATCAGTATTCTGGATCATGAAATTCTCCTCAGTGATACCGTAGGGTTTATTCACAAACTACCGCATCACCTGGTTGCTTCCTTTAAAAGCACCTTACAGGAAGTCAAATACGCTGATTTAATTCTTATTGTTATTGACCTAAGTGATCCTCAGTATGAGAAACATCTCAGAACAGTTAATGAAGTCCTGATTGATTTGGGAGTTCTGGAAAGACAGACCCTGGTCGTGTTCAATAAAATTGATCTGGTGGGGGAGCCTGAGATGTTGAATGAAGCACTTAGGGAGCACGAGGGATCGATCCCGGTTTCGGCCTTACGTCAGATTAATGTCCACGAGTTGGAAGAAAAAATTATAGAGATTCGCCAGAGTGATTTTGTGGTTGAAACCCTCATTCTGGAGCATTCACAGCAAAAATTTCTGGCCTTTCTGCATCGCTCAGCTGAAGTATTAAACATTGAGTACGAACCGGAACACATTGTAGTGGAAATCCGCATTAAAAAGGGTGCCCTGGAGCAAATTCGTAAACAAAGCTTAACGGATGGAATACAGGATGTCTGACAAAAAGCTCGGACTTGTTCTGGGGAGTGGCGCATCACGAGGATGGGCCCACATTGGAGCAATCGAGGCACTGGAAGCACATGGATTAACCATCTCCATGATTTCAGGGGCAAGTGCCGGTTCCTTCATTGGGGCTGCCTATGCTGCCGGAGGATTGGCCAGTGTGAAAAAATTCGCACTGGATATGGACTGGAAAACTGTGTTGGCCTTTCTGGATCTGGCGTTTCCCCGTTCAGGATTCATAGAGGGAAAAAGGGTGGCTGATCTTATTCAGGAACACACCCATGTCACACATTTTGAAGAGTTAAGTATTCCCGTGAAAATGGTTGCTACCGATATGTTCACTGCGGAACAGGTCATTCTATCCAAAGGGAACATCAGGGATGCCCTAAAGGCAACTATGGCTGTCCCCGGTGTGGTTACGCCTGTACTTGTTGAGGATCGTTGGTTGGTTGATGGTGGTGTTGTCAATCCCTTACCAGTTGATGTCTGCCGGGAGATGGGTGCTGATGTCATCGTTGCAGTGGATTTAAACTCGGAACGAATCTCAAAAGATCCACGCAAGTATCGTGAATCGAATTGGGAAGACAAATCTCGAGGCTTTGAGACCAAGCGCCTTGAAGTGGTTAAGAGCTGGATGTTGCGCTATGGGGAAAGGGGCAAGACACTGAGCACAAAAATTGACCAGTGGTTTAGCAAGGAAGAGAGCTCTCCCCATATCTTTGAAGTACTGGGATCATCCCTGAATATCATGCAGAAAAAAATTGAATTGATGAATCTTGAAGCTCATCCACCCGACGTTCTCGTTGAGCCTCGATTGGGAGATATGAAATTCTTTGATTTTGATGACGCCGGTCGAGCAATTCAAGAAGGATATGTGCAGACCGAAGCATTGATTCCTCAAATAAAAGAAAAGCTAGACGAATAATTTGCTGAGGATGAGAGAATTGGGAGTTTTTAAGCTTAGAGCAAAAAAAAGTACGTATTCTTAACATTTTACAGAATAATCTTTTGCTATTCCTGCTCTGAGGCACTTTATTTGCACTTCTCGATTTGGAGAAGAAACGCTAGAAAGTGGGTTAATTGAATGATCGACAGAGAGAAAGAAACCAGAGCTCTAAATGCCTTAAAAGAGCGGTACTCTGATAAGTTTGTCCCCGTTCAAAAGGCCATGAAATCCATTCATCGCGGTGACCGAATATTTGTTCATACCGCCTGTGGTGAACCGCAATTCCTTTTAAAATCATTAGCTGAATACATTGAAAATGAGCCCAAAGCTGTTTTTGATGCTGAGGTTTTGCAAGTCTGGTCATTGGGCCTGGCTCCGTATGCTGATGCGAAATTCAAGCAGAACTTTCGTCACAATTCTTTCTTTATCGGCAATAGTACGCGTACGGCGGTTAACTCTGGCCTGGCTGACTATACACCCATTTTTCTTTCTGAGATTCCCAGCCTTTTTCAAACTGGCCATGTTGCGGTTGATGTTGCCCTCATTCAGGCTTCATGTCCCGATCAGCATGGATATATGAGTTTAGGGGTGAGTGTTGATATCGTAAAGGCTGCCACAGAAAAAGCTCAGACGATTATTGTTCAAGTGAATCCTCGTATGCCACGCGTTCATGGTGATGGTTTTATTCATATCTCAGATGTGGACTATGTGATCCATCATGAAGAAGCTCTGCTTGAATATGAAGATGATCTTGATAATGAAGTCGCTGATAAGATTGGTAAGTATGTGGCCACACTCATTGAGGATGGCAATACCATTCAAGTCGGATACGGCTGTCTTCCCAATGCCATTTTGGCCAATCTGAAGGACAAAAAACATCTGGGTGTTCACACTGAACTCCTGGGTGATGGTCTGGTAGAATTGATGAAGTCAGGTGTAGTTGACAACTCACAAAAATCAGTGAACCGCGGTAAGACCATAGCCACCTTCAGTATGGGGAAAGCCTCTACCTACGATTATCTTCATGATAATCCTTTCATCGAATTTAAAACGGTAGATTACACCAACGATCCGCGAGTGATTGCCAAGCACGACAATATGACGGCCATCAACTCAGCACTGGAAATTGATCTCACAGGGCAGGCTACGGCAGAATCCCTGGGAAAAATATTCTACAGTGGAATTGGTGGTCAGGCAGATTTTATGCGTGGAGCTATTCTGGCTTCAGCTGGCAAAACGATTTTAACGATACCATCAACGGCTGAAGATGGGACGATCTCGAGAATTAGCCCGTTTCTGAAAGCCGGTGCGGGTGTGACTCTGAACCGTGGTGACATTCACTATGTGGTAACGGAGTATGGAATTGCCTATCTCCATGGTAAAAATATTCGTGAACGCGCCATGGAACTGATCAGTATTGCACACCCTAAATTCAGGGCTGAGCTCATCAGGAAAGCCAAGAAACGCAATCTGATCTATCAGGATCAGGCATTTATTCCTGGCAAGGCCGGAGAGTATCCTGAAAAGTTGGAAACCTATCGTACCACGAGCGGTGGTCTGGAAGTGTTTATCCGACCGGTTAAGATCAGCGATGAGCCACTCCTGAAGGATTTTTTCTATTCGCTTTCTGATGCAAGTCTCCAGCGCAGATTTGTATCTGAGCGCAAGGATATGCCTCATGAAAGATTGCAGGATTTTGTCGTCATTGATTATACCAGCGAAATCATACTGCTGGCTTTTAGTCAGGAAGGTGAAACTGAACAGTTGGTTGGTGTCGGTCAGTACGCTGTAATTGGTGCTACCCACACTGCCGATGTAGCATTTGTAATCAGAGATGATCATCAAGAGTTAGGACTTGGACGTGAGCTGCTCAAGTACCTCACACTTCTAGCAAAAAAACAAGGTCTGCTTGGATTTACCGCAGACGTATTAATTAGTAATGCACGCATGATGCGCTTATTTGAAAGTATGGGCTTCGATGTGCAAAAGCATATTTCCGATGGGATGTATGAAATGAAAATGACCTTTCTGGAGAAAAAGAAAAAGTGAATAACCCCGATATAAAGTATTTGTTCGAACCTGAATCCGTCGCTGTTATTGGCGTGAGTCAGGAGCCGGGTAAAATCGGCTACAAAATTTTAGAAAACATGCTGTACATGGGTTACACAGGTAAGATACATCCTGTGAATCCCAAGGGCGGAAGTGCCCTGGGCTATGATTTCCTCACCAGCATTGAAGAAGTAGATGGGGACGTGGATGTTGCAGTTATCGCAATTCCCGCTCGATTTGTTTATGATGCTGTAGTCAGTTGTGCCAAGAAAAAAGTAAAAATGCTGGCCATTATCTCATCCGGTTTCTCAGAAATTGGGAATCTTGAAGAAGAACAGCGCATCGTGAACTATGCCAAAGCCCATGGCATGCGCATTTTGGGTCCCAATATTTTTGGACATTATTCTTCTAAGGTTTCTCTAAATGCAACCTTTGGCCCTGCAGATATCCGCAAAGGAAACGTAGCCATTATCACACAGAGTGGGGCTCTGGGAATTGCCATGATCGGCAAGACTGCCGTTCAAAACATTGGTCTGTCCTCAATCATTTCAGTTGGGAATAAAACAGACATTAATGAAGCAGATCTGCTTGAATACCTCATTGAACAGGAAGAGACTAAAATCATCCTTATGTATGTTGAAGGCATTCAGGAAGGTGAACGTCTGGTAAAAGTCCTCAAACAAGCCACAAAAGTGAAGCCAGTAATTGTTATTAAATCTGGACGTTCCAAACGTGGTGCTGTAGCTGCAGCCAGTCATACTGGATCTTTGGCAGGTTCCGACAAAGTTTTTGATGCGATCATGCGTCAATGTGGTGTACTGAGAGCTGAAAGTATTCAGGAAGCATTGGAGTGGAGTAAGTTTCTATCCCATAACTCAGTACCAGAGGGCCCCAACGGCATTATCATCACCAACGGTGGTGGAGTTGGCGTTATGGCCACTGATGCCTGTGAAAAATATGATATCAAACTCTATGATGATCAGGAAAAACTAAGGGAAACCTTTGAAAGTGTGGCCCACGGTTTTGGATCGACGAAAAATCCGGTGGATATCACGGGTGAAGCCTCTAAGGCAGACTATGTGAAAGCACTGCAGGAAGCTCTGGATGATGACGCCATTCATACTGTCATGGCGCTCTATTGCGAGACAGCCATGATGAATTCTCAGGAACTGACTGAGATGATTGATGAGATGTATGGAAAATTCCACGCTAAGGGCAAACCCATCACCTTCTCCGTGTTTGGGGGCGAGCGAACCGAAGAAGCTATTACTGCGCTGCATGCAAAAAATGTCCCGGTCTATAGAGATGTTTACGATGGTGTTTCCTGTATGGGTGCACTTCAATCCATTCGCACTGTGCAGATAGCTGAAGTTGGTGATGAGGTTGCCACCCCAATTGATACAGACGCCATCAACAAAATTATTGATAGCGCTTTAGCGGATGATAGGACCTTCCTACTGGCAGAGGAGGGACAGGGCTTGTTAAATGCCTGTAAACTCACGGGTCCCAAAGGTGGTGTGGTACACTCTGTAAACGCAGCAGTTGAGTTGGCTGACGAAATCGGCTATCCCGTAGTAATGAAGGTGGTTTCCAGGGATATTCTCCATAAAAGTGATGCTGGTGGTGTACTCCTCGATCTGGATAACCAGGAAGAAGTCATTGATGGGTATCAAACCATTATCCATTCCTGTAAAGCCAATGTACCCAATGCTGTAATTGATGGGATCGAGGTTGTGGAGCAGATACAGGCCGGAACCGAAGTGATTCTGGGCGCTCGCCGGGATGCCAATTTTGGAACTACACTCATGTTTGGACTGGGTGGAATCTATGTGGAGGTCATGAAGGATGTGGCTTTCCGCGCCGTTCCTTTGAGTCAGACCGAGATTCGTTCCATGATCAAAGAAATTCGATCATACCCCTTGCTCCTGGGGGTAAGAGGAGAAGCCAGAAAAGATATTGAGAGTATTATCGAAGCACTGGAGAAAGTGGCGACACTGATCAAACTGGTGCCGAGAATTACAGATATTGAAATTAATCCAATGGTTGTTTACGAGCAGGGTAAAGGTGCTCGAGCAGTTGACATACGCGTATTATTATCCGATGATAAAGAGGGTTCCATATCATGAAAAATATTATTGTAACATCACTTAGAAAAGATGCAGGTAAAACCAGTGTCATTGTTGGCCTGGCAAAAAACTCCTCACAGAAAATGGGCTATCTGAAGCCCTTCGGCGATAGACTCCTTTATCGCAAAAAAAGACTGTGGGATTTCGATGCAGCCGTAAGTACCACCGCCATGAAAGCTGAAGAATCACCAGAAGCCATGAGTATTGGTTTTGATCATTCCAAACTACGTTTCATGTATGATGAAAATTCCACAGGCGACAAAGTACGTGAGATTGCCGCTTTGAATGCTCAAGGAAAAGACCTCATGCTGGTGGAAAGTGGAATGGATATCACCCGTGGTCTTTCCGTAAATCTTGATGCCCTGTCACTGTGCCGCTATCTGGATGGTGAATTGCTGGTAGTTCTAGCTGGCACCAATGATCAAATCTGTGACGATGCCTACGCGCTGAAGAAAACATTAGATCTTGGTGATATAAAATTAGCCGGTGTCATTATCAACAAGGTACGTGATGTTGAAGATTTTGAAGCCGTCTACAAAGAACAATTCGACGCCTTAGAATTGCCACTTCTGGGAATTATACCTTATGCTGAAAATCTGACCCAACCCTCCATGCGTTTTCTTGCAGACCTATTCTTTGCTAAGATATTGGCAGGGGAGAAGGGGTTGGACAACCTGGTCAAGGATGTTTTTGTGGGTGCCATGTCAGCAGATGCCGTACTCCGGATGCAACGTTTCAACAAGGACAGTAAGCTGGTTATCACCAGTGGTGACAGAAGTGATATGATTTTGGCCGCCCTGGATACCAATGCAGCTGGAATTATTCTCACCAACAACATTCTGCCTCCTCCCAACATTATTGCCCGCGCTTCTGGAACCAGTGTACCATTGCTATTGGTCGCCCAGGATACCTTCCAGGCAGCCAAGAAGGTTGATAGTCTGGTTTCATTATTATCGAAAGATGATACTGAGAAAATGGATCAGATTGCAGATATGGTTAAAAACGCAGTGGACACATCCGCATTTTAGCCCGTTTTTACATTTGATAAAAAAGGCAGTCCATCCGGGCTGCCTTTTTTTATATACCAGCTCCGCATAATCAACCACCCCGGTCATTGAGCCAGCCCATTATAAATCTCCATAGAGTGCCTGAACTAGCCCTGGAGGTTTCGGCGAGCTCAACCTCCGGTACCGAACCGGACATTGAACCCGCCGAAATGTCCACTTCTGCTTGAGTAACAGAGACCTTAAAATCTCCCTCTTTCGATACTACGTAGAAGCTTGTATATGGCAAATCAAGCCACCAATAATTGCTAAGTAAATCTCATGAATTTTGTTGATATAAACCTTTGCCAATCTGAGTCGCCGATTCATATTTGGCTCTGATTTTTAGATGAGTGACGAATTGGTTTAAAGGATAGAGAAATGAAAAACAAGATTGCGGTTGGCATATTAGGAGCGACGGGCGTGGTTGGACAAAATTATGTCCGTTTACTGGCCAATCACCCCTGGTTTGAAATCAAGGATGTAGCAGCATCCTCACGATCTGCCGGAAAAAGCTATGCTGCTGCTGTGAGTGGGAAATGGCTCATGAATTCTGAAATACCAGAGGACCTGGCTGGTATGGTGGTGCGAGATGTTACTGATTATGAGAGTATACCACAAGATATTAAGCTCTTTTTCTCTGCCACCGAACTCCAGGACAAGGAGGTAACTCGTGAGTTTGAGTTTGCTTATGCTAAAAAAGGCTACCCCGTGGTAAGCAACAGTTCCGCCAACCGCTGGACTGACGATGTGCCCATGATTGTCCCTGAAATAAACCCGGATCACCTATCAATACTAAAGATCCAGCAACAAAACCGTGATTTCCCTGATTCCGGTTTTGTGGCAGTTAAGCCCAATTGCTCCGTGCAATCCTATCTGGTAGCCATCCATGCGCTCAGGCAGGCAGGGTTTCCCGTGAAGGAGATATTGGTTAATACGCTTCAGGCCTTGTCTGGCGCAGGATATCGTGGACTGACAGAACCGGAGAGAAGAGAAACAGTGAATCCTCTCATTCCGGGCGAGGAAGGAAAGACAGAGAAGGAGCCATCCAAAATTCTGGGCAGCCTGAATGATACAGGTATCACCCTGGACAATTCCATAGCCATGTCAGCCTTGTGCACTCGGGTTCCGCTTGTGGATGGGCATACTGCATTGGTTTATCTAAATTTTGAGGATAAGGTTCCTACACTGGAGCAGATCACTCAGATCTGGTCAGATTTTACAGCTGAACCTCAGGAATTGGACCTGCCCTTTGCACCACAACCACCTATCATTGTCAAATCAGACCCTGACCGTCCGCAGGTTGCACTAGATGTAGATAATGGCAAAGGGATGGCGGTGACCATTGGTCGTCTTGAGCAGGATAAATTCTTTGATATTCGTTTTGTAGCGTTGTCACACAATACAGTGAGGGGTGCCGCTGGTGGGGCCATTCTTACTGCTGAGCTCCTGGTGAAAAAGGGATTGATCTTAGGATAGTTTTTCAATAACACCTGAATTAATTCAGGTGTTATCGAGAATAAGGAGCGGAGAGGGAGGGGTTCGATCAAAAAGAGACCACGTAAATACAAAAATAACAAATAGATAAAACTATCTCTTATATTAACAATACTTTCACTTACTTCCATTATATTCTAATTTCTTCCATCAATGGACATGCAATTCCGACTCATTTTTGACCCATTGACCCATTTTTGGCACAAATTACGCATTCAGACCAGCACAGAGAATTTGTAATAAACTTCCGACTATGAATTTACCATATATGCCAATTGCAAACTGACATTGGTATGACTAATATTACATCATGGGATGAGAAACAATGTTGTGAGTAAAAGAAGCATTTTGCTTTTTAAGAGGAATATCGATGGACAACCAAAAACACAAGTACCTTATCGATTCGATAAAAACCATTATTTCTCGGGCTCGGTCTTTAACAGTTCGAAGTGTCAACGCTCTGCAGGTGGCATCCAATTACTTGGTTGGGGAGCGAATTGTTGAGTTCGAACAGGGAGGTGCTGAGCGAGCAGAGTATGGAAAGGCACTGCTCAAAGATTTAGCAGTTGAGTTGGCCATTGAGTTTGGTCGGGGTTATTCACAAAGCAATCTTGAGTATATGCGGAAATTTTATTTAATCTATTCGCAAAGTTTGAATGAGAAATCCCAGACAGTGTCTGGGAAATTGGTTCCAGACAAATCAATCGAAAAATCCCAGATAGCGTCTGGGAAATTGGGCTTGATTCATGAGTCATCTGAAGATGCATTAAAGGTTTCGAATGCGCTGTCTGCCCAATTTCCGTTGAGCTGGTCACATTATGTTTTTCTGATGTCTATCAAGCAGAAGACCGAGAGGGCATTTTATGAAATAGAAGCTGCTAATGAGAACTGGTCGCTACGAGAGCTGAAACGACAATTTGATTCAAGTTTGTTTGAGCGTCTTGCCTTGAGTCGTGATAAAGGGAAGGTTAGAAAACTAGCTCAAAAGGGGCATGTAATTGAGAGCCCGGAGGATGCGGTGAAAGATCCGTATGTATTAGAATTTCTGGGATTGGACGAAAAATTGAAATATACTGAAAGTGAGTTGGAAACGGCCATCATTGACAAACTTGAATATTTTCTTCTTGAGTTGGGTAAAGGCTTCCTTTTTGAAGCCAGACAGAAACGATTTACGTTTGATGAAGACCATTATTATGTAGATCTGGTTTTTTATAATCGGTTATTGCGATGCTACACTCTCATTGATCTTAAAATCGGTGAGTTGAAGCATCAGGATTTGGGTCAAATGCAGATGTATGTGAATTATTATGATCGGTATGTGAAACTAGATTATGAGGAACCAACAATAGGCATTATAATTTGTAAGAAGAACAAAGAAGCCTTGGTTGAGATAACTTTACCAAAAGAATCGAACATTCATGCTTCAGAGTACCAACTCTACCTCCCATCAAAAGAAGATCTTAAGAAGCAATTGAAAGAGGTAGAACGGGATTGGGATAGCCAACATGAAAAATAATTATATTCCGATGCCGAGTGTCAAATCATTCTGACACGTAACCAATAGATCGATACCCGGATAAACGACGTTGATGCATTCTAGCTAGCATTTGAACGTTGGTATCAACATAGTCGTAGATGATGACTTCTTTTTTATCCGTGTGGAGGCGATGCAGGCGTCCTGCATATTGTGTCAAGACGCCTTTCCAGGATACAGGCATTGTCAAAAAGAGGGTATCCAGTTTTGCCAAATCAAAACCTTCACCTATATACCGACCAGTGGCTATAATTACTTGACCATCATCATCTGCATTTAATTTTTCCATCAATGCTTGTTTTTGCTTTTTTCCCATTCCACCATGAAGAATGACGATATTATTGATACGTGCTGAGAGTAACAGATTCAGCTCTTCAAGATGATCCCTACGTTCAGTGAGGACGAGAGACGTTCTACCCGCTTGAGCTACCCGGACGATGTCGTCTGCAATCATTTCATTTCTCTGATCATTTTTCATAATAAATGCATAAATTTCGTAGATTTGCAAATCATCTTTTCCTGAAAGTTCTGATGGCAGTAAGAGGTTTGTGTTTATGAAAATCACCTTGTGCGCAAACGGTCTTTTAGCTGCTTGTTTTCGATGCCCAACTTTGAAGCGTATTGGTCCAATATTCATAAAAATAATGGGGTGATGACCGTCTTTTCGAACTGCGGTTGCGGTGAGACCTAACACATATTTCGCCTTACACTGACGGGCAACAATTTCAAAACTACGTGCAGAAATATGGTGACATTCATCCACGATCAGATGCCCATATTTCCCTACAATATCCTTAACCTCACCTTTACGACTGAGACTTTGTATCATTGCGACATCTATGATACCGGTCGGGTTCCATTTTCCTCCACCAATAGTTCCGATACTTGATTTATCGATATCTAGGAACTTCTGCAATGCAGCGATCCACTGATCCATTAGGGGTTTTCTATGTACAAGAATGAGAGTGTTTACATTCCGCCGAGCAAGGAGGGCAATCCCCACAACGGTTTTACCAAAAGCTGTAGCTGCAGACAAAATTCCTGTATCATAAGGCATCAATGATTTTATAGATTTCTTCTGGTCGAGATAAAGTTCTCCCTGAAATTTTAGTGATAACTGAAGACCTTGTTCACGTTCATCAATGATCTCAGGTGTTATTGATAGTGAATCTAGAAGTTCAGTAACTTCCTCCAAGCAGCCTCTTGGAAGTCCAATGTGTTTCGAGAAATCTTCGTGACATGATATAATCCTAGGTTTATTCCAGGTTGATAATCGCATAGCCTGAGTTTTATAAAACTCAGGGTTTTGAAATGCAGCTATACGGATTAACCGATTAATCATGGCTGGAGGAAGACCAGCCTTCTCTACATAGATCTGATTCCCCAACACAAAAGTGAGCTTTGAGGGGAGTTCTCCTTGGATAGGGTCTAGCTTGCTTTGTCTTGAAGGGGAGGCAGTCCAGGGTTCTTCATCTTCATCTATGTTAACGAATCGGACACCTAAGACATTCCCTTTTTGGGTGGCGTCTTGTGATATTTCTTCAACTTTAGAACGGGAAATCTTTGTGATTGTGGATAGAAATGACCATTGATCGGGGTAGGGAATGAATTTGTCATCAATGAACACGCTGTTATTACTTAAGCGAGGGTGTCCTTGTAGAGGTAAAGCGATGAGATTTCCAAATCCGCCTTTGGGCATTGTATCCTGGTTCGGGAAAAATCTATCATAGGACTCAAATCCAATTCCGGGATGACACTTCATTGTTTCCGTTAGAATAAAAGAAGCCATTATTCTGGCAGTTTTTGCTAAGATTGGTTCAGAGAAGAATATCCAAATGTGTCCTCCATTTCCAGAACGAGATCGTTCCATCACAACAGGAATGGGATTATTTCGACAGGTACTTAAATAGGCTAAAATATCAGTTTGCCAATTAGAACCATCAAAATCTACTGCCAGAAAATGACAGGTCTCATTCGGCAATAAAGGATAGACACCTACAGCAAAATCTCGCTTCGTTTTATCCTCGAGAGCATAGCCCTACAAATGATCTCTGAGTACCGAATTGGAAAGCGGAGTAAATTTACGGTGGCCACAATTAGCACATTTGATCCTCGGTTTTTCACAGATTCCGGTGATCCATTCATTCTCACAGGCAGGCGAGTATCCAGACTTTCCAGTTTTCAGATTTTCAAAACGTTTTGCAAATACATCAGATCTGCCTTTGAATAGATTCATAAATAGTTCGATCTTTAAATCATGATGTGATTCACTATTGACCCTGGTAGAAGTCTTTCTTGTTTCATAATAGAGGATTCTCGATCACTCTCTAAAAGATTCAGCTCATGTTCAAGTTGTTTTCGTCTTTCCTCAAGCTTTGCCATTTCCTTGCGGATTGATTGTATCTGCTTGCATCGGTGAGATTTTGGTGTCTTCATTATTGGGATCAATTTAACAGAGAACTCTGACTATCGTGCATCTTCATGTAATTGTGGCTGCCTGAGTGGCACAAATTTGGCAATCCCGAAAAATATAGCAGTCGTAAGTAATTAATAATAATACACATAAAATTGCAAGCGGAGAGGGAGGGATTCGAACCCCCGGTACCCGAAGGTACGCTGCATTTCGAGTGCAGTGCATTCAACCGGACTCTGCCACCTCTCCATTTAATGAAAATCCTGATCCCCAAAAAAACATGCCTACTTGTGCAAAATTTTTTCTTGCCGCTGTCTGTCGCAGTGTAGCTACGAAGTGGCGTAGACGGGCCACCTCTCCATGTGTCAAATCCCCTGAATATAAAAGCAGCACTACTGGCGGCAATGTATAAGGGGTATTGGTTACGTTTTTGAGCCTCGACTCACTTGAAAGAAACTATCCAGAATACTCTTGCACTTATGCTCAAGGATGCCACCAATAACCTCAGCTTTGTGATTGAGAAAATTGCCTGAGCATAGTTGTACGGCACCGCCGCAGGCTCCATGATCAAGATCATCAGCTCCGAACACAATACGGGGTATACGCGCATTCAGAATTGCTCCGGTGCACATGGGACAGGGTTCTAACGTCACATACAACGTAACATCCGTTAAACGCCAGTCCTCCATATGATTGGCAGCCGCAGTGATGGCCAATATCTCAGCGTGAGCCGTGGGATCCTTCAAAGCTTCCCGCTGGTTATAACCACGCCCAATAATCTGGTTATTCATAACCACCACAGCTCCAACAGGGATTTCCTTGGCGCGATAAGCCTTCTCCGCTTCCTTAAAAGCTTGCTCCATCCAATGCGAATGGGAGTCAGTGTTCAAAATCGAAAAGCTGGTGGGGTAGTCAGGGTCCATATGCTCAAAATTATTCTTACTTGAGGGTTATTTTTTTTGAGTAGCCGGGTGTGCTTTGATCAGACCATTGGAGAGTTCATGTAAATCCCACGAAAATTTATCTGCTAAATCCCGCTTAATTCGCAACCTGATAGTTACGTTGTCGCTATAATCCTGCTCCAGAAGTTGGGCATTGTGTGTCTCAATCAGTCGATAGACCAGATTGGCATGTTCGAAATCACAGTGACACTCCAGTGAAACACGTGGGATAAATGCCCGTCTTTTGATCAGGGGTAAGGCATCCTGGACGACTCCACCGTAGGCACGCATCAATCCACCCTTACCAAGCTTGGTGCCACCAAAGTATCTTGTGACAATTGCCAACACGTTGGTGGTATTCGCGCCCACCAGCACATGATAGATGGGCATGCCGGCAGTTCCAGCTGGTTCACCATCATCACTGACTCTCCAGACCTCTTCATCACTGACACCCAGACGCCAGGCAAAACAATGGTGATTGGCAGTATACTCCCGCTTTTTAACCATGCTCAGATAGCTCTGGATTTCATCCTCAGTCTTAACCGGGTAGAGATCAGCTATAAATCTGGATGCTTTTATTTTTGTCTGATGTTGACAGCTGTCGCCAGGTTGAAACCAATTAGACTCTGTCATCTGATCACCGTGAATTTTCTCGTCATCATGCCATTCTTTGTAGTAATGCTAAGAATATATAATCCTGATGGTGTAGATTCAGGAAGCTCAAGATCAATAATTCTGATGCCCTCTGGACTGAACTTGCTAGTCTCAAAAATTGAATGTCCCAGGATATCGTATACGGTTACATGGTAAGTACCCGGAGTCTCCAGCATGAGACTAACCTGTATGGGGTGCACTCTCGGGATGCCAGGATTTGGCCACAAAGCCTGAATCTCATCATCCAGCTCAAGCGTTCCCCCTTCAAAATTCAGGCTCAAGGAATTACCGACTTCCCGATTCCCATTCACCATGGGAAAAATTAAGTAATCCTGGCTGCTAACATTATTGCAGGGCAGCCAATGGTTACCCACAGCACTTTTTAACGACGACCCATCCTCATAACTATGATAGGTAAGATAGACCCTTTGATCATCAGTGATATTCTCACCGCTCACATAAAAATCTGAGAGTGTTGGAATATTAAATTTCTGGAAACTGATCTCAAAATTGTCCAACCCAAAACCAAACGATTCTGGGTATATGAAGGGCAGATCATATTCAGAGACCCTGATTTCAGGTAACAGTGCTGCATCCTCGTAGTACAGGCCGGGAATAGCCCGGGAACCAGTAAAGACATTGTAAAGTGCATATTTGCCCAGAACATTGGTGAGGCTTGAATTCCAGGGACTTGCACTAAGAATGTCTTCCAGATTGTCGGTGGCCTCTTTACCCGAGATATTTTCCCAGATGTCGAGCATGATATGCTTGCCATTTCGGGTGCCAAATTCTGCGTCCAGAACCTGGCCAAAAATGCAATGTCCATAACTGAATGAAAAACCGAATGAATCATCATTCAAATCTGGAAAATTTTGCTGGCGAAAATTATCAGCAACATAGGCATGGTAGTCATCGATCTCCGGGTAACACTTTTCTTCCATCCAGGTACTTGAGATTTCATACCAGTAGGGGTTTGAAGAAACTGGCTGAAATGGGTGGGCATATCTCAATTGCACCATATGGAAAAACTCATGTGCGATGGTTACTCTCAGGGCCGCCAGCCCTGAAGTTGCATACGACGATTCTGAGTAATCGTTGTCTACAACCAGATAGGTAATAGAAGGTGCTGAATCACCAAAATAGGTCATCCCGTAATAGGTGCCATTCCAGTTTCTGATATAAATATCTAATTCATCACCATCAATACCCTCATCTGGCAGGGGGGGCAGAAAACCAAGATCATTAACTATCACGCTATAGGCTGAATCTGCAGCAATCGCTGCTTCCGAAACAAATGGTGGGGTCCCACTTACTGGGCCTTCCACAGCATTGGTACCTGAGTGTGTGAAATGGATGCGGAAATGTCCTGCTGGACTTACTATGGACTCATTTAGCAGGGTCTCATCAAATTGCGGAATATCTCTTTCCCCAGCGCGTGTCACCTGGGTTTCCTGCATACCACCCATCATAAATCCGCACTTATGTGCAGGTTCACTTTGCCCCCAGAGCGTCTGGATAAGCAGGGCTGATAAGAGAAGAATCCGCATGGACTATTTTTTCCTGAACGACATCCGGATTGGTACACCCTCAAAACCAAATAGTTCCCTGAACCGATTTTCGATATACCGCTTATAAGAGGTTTTTATTAGATCAGGGTAGTTTGAAAAAATCACAATCACAGGTGGTTCAACAGCAACCTGAGAACAATAGTTCAATTTTATTTCCTTGCCCTGTGGTGAGGGTGGCTGCAGTCGGGCAACCACATCTTCGAGAAATAGATTTAGCTGCCGGGTGGGAATGCGTTTCTGCTGCTCCTCATGGATATTCTTCACCAGGTCGACCAGCTTAAAGATTCGACGTCTTTCCAATGTGGAAATAAACTGTATAGGGTAATGTCTCAATTCAAACATGTCATCAACCAGGTTTTGCTTGAAATCCCGCATGGTGTTGGTCTCTTTTTCAATGAGGTCCCATTTGTTTACACCCACGATCAACCCTTTGCCAGCACCTAAGACTTCTTCCATGACACGGGCGTCATGAGAAACAAATCCCTTTTCAGCATCAATCAGCACGATCACAACATCTGCACTTTTGATTGCCTGTTGAGTTCTTACTGAGCTATAAAACTCTACTGAATCACTGACCTTGGCCTTGCGCCTCAAACCAGCTGTGTCAATCATTTCGTACTGTTGATCAAAATATTTGAAGGTTGTGTTGATCGAATCACGGGTGGTCCCGGGTATATCTGTGACAATTTGTCTGTCTATACCTAGTAGTGCGTTGGTGAGGCTAGATTTTCCTGCATTGGGCATACCTACAATGGCAAAACGGATAACATCCTCAGCCACTTCCTCATTGATTTCAATCTCATCAAAGGTAGTAACAACCTGATCCAGAGCATCGCCAATACTACGGCCATTCAGCGCACTGACAGCGAAGGGCTGGCCCAAACCCAGTTTAAGAAATTCGTGACTGTTATTTTCAAGTGCGTTATTATCAGTCTTATTGGCCAGTAAAACGATGGGTTTCCTGGTCTTCCTGGCCCGTTTGACTATTTCCTCATCCTCCCAGGTGATACCAACAACTGTATCAACCATAAGCATGATAACATCTGCTTCTTCAATAGCCAGTACCGCCTGCTTACGCACTTCTTTATCAATGGTGTCTTCACTCTGGGGGATATAACCACCAGTATCAACCAGGAAAAATTGATGGCCAGCCCAATCGGTTTCCATGGCAACCCGATCTCGCGTCACACCTTCCTGTTCATGGACGATGGAAAGTCGTTTACCGACAATCCTGTTAAAAAGTGTGGATTTACCCACATTGGGTCGCCCCACTATTGCTACAACCGGTAATCTTAAACCCATGGGTGAAGTATCTCCAATAAATCTTCATGATGGATATACACAGGTATACCCAATTTCTTTTCAATGTCTTCCCGTGTATGGTCATCCAGTGTGATACCATCTTCACTAAACATACGATAGGAAAGGTAGACTGCATTAGCGCTACCATGTTGCTGTATTTGAGTCACCAGATCCCGAGCCGATACCAGACCGGTGACCGTGACCGTTTCCGCTCCCAACCATTCATTACGAATGGGGACAATCTCATAACTCAGGTTTTCCACACCATCCAATGTTTCTGCTATGGTATCTTTCAGAAAGGGGTAGCCCAGAGTGCCAGTTGCAAATAGTATTCTGGTGGGCCGTTTAAGTGCTGTAGGAAGTAAAGGTATGCTGGCTGCGAATCGGTTGGCGAAGTCACGACATTGTCCCACGCCATTTTCAACCATGGAAAAATCACCATAGTATTCATTCCCAGGAATGGGGAGATCAGCCAGAATAAAAAATTCATCACTAAGCAGGACATAATGCTCAAATCCATCCACTGTGAAATCAGCTTCTTTCGATTCAAACCATTGGATGAATTCACGAGCGGTTTCAGGTGTGTATGATTCCAGGTCGGGTTGTTCATCCCGGTACTTCGTCAGACCCACTGGCACGATCGATATGGATTGAATCCGAGGGGCCAAAGATTTGAGATCCTGGATCGTTTGAAGCAGGATGTCGCCATCATTCCAACCGGGGCAGAGTACAATCTGGGTGTGCAACTCGATTCGGTTTTCGGTCAGGTAGGTCAGCTTGTCCATGAGGTGATCATCTTTACCGTAAAGCAACATCTTACGCCTGACCTCGGGATCCGTAACATGGACACTGATATATAGTGGGCTCAGTTGCTGCTCCACCACACGCTCCAACTGTTTGGGTCCCATGTTGGTCATGGTGATATAATGACCATGGAGAAAGCTAAACCGGAAATCGCCATCTTTGAAATTTAAAGCCTCACGCACACCGGGTGGGTTTTGATGTGCAAAACAGAACACGCAGTTATTAGCGCAGGATCTGATTTTCATTGGCTCAACAACAATCCCCAGCTCTTCATCCAGGCTTTTTGATATTTCAAGTTCACGGCTGATGCCACTGCTTAAAACAACAAGCTTAAGATCCTCATCCGCTGAGTAAAATGCGTAATCGATTTCATCATTGATGTTTCGACCATTTATAGAAAGAAGATTGTCACCCACTTGAATGCCTTTGGCTTCAGCCGGTGTCTTCGGTGTTATAGCTACAATATTCATGGCGCGAATATATTCCGCACCTCAGCGTGATGAAATGATTTGATCACTTGAGCTAAATTTCATTTATACAAGGGATTAAATAATTCAGGGGATGGAGGCATTTTAGTTAATAATTTTAATTTTTGTGGAATGACACGTTGTTAACCTGAATTGGTTGTCTAAATTTTCCGCCATGTTATCGGTTTTTATTCAATAGAGGTGATCAAATGTCTATCCTTCCCTTTTGCGGGACGATCTACAACCCTGAAAATTTTCCGAATCTCTCTGAAGTAATTTCTCCACCTTACGATGTTATTCCACCTGAAGAAAGACGATTCCTGCTTTCCAGGTCACGCTTTAATAGCGCTCGTCTCATTCTGGGTGAGGAGAAGCAGGGAGATTACTTTGAAGATGAATTCTATGAAGGCACCGGGGACCTTCTGAAAAAATGGCACGAGGATGGGACGCTATGTATGCGTGAACAGCCCGGGTTATATTTTTTACATCAATTTTTCACGGGCCCAGATGGGGAACAGCATATCCGAAAGGGCTTTATTGCACTTATGGAATTAGCGCCCTATGGACCTGAGACAGTGCGGGCACATGAACGAACCCATGCTGGTGCCATTAAGGACCGTCTACGTCTGACGGCAACTACCAAAACAAATTTCTCTCAAATCTTTTTCACTTATCAGGATGCTGAAAATGCCATTATCAGATTGCTCGATGAGTCTCTGGCAAAAGCCATTGTAAAACTGGATGGGAAAGACGAGGCCACGGGTGTAGATAATATCTGTTATCTCATTGAAGATGAAGAGGTCATTGCCAGGGTTCAGGAAATGATGGAGAGTAAACCAGTGTTTATTGCTGATGGCCATCATCGCTATGAAACCTTGAGTCAATATCAAAAACAGCGCTTGGCTGAAACAGGATTTTCAGAAATTGATGCGAATTACATCATGGGCTATTTTGCCTGTGCTCAAGATACTGGTCTTAAGGTATATCCCACGCATCGGACCTTGAGGGGGCTACCGGAATTTTCATATCAAATTTTGCAGGACAAATTATTCGAATACTTCGAAGTCCTCAAAATGGAAGATAATGAGATCGAGCTAGGGCATGATCATCGGACCATAATCATGGCCAATGAGGCCGGTGAACCTCTGGCGCTGAGATTGAAAGAGGATGCATACAACGAGTTAAGACACGAGCTGGATGATCCTATCCTGGCTGAAATGGATACGGTAATCCTGGAAGAAATCGTCTTGAAGGGGATCCTGAAGCTCACCGACGACGACCTCCAGCATCACAGATATATTGAATACCATAGAGATATCGATGACTTCTGGGCAGCCCTGCGTTCTGGAAGTCAGGTTGGCTGGATCATGAATTATCCCGACAATAATATTTTATTTGAAATAGGCGGGAGAGGGTTGCGCCTCCCTCAAAAAAGCACCTATTTCTTTCCCAAACTACCAACAGGTATAGTATTTAGAGAACTGGAGGATTAACACCTGATGAAACCAAAATTGTTTATTCCGGGACCCACGCATGTGGATCAAGAAATACTTGATGCACTGGCACAATATCCCCTCGGCCACAGGACAGGCGATTATCGCGAATTGCAGTCCAAAGTTGTGGCTGGAATCAAAGACTGTTTATATACAGAACAATCCGTTTTGGTTTCCACCAGTTCCGCTACCGGTCTTATGGAAGCAGGTGTGCGGAACCTCAGCAAGAAAAAGGTGGCTAATTTTGTTTGCGGCGCGTTTTCTGAAAAGCAGGCTGCTATCACAAAGGTCTGTGGTCTTGATCAGGACGTCTTCGAGGTTGAATGGGGGCAGGCAATCACAGCTGAAATGGTTGATGATGTATTGTCCAATGGGGATTATGACCTGGTGACTGTAGTTTTTAATGAAACCTCTACCGGTGTAATGAATCCCCTCAAAGAGATTGCTGAAGTTGTCAACAAATACCCTGAAGTACTTCTTATGGTTGATGCCGTGAGTGGAATGATGGGGGTACCCATAAAAATCGATGAATGGGGTGTTGATATGGCTCTGGCCAGTGTTCAGAAAGCCTGGGCCTTGCCACCTGGTTTTGCTGTTACATCGCTCTCAGATAGAGCCCTGGAACGCAGTAAATCTATACCAAGCGCTCAAAAGGGATTCTACTTCGATTTTGTACGGATGCATAAAGCGGGTGAAAAATCAGAGACACCAGTTACGCCTTCTATTCCTCATCTATATGGACTTTCAAAGCAATTAGACCGTATCAAGGCAGAAGGTCTGGACAAGCGTTTTGCCCGCCATAAGCAAATGGCTGATCGGGTTAGAGCTTGGGGCAAGGATCGATTTGGCCTCTATGCCCAGCCCGGATATGAATCCGACACACTGACCTGTTTCAAGAATGAAGCAGGGATTGATCTAATTGAGTTGGCGGCAGCCATGAAATCTCGGAACTATCTCATCTCCGGGGGGTATGGTGCGCTAAAGGGTAAGACCTTCAGACTGGCTCATATGGGTGATCTACAGATGGATGATATCAACGATGTGCTAAAAGTTTTGGATGAGGTTATTGAAACACTATGACAAAAAAAATACTGATCACTGATCCACTCTCAGCTGCCGGAGTAACGGTCCTCGAAGATGCAGGATTAGAAGTGATTGAAATTCTGGATAAAGATGAGGCTAAGCTGAGTGCGGCATTGCTCGAGGCTGAAGGCTGGATCATTCGCAGTGGAACCACAATTGGCGCAGATGAAATTGCTCGCGCACCAAAACTTAAGGCTATTGGCCGTGCAGGTGTGGGAGTAGATAATATTGATATCAATGCTGCAACCGCTCACGGGGTTGTAGTCATGAATACTCCAGGTGGGAATACGATTTCAGCCGCTGAACACACCATCGCCTTGATGATGTCTTTGGCGCGGAATATTCCAGCAGGAGATAGCTCCATGAAGGCCGATGCCTGGAATCGCAAAGCCCTGGTGGGCACTGAGCTAAATGGGAAAACCCTTGGACTGGTGGGACTGGGACGAATCGGGCAGGAGGTTGCCAGGCGGGCTCTGGGATTACAGATGAAAGTTGTGGGTTATGACCCATATGTTTCTCAGGATCAGCTCGTGGTAAAAGACATTGCAGTTCAATCTCTCGACGAGGTACTATTGAATGCTGATGTGGTCTCCCTTCACCTTCCTCGCAATGAGGACACCTTAAATCTGATCGATGCGGCTGAATTGGTAAAAATGAAAGATTCAGCATTGTTAATCAACTGTGCCCGTGGAGGGCTGGCTAATGAGGCCGCCCTGGCAAAGGCACTGGATGAAGGAGTCATTGCAGGAGCCGCAGTTGATGTGTACACAACAGAGCCAGCAGTTGACAACCCATTGACCAAAGCAAAAAATGTGGTATTGACCCCGCATCTGGGGGCCAGTACGCGTGAAGCTGGTGAGAATGTGGCTGTGCAGGTTGCCACCCAGTTAAAAGAATATCTGGTGGAAGATCATCTGAGCAATACCATCAACCTGCCAATTGCGGATATGAGTATACTCAAATCCATTGGGGATTCACTTGAATTGGCCAAACAGATTGGTAGACTCCAGCATCCCCTCCATGCTTCAGCCATAAAATCTTTCCGCCTCAGCTACAATGGGGATGCGGAACATATTCAACCTTTACTCTATTCTGCCTTTGAAGGCATCATGGAAGCGCGGTTTGATGGTGTGATCAACTTGATTAATGCCAAAGCAGTGGCTGAGTCAAAAGGAATTAAGTTGAGTACGGTTCACGATCCTGAGTTGAGTCAGGTAAGGAATGTGATTGCCATTCAGGTTGAATCCGCAGATGGCGCTGTGTGGGAATTGTTGGGCTATACCGATATTCGGGGTGGTCAGCGTCTGATCCGTGTGAATGATTACCACATTGATGTACTGCTTGATGGGCCTCTTATCATGATCATCAATTCTGATGTCCCCGGTGTGGTTGGTGAGGTTGGAACCTTGCTGGGAAGTTCCGGAGTGAATATCGGTGAATACTCGCTCAGTCGGCGTGAAGGCGCTTTTGCACTATCTTTGATTAAATGTGATTCACCTCTCAATGCAGATCTGTTTAGCAAATTAAAGAGTATTTCTTCCATTCAGGAGTGTTATTTTCTCGGGTAATAACCAGCATTATTTTTTTGAATTAGCAGGGTGGAGGATTTGTCCAACCATCCGATGATTAAAGTATGAGGTGATAAATTGACCGAAGAAGAGAAACAAGAAAAGCAAGCAGAACAGGAAGCACCAGCATCAGACCGTGCATCAACATTGATGAACGATATGATTAAGGGACTTCGGGATTTTGGGTCGGCAGCCATGGAAAAGGCTGAAGAGTATGGCAAGATCGCCACTGAAAAGGCTGAAGAGCTCACTAAACTAGGTAAAATTAAATTGGATATTCACCAGTTGAACAGAAGCCGTATCAAACAATTGGCTGAGCTGGGTGAATTGGTTTTCAATTTGAGTGAGGAATCGAAGCTGGCCAAACTGGGTAAACACGAGAATTTTGTAGTGTTGACCAAATCCATAAAAGATCTGGATGCCGAGATAAAGGAAAAAGAAGCACAGGCAGAACAGGTCGAGACTGAAGAAGGCAATGAGGTGGTTAAGGACTAATCCAGTATTTGTGCCATCAATTCTCGTGAAGAGAGAATCACGGGGATTGACTCAAAAATGCTTTGATTCAATTCTGCTTCAGAGTATACTTCGCAGTCTATAAAGAATAGGATATGAATTTTATAAAATGATGGGCTATAATAGAAATAAAAACATGAAGACCAGCGATGGGTTTCGGTTTTTCCTGATCAACGATAAAAAGAATCGTGTGCGGGAAATGTTTTTTTCAAAACCCACCGTTCTCTCCCTTGGTATTTCCGCGACCATCGTTGTCATGGGATTGGGAGCCTTCCTGTTCTCCACATTCAATACGACACAATACGATCTTAAAGTTCAAAGTCTCAAGGGCCAGAATAAAGAATTGGTCCGAGTTGTTGAAGACATGAAGATTCGTCTCGATGATGCTGAAATTAAATTGACTACACTGGTATCTCAGGATGAAGCACTACGCGTCTACGCTAACCTACCTTCAGTCGATAGCGATGTCAGAGCATTGGGAACTGGTGGTGCCGTCAATGATTTTGATGAGAACTATAGTGATCTCATGCCAAACACCGATATTAATCTCAACTCTTTAGAGAGTAACATTGGTAGTCTGGGGCGTGAAATCACACTTCAGCTGAATAGCTATGAGCAAATTTATTCTAAGTTGTCCCAGGATGTTGATCGGTTAAGAAAAACACCGTCTATCCGTCCAGTAAATCGCGGCTACCTCACTTCCAGTTTTGGAACACGCCCAGATCCCTGGACCAAGAAACGTCGCATGCACCATGGACAGGATTTTGGTGTGCTTACTGGAACTCCAGTTTACGCAACTGCTGACGGTATAGTCAAATCACGAAAAGGTTCAACGGGATATGGAAATACAGTCACTCTTGATCACGGTTATGGTGTAAAAACCATTTATGCACACCTTAGCAGATATGCTGTTAAACCTGGTGAGAAGGTTGAACGCGGAGATTTGATTGCTTATTCTGGAAATACTGGAAGAAGTACAGGTCCTCATCTTCACTATGAAGTCAGGGTGAACAATGTTCCCGTTAATCCGCGTCACTATTTTCTTACCCGGCAAGAAGAACTCTAGACCACCGTATTTTAACAGTTTATAACGTCCGGTTAATCCGGGCGTTTTTTTTACCATAAACTTTTATTACATATTGGTTCCCTCTGGGAAATTATGAAACATACTTTTAAACAAATATTACTCTCAACTTGCTTGTTGCTTCCAATTGCCATCACAGCAGCAGATGATACCATTCGGATTCGCGCCGTGGGTGACATCATGCTGGGGACACTCAACCCGGATGGGTTTCTAAGACCGGATGAGAAGGGGAGTATCCTTAAATATATTCGTCCGATGCTGCTAGATGCAGACATAACCCTTGGTAATCTAGAGGGCACACTTTGCGACAGCGGAACTACGGATAAATGCGAACCGGATTCATTGGACTGCTATTTGTTTCGGATGCCTGAGATCTACGGTGAAGATTTGAAATCAGCCGGGTTTGACTTTTTATCTCTGGCCAATAATCATATCGGAGACTTTGGAGCTGAATGTGTTGCCAAAACCGAACAAGTCCTTGATTCTATGGGAATCGGGTGGTCCGGACGCCCGGCTACCTTTGCCAGTCGCGAGGTAAGAGGGACAAAAATTGCCTTCCTGGCATTTCATAGTGGTGGTAATTGCAATAGCGCACTTGATGTTGAAACTGCCAGTACATTCGTGAGCAACATGAAAACGGACCATGATCTGGTTTTGGTGTCAGTTCACGGTGGCGCAGAGGGCCTCGCTGCTCTGTCACTACCCGATACTACCGAATATTATATGGGTGAGGATAGAGGGCATCTGAGAGCCTTTGCATATGCTATGGTGGATGCAGGTGCTGATCTTATTGTTGGACATGGTCCTCATGTTCCGCGAGCCATGGAAATGTACCGGGGTAAATTGATTGCCTACTCGCTGGCCAACTTTGCCACCTATGGACGTTTTAATCTTCTAGCGATAAGAAGGTTTGGAGCCATCCTGGATGTAGAGCTTTCACCATTAGGTGAATTGATTAATTCAAAAATCATATCTACTGAACAGAAGTATTGGGGTGTTCCCTTTGTGGACCCAGAACACCGTTTCACATTCCTGGTGGATTCTCTGTCACGGGCTGATATTCCTGAGTCCACCCTTCACTTCACCAACGAAGGAATTCTCCTCCCAGGCAAATAGAGCTTTAAGGCGTGAACTTTTATAGCCTTGTGGGATGCAGGCACCAAAAATATATTCAGCGTTGTCGTGAGGGGGCTCACTGTTTATTTAAAGAAAGATCTGATCATTAATACACCAAAAAAATATTACATAGAAACATATGGCTGCCAGATGAATGAGTATGATTCAGAACTGGTTGCTGGTCTCCTGGAAAAGGAGAGCTACCAGCGGACAGAGGATTCAAAGGAGGCCCAACTTATTCTCTTGAATACCTGCTCAGTCCGCGAAAATGCCGAGGACAAAGTTCACGCGCGTCTCAGCAATTTGAAACATCTCAAGGATGGCAACCCAGATGTTAAAATTGGCGTTCTGGGGTGCATGGCCCAGAATCTGAAAGAAGATCTGCTGAAGAGCAAACCTTACGTGGATGTGATCCTGGGTCCAGATTCTTACCGCAAACTCCCTGAAATGGTTCAGGAGACAAAAATCCCACTGGAAAATGTGGTAGATACCAAATTGAGTCGGATGGAGGTCTATGATGACCTTTTTCCTGCTCGCCGAGAAGGTATCAATGCCTGGATATCCATTATGCGAGGGTGTGATAAATTCTGTACCTTTTGCATTGTACCCTTTACCAGGGGACGGGAGCGCAGTCGGTCCATAGAGAGCGTTGTGGAGGAGGTGAAGCAGATTCGTGATGACGGTTTCAAGGAAGTCACACTGCTTGGTCAGAATGTGAATTCCTATCATCATGAAAATAGACGGTTTCCCGAACTCCTCCAAAAAGTTGCTGAAATCGAAGGAATAGAGCGTATACGTTATACCTCACCCCATCCGCAGGACTTTGATGATGAACTCATAAAGGTCCATAAGGAAAATTCCAAAGTGTGTAATCACATTCATTTCCCCTTACAGGCTGGCAGTGATCCAATCCTGGAACGGATGAATCGCACCTACACCAAGCAACATTTTTTGGATCTGGCTCTAAAAATGAGAGAACAAATTCCTGGGTTGGCAATAAGTACTGATATGATTGTAGGTTTTCCAGGTGAGACCGAAGCTGATTTTCAAGATACAGTTGATGTCATGAATCAGGTAAAATTTGATACTGCTTTTACCTTTAAGTATTCCCCACGACCGGGAACCAAGGCTGCCGAGTATGTGGATACAGTCCCTGAAGCAGATAAGCAGGATCGTCTGGAACGCATGATCGTTCTCCAGAAGGAACACACGCTGCTGAGAAATCGTGCACTCGTTGGAGAGACGCTGGAGGTGCTGGTAGAAAAAAATTCAAAAAAATCTGAAAATCAGCATCAAGGTAGAACACGTTCCAATAAAATTGTTATATTTGATAAAGCCGGTGAACAACCTGGTGATATGGTCAATGTGGAAATCATTGATGCGCAGGGTATCACGTTGTTTGGCCGGATCGTAGATTGAGGGAGCAGATGAAAGAAATTAAAATCTTTGTCACTGTAGCGATACTTCTCACTGTTGTTTGGGTCTTTACCCAGAACGCTACACCTGTGGAATTGAAACTAATGGGTGCGGTATACTCTGATATACCGCTTTATGTTGTTATTCTCGGCAGTGTAGTTCTTGGTATTCTGTTTGGGTTTTCACTTACCATTACCCAGAATGTTAAGCTCCGCAAGGGTTTAAAATTAATTGATCGAGAACGTGAAAAATTGCAGGGTGAAGTAGATAAAAGACGCCAGGCCGTTCTCGAGGAAGATGAGGGAGTAGAATCCGCTAACAACTAGGGATTAAAAAGCCAATGGACCTTATCACTTTAGCTTTTATAGTCTTATTTATTGTCGTCATTGTCATTTTGACTCGCTATTTCATGTTTAGCAAACCAAAGCAGAGCAGTGCCCACGATGCGGAGATCAAAGCCTTAAACCACATTTTGGCCGGCGAAAAGAAGCACGCATTAAAGTTACTCAAGGAAATTGCCGGAAAAGACACTTCCAACCTGGGGGCCTATCTGCAAGTAGGGGATCTGTATCGTCAAATAGGAAAAGCAGAAAAAGCAGTCCAGGTGCATCAAGAGGTGCTGGAGCGACAGGGCATCAGCCAGGATTATGAATTGATGGCGCATGAGCGACTGGCCATGGACTATGAAGAACTAGGACAATTTGCCCAGGCTACTCAACACGCAGATGCGCTGCTCAAGGCCAATCGTAAAAATTTATGGGCGCTTAAAGCGGTTCATCGTTTCGCAGTGAAAAGTGGAAACTGGAGTGCTGCTATTAAGGCCTTTCAGAAGGAAAATGCAGCTGGAGGTTCAGCTGATGCACTATTGCCTGCTATTTACAAGACTCAGGAGGGCATCAAGGCCAAAGCTTCCGGCAAATTGGCTGAGGCCGTCTCCATGATGAAGCAGGCTATCAAATTGAATAGCAAATGTGCTGCACCTTATTATCAATTGGGTAAAATTCGACAGGAAGAAGGCAACTTTAAACACGCCATCGATTTTTTTACCACTTTCGTTGAATTGGATCCCACCGCCGGCAGCATTGTTTTTTCTGAAATAGAGAAAATGTATTTCGAATTGGGTCAATTTGAACAGGTCGAGCAATTCTATCAACGACTCCACAAAAAGCAACCCGATAACATGGAAGTGGTTATTGGGTTGGCCAACTATTTTGAGCGTAAAGGTGAGAACCGAGATGCTCTGGCGCTTCTGGAAGAGATCAAGAAGCCCGATTATAATAACTTGAGCTTTATCCTGGGTCATTTACGTACACTGGAAAAGTTGGGTCATAAAGATGCACTTAAGTCTACCATCGATGATTTTATCGCTTTAGATAGACAAAAGCGGATTCTCACATGCTCTCACTGCGGTCACATCAGCCAGGAACCACGTTATATCTGTGACAAGTGTGGATGGGTAAAAAACACCTGAAATTTGTCTACCTGATCCTGACGATCTGTATTGTCGGGAATCCCATCTCCAGCCTGGGGCAGGATGTTGATGGTCTGTTATCCCTTATTCAAAAAGGTGAACAGGATAGTGCCACGGTCATATTGACGGACCTGAGCTATGAATATCCAGGTCATCCAGGTTTGCGTTACGCAAGAGCCCTCATGCAGGATGACGCCCTGGTGGCTGCGGGTCTATACAAGGACATCGTGCGTAATCATCGTGATAGTCAATTCGCTGGAGGTGCTCTCATGCATTTAGGCGAATATTATTATGCACAAGGACTCTATGTCCAGAGCCGTCAGCATCTCTCTCGTGTAATCAGATTTCATCCAAATCATCCCGACCTGGTAAATGCAGTTAATCTGAGCCTCAGAGCAGGAATAGCTGCCCGACTCATGGACAGTGTCTATATCGACCTGGCTGACATTGTGGATCGTTACCCGGACATGGCTTTTGATCTTCCAGAGGAGCTCGATATAACCCGTATTCCCGGTCGTAAGGCAAGAGCAACTGAATCCTTTGACGCGGACCCGATACCTTCGGCACCTATTAGAACTCTGGGTCAGGATATTGGTGAG
The DNA here is from genome assembly GCA_016844955.1 of Fidelibacterota bacterium. Lineage (GTDB taxonomy): Bacteria > Fidelibacterota > UBA8477 > UBA8477 > JABMPR01 > JABMPR01. The sequence goes on along the minus strand of JAERTH010000059.1, from coordinate 11,284 downwards.
CCAGCGACCACACCTCGTGGACAATATGTATTACAGGCTGGCGCTTTTGGAAACTATGACAATGCTCGCAGGTTGGCGGATCAAATAGAATCAATCGGTTATTCCACTGTTATCAAGGAACGCAGGAGTAACGGCAAAACTTTGTATTTAATACGCGTCGGGGACTACCCATCCAAGACGGCGGCACTGAGCGTGGCTGATATGCTTGATGCAGCCCTTGGGATAGAATCTTTTCCGGCGCTAGCTGATTAACATGGGAATGTATGTGGTCCGGTGGCCACTGCAGCCTTCAAAGCTGTTATGCCGGTGGAGAGCCGGCGGATAGGTTCGACTCCTATACATTCCCGCAACTCAATCCATGTAGTCAATTGAAAAACTGCCAGAGGCAAAGCTAGCAATTTTGAACAGACCACCTTCCACACTATTTCGACGACTACACTTTCCAGTAATTTTTTGGTTGACTCTGACACTCATCTTGAACGCTTGCAGTTCCGGCATGCGGGTAAAAAACTTTGTCAATTATCCCTTTCATATGCCAACACTCTTGGTGCTGGATTCTCTGAAGTTATTGCCGGATATGGTGAAGTATACTGGTGATACGGAGTCCACATTCAGAAAATTTACCAGGGACATTCGCATCCAGGGTCGTCATGATGACCGACCCACCTGGCACCCTACAGAGAGGGGATATTTCCAGGTAAGTAATGGAGCCACTGTCCACATCCTCGATTTCAATTTTCAAGGGAGTGGGGGAGACACGGCGCTTATCAGAGTGGATTCAGGCAAGGTTGTATTAGAAAATTGTGATCTTACTGACGCCCTCATGTGGGTGATCCAGGTTGGTCCCGCTGGGGCTCTTGAATTAAGAAGTGTTCGCGCTGGAAATCTTGGAAAAGGCGTTGTGAATCAGATCGGTGGTGAAGTTAAAATCTTCAACTCTCAGTTCGATATGGCCGGTGAAACGGTGCTCCATGCCACGGGTGGCAATTTATTTGAGACCCATGGTTCTATAATAACCAACACCATGGGGGTGGGGATTCAGCTCTCTGATGTCACCGAAGTGTGGCTGGATTCAACACAGGTCAGGGACTCCTTCCAGGATGGCATCATTCTGAATGACTGTCAGTTCGTGCTGCTTAATCACGTTGAATCCCGGGAGAATGGGCGACACGGTTTGAGCGTGAATCATGCTATGATCTGTGGTCTCATGCAGTATTCTGGGTTGGGAAACCTGGTACAGGGAATGACTATAAGTGATGTAGATACTCTGCGCGTCTTGAATTCAGAATACATCGGGAATGGGGATGGGGGAGCTACCATTGCCAATACAAATCGCTCCCGCATGGCAGGTGTCAGGGTCGGGCACAATGGTGTGGATGGATTCCGAATACATGGTGGTGAAGAATTAATTATTGACCATTCCAGCTTTCAGGCAAATCCAAATATCGCATTGGTTGCTGATTCCATTACTTCCATCTCCATCGACCAGGTGAGTGTGGTTAATAACGGAACCGGGCTCAAGCTTTCCCAGGCAAGTGGGTTATCGCTGAAAAATAATCTCCTTACCTCAAATAAAAATGAGGCCGTCATGATCAGAGGGGCGACAGAGTTAACAGCTTCATCCAATCTCATTAAGGGGAATAGTCTGGGCCTGGTAGCAGAAAACATATTGAATATCCACCTGGACTCGAATCGTGTTGTAGGCAACAATACTGGAGCAGAGTTCCGATCTGCTCAGTATGTCAGCATGGCAAATAATATTTGGGAGACCAATCAAACCGCTTGTTATTTTTCTGAAATAGGAACCCTGACCAGCACAAATGAATCATGGCTGCAAAATACGGGAACGGCTTTCGAGGTTCTCTCTGCGAAGGACATGGTGATCAAGGAGGCTCAGCTGCTGGGAAATGGCAATGGACTATTACTCAATGAAGCCTCTGCCAGGATTGAATCATGTCAATTAGACTCAAGTGCTGGATTTGGATTAAAGCTATTGAATGGCTCTATATCAATTAATGATACACAATTCCATGCAAATACAACGGCCCTGGTCATTGGCGACGGCGGTAGAGCCAGAATTATTCAATCAAAATTTATCAAAAATAATTTTACAATAGATGCCCAAGCGTCTGTAGCCTTAATCTTGTCATACTGCACCGTTCAGGAAGCTCGCAATGGCATTCGCATTGGGAATTATGGCCAGGCTGAAATATTGTCCAGCAACTTTAGTCAGATTGATGACTATTCTATTGAATTGGAAGGTCCCCACCTGCAGTCGCTCACCCTTCGACAAAATGTATTCGAGAGAACTGGTGGTATTCTCAACTCAAAGAGTAATTCAGGGCAGATTGATATCAGCAGTAACACATTCGTCAGCAATGCTGGTGGCTTGCAGATGCTCAATGGCACACTCGGACGATTGGATCACAATATTTTTTACCACACTTCTTTATACAACACAGACTTGCTAAAAAATCCAGCATCAATGAACTGGAATTGTCTGTTCCCCTGGGATTCAGAAGGGGAAAATACTACTTTTGGAGGGGACAACATCTATAGCGATCCACATTTTGCAGATGAGTATTTCTTAAATCCACAGTCTGCCTGTTTGACTGGTGGTGAGAATGGCATTCTCATAGGTGCGTTGGGTGAAATTCCAGAATCCAGACCTGAATTGCAGCCATAATAAATGGGAACGAGTCAGGCTCAAGATTGTATAATTCGTCATGATTACGCCATTTTACCGAATTCTAAACAGCAATCTCAGCAGAAATAAGGCATTGTATCAATGGTTACTACTTTCCGTCTAATACTTCTATTCCTCAGCTCTGCTTCGCTCTTGTCCCAGGTTGGATCCTGGGACAATTTGCCAACCCTGACTGAAATTCGCATGATTCTACCCCTGGAGGATCAGATTCTGCTGGCCACTGATGGAGGTTTACTATCTTTTGATGAAGATTCAGAGAGCTTTAGCTATGGCATCGACAATATGAAGGCTGAGAATTTTGATGTGAATACAATCTCCATCGATGAGGATAATCTGCTCTGGATTGGATCTTGCAGCCCAGGTCCTGTTGTTGAGGTTATCGACTTGAACACCAATCGATCTGTTCCCGTTGAATTTGTTGAGCTCACTGAGATTAGTAGCTTTGTCCAGGTAGGCGATTCTGTATATGCAACATATCAGGATGATCTGGAAGGTGGGTTGCTACTCTACCGAAAAAGCGCCAACCGGATTGAATATTTGGATATTTTTAATAATTTTCCGGATCAAAGTAATCTGGATTTAACTGCCGTCCATGATGTGACTTACTTGAACGGCCGGCTTGCATTTAGAACCCGGGAGGAAGTCCTCTGGGTAGACCTTGATGGCAGTAATCTCAAGGATCCTGCTAACTGGCATGTAACATCAATGCCTCCACAGCGAACCAGCATCAATGGAATGGTTTCGAATGGGAGTGTTTTGAGACTGGCCATAGATGATGCCATCTATGACTATGACTTTTCTCAATTTACCCAATTAACAAGTATGGGTGGCAGGATCATTGACCTGGTTTATTCCAACGGGAATGATGAAGAATTGGTTGTAGCTTTGAGCTCAGGCATTCATACCTACAATTTGAGTGATGGCACCAGTGTACAAGAAGCCAGCCTGAGCGGCATAAAGCATATCGCAAGTTATAGCGAAAATATCTGGATATCCAGCAACTCAGATTTTCTTGGCACATTTTCTGAGCAAATGTATAATTCATTCTCAGTCAATCGCCCTAGAGATCATTTCTTCAATCAAATGAGTATTGATGCTGAAGGTCATCTCATAGGAGGGGCTATAAATGGCATAAGTATCCATTCAGAATCTGGATGGAGAACCATTAGACCTGGTAATAGCAAGTCAGCTTTTGATGAGGACTCCTATAATTGGAATGCGATGATAGTTGATACGCTGGATTATATCGGAAATGCTGTAGTCCAGGATATGAGAGCAGACCAAGATGGCAATGTCTATCTAGCGCTACAGGGGCGAGGTGTGTTGAAATACGACCTGGATTTGCCTGATTCATCAAAGTTTTTAACTCCCCAAAACCATTTTTTGGAACCCACCTACAATAGTGATTCCTATACTTTGCCTGGTCAAATTGCTTTTGACAGTAGAGACAATGTATGGTTTACTACAAAGCTTGTGAGAGATGGAGGAAGTGGACTCTCAATCGTCACCCCGGAACAGGAAGTGTACCGTATCTATCAGTATCAGGGTGGTTTGGATAGTCGTACAATAAAATCTATTGCCATCGATCAGAATGATCTGGTCTGGACGGGGTCACAGGTATGGAATGAGCTCCAGGCTCCAGGCGGCATTCATTTAATAGAATACCCTGAGACCCTTTCCGATGATATGGAAATTCGGGTTTCAAGTCTGGTAGGTGGCTCACTGGGTGACAGTGAAATTTTACAATTAGAGGTTGATACCCACAACACCCTTTGGATACTTACTCCCCAGGGAGTTCAAAGTATGATACTTCCAACTGAGTGGTTGAACTCTACCGAACTTAGGAGTTGGGCCAGCCTCTACATGACAGACAAAACTTCTGATAATTATTTTTACTGGCAGCTAACCGACTACAATGTGACAGCTATTGAAATTGACCAGCGAGGAAATCGCTGGTTCCTATCATCAAACTATGGTGTTCATGTACTCCAGGAAAATGGCCGCTGGATCAATGGCGGGTATGGGTACAATACGGGAAATTCAGGTTTACTCGATAATGAGGTTTACTCTGCTGCTTTTGATTTTGAATCCGGGCAAACGTATTTCTCAACACCCAAGGGTGTTTCCATCTTGAATACACCCTTTGCTACATCTAAAGATAACTATTCCAGCATTCATATTTATCCCCACCCCTTCAATCCTGATATTCATGACCAGGTCATAATTCAAGGTCTTATGGATAATTCCTCGGTAAAGATTCTGACCATATCTGGAGCACTGGTTAGAGAATTAACCTTTCTGGATAATGAAGTACAGGGATATGAAGCCAAATGGGATGGCAAGGATGCAGCGGGTGATATTGTTGGGTCGGGTGTGTATATCCTGTATTTATTTAATGAAGATGGTATTGCATCCAGTCAAAAATTAGCAGTATTGCGCTAAGTATGAGGCTCATGTGAAATCATTAATCTATAGCCTCATCCGCAGTTACCACCTCTTCAGGAAGCATATACTCCACAAAGATGTACAGATGTTTATTTCACCCATAACGGTTAAACATATTGAAAGGTATCGCCTGGCCGCTGAACACATTCCTCCCTTGAGTCGAGTTCTGGATGCTGCCTGTGGAAGTGGTTACGGCTCCGCATTTCTGGGTGGTTGTGATTATACTGGTCTGGATCTGGATGGGGCGGTACTTCAGTATGCCCGGCAGAATTATTCGGGGTCTTTTCAAAAACTGCCAATTCAGGAGGCAGCCAGCCTGGGTACTTTTGATGCCATCATGTCCTTCGAAACCCTGGAACATCTTAGCAACCCTGAAGCGGGCTTATCGGCTTTGGTATCCGCACTGAAACCGGGAGGGGTGCTGATTATGAGCTTTCCTTTGAATCATCCCGATGATATTTACCACAAAACAGTTTTTACTCCTGACTCAGTCACTGCATTGGTGTCCAACTGTGTTGGGAATAGAACTTTTGAAAAAAAATATTATTATCAATCGAAAATTCTCATTCATGAACTTGAACAGGTTCTGGATGAGTCAGCTCAGGGCACATTAACGCTGGTACTTAAGGAATCTCTTTAGGCTGCGAAACAGGGTCACAGAATTGTAAAAGAAAAACGAGGATCGAAGTCCTCGTTTTTCAATTTTGGTACCTGACTAGAAAGCTTTATCCAAGCTTCTCCGTAATATAGCGCTCTGCCTCCAGTGCAGCCATACAACCATTACCTGCAGCGGTAATCGCCTGACGATAAACATGATCACGTACATCACCGGCGGCAAAGACACCTTCAATATCAGTGGCAGTTGAATCCGGTTTGGTGACAAGGTATCCGGTTTCATCCGTCTTCAAGTAGTCAGTAAAAATCTGGGTATTGGGTTGATGACCTATAGCCATGAAAATCCCATCAACGGCTTGTTCCCTCGTCTCACCTGTAACCGTGTCCTTCAAGATTGCTCCAACAACACCACCCTGATCCGGTTCTCCCAGAACCTCTTCAATGGTAGTATTCCAGAGGACTTCAACTTTGGGATTATCCAGTACTCTTTTACGCATGATTTTTGAACCACGGAACTCATCTCTTCTGTGGATGAGATATACCTTAGATGCAAATTTGGTCAAGAATCCAGCTTCTTCAAGGGCCGAATCACCACCGCCCACAACAAAGACTTCCTTATCGCGGTAGAAAAATCCATCGCAGGTAGCACAAGCTGACACGCCAAATCCCTTGAGCTTTTCTTCCGAGGGAAGCCCCAAATATTTAGCAGAGGCACCGGTTGCTATGATAACAGCATCAGCAGTATATTCCTTTTCTCCCACCCAGACTTTATGTGGGGTAGCTGAAAAATCAACCTTGGTAACATATTCAAATCTTGATTCAGTACCAAATCGAACGGCCTGTTTTCTCATGACATCCATGAGGTCAGGTCCCGTAATTCCATCTTCAAAGCCAGGATAATTTTCAACATCATTGGTAGTAGTTAACTGACCACCAGGTTGGTCACCCTCAAAAATAATAGGCGACAGGTCTGCGCGAGCGGCATAGATAGCAGCAGTAAGTCCGGCAGGACCGGAACCGATTATGATAACTTCTTTGTGAATTTGTTCTGACATAAGAACTCCAATATTTTTTCAGATTCAACTCATTATTTTAAGTGAAACATGCATTACTATTTCAAGACAGCGTATTCTTTGAGGTCAAACCAGCTGCAATGTTACAAAATCATTCACTTTCGCTGTCAATTCCCAGATCATCAATTTTACGATACAGGCTGGAGAGGCCAATTCCCAATGTCTCAGCGGCATTGGCTTTGTCATTGTCATTACGATCCAAAATATTGACAATATGAGTCTTCTCAAAATTCCGCGTAGCTTCTTTCAGGTTATCTGGATATCCAGAGGTTGAGGATTCCTGGGCACGCTTGGGTAAATCTTCAGTCGAGATCATATCCCCATCGCAGAGTAGCACAGCACGCTCAACAATATTCTCTAACTCGCGTACCTCACCTTTCCAATTGTAATTAACCAGATTCTTCATGGCTTCATTTTCAACCCCGATAATGCGACGTTTCAGTTCGCCATTATACTTGTTGACGAAGTGTTTAACCAGCAATGGTATGTCATCTTTGCGTTCTGAAAGCGCTGGCAGATAAATTTCAATGATATTGAGACGGTAGTAGAGATCCTCTCTGAAGGTTCCCAACTCAACTTCCTTGGCTAGGTCGCGGTTGGTGGCAGCGATGAGACGGACATTCACTGGAATAACCGTATTGCTTCCCAGGGGCTTGATTTCGCGCATCTCAATCACCCGCAGTAATTTGACCTGCACCTGAAGTGGAATTTCACCTACTTCATCCAGAAACAGTGTTCCACCGGCAGCGGCCTTGAAAACACCGTCTTTGTCCCTTGAAGCACCTGTGAAGGCCCCTTTCTTATATCCAAACAATTCGGACTCGAATAGAGTCTCCGGTATGGCTCCACAATTAATAGCAACAAAGGGGCGATGGGCTCGCTCTGAACGCGCATGAATGGCGCGAGCCACCAGCTCTTTTCCAGTTCCACTGCGACCAGCTACCAGGACAGTAGATGTGGAGGGAGCCACTTTATCGATGAGCTTGTACATACTTTTCATGGCCACACTTTCACCAATGATATGCTCATAATTGTATTGGGCAGAGATTTCTTCCCGGAGGAAGCTCACTTCACGCAGGAGTTCCTTATGCATATCAAGATTCTTGATGCGCATGATCAGCTCATCGAAATCAATGGGTTTAAGTATGTAGTCGACGGCTCCATGGCGCATGGCGTGGATAGCAGTTTCAGTTGAGCCATACGATGTGATTAAAATGAAGAAAGTGTCTGGAGCTTGTTCTTTAACTTTCTGGAGTAGGGTGACACCATCCAGTTCGGGCATTTTGATATCTGATATGATTATATCGTAGTGGGTATCTCCCAGCATTTCCAGTGCAACAGCACCATTTTCAGCGGTGTAAGTGAGAAATCCTTCATCCGTTAATACTTCTGAGAGGGAATCCCTGATTTCCTGTTCATCGTCTACGATTAATACTGATGTATCCATATTTATTTTTCCTTAGGTATCTCGATGAGGAAAGTTGCCCCTTCACCGGGTAGGCTGTTAACATTCAATGTTCCGTCCATGCTGTTAATGATTCCGTGGCTAACAGACAAACCAAGTCCTGTACCTTTACCAATATCCTTGGTGGTAAAGAAGGGTTCAAAAATTTTGTCCATCACCTCTGGATTCATTCCACCCCCATTGTCCTCCACACTGATGGTGACAAATGAAGGGTTCTCAGACGTGACAATGCGGATTTTATCACCCTGTTCTTTGAGGGCATCAAACGCGTTCACCAGCAAGTTCACCACAACCTGATGCAATTTATCGGGAGCCGCTTTAACCCGAGGCAGGGTGGGAGCCAATTCCAGGTCGATCTTGATTTTCTGACTCCGGTTATCATAGGTCATGAGTCCTACAGCGTTTTGAACCACTTCGTTGATTTGCACGATCTGGACATCGGTGGCCTGTGGTCGAGTAAAGTCAACCAATTCATGCACAATTTTGGTGATCCGTTCAATATTGGCTCTGATGCGTGCCAGTTTGCCGATATGATCAGGGTTCTCCATACGCCGTTCCAGCAGCTGAACCAATGATGAAATGGAGGTCAGGGGATTCCCGATTTCATGGGCTACACCTGCAGCCAACTGTCCCACCGTTGCCAGGCGATCGGATTGGCGCATCTGAAGTTCAATAGTTTGAAGTTCAGAGATATCACGAATAATCTGGGAACGTCCCAGGACCTTTCCGTTGGATATAAGCGCGGTTTCAGTAAGGTTTACTGGAATCCGGCGACCATCACGATTCAACCGTTCGGTCTGGTAGTTTTTTACTTCGCTGGCTTTGGTAATACCATAGGCCAGACAGAGTAATTCTCCAGACTGAAGCAATTTTTCGGGAATCATAATTCCAATGGGTTGACCGATCGCTTCAATAGGGGACCATCCGAAGAGCCCTTCGGCTCCCCGGTTCCAGCTCTGAATACGATTGTCTTCACCGATGGTGACAATGGCATCTGCAGAGTTTTCTACAATATTACGATAGCGGTTTTCGGTGGCAGAGAGTTGATCTATGAGTTGGATTCGAAAATGATAGACAATCCATATGGTCCAACCAGCAAGTAGAGTGAAGACCAGAAACCCCCGCACGATGAGACCGGCATAGTCTGAGCTGTTGACTGATTGCTCAAATACCTGGCGTTCCAGAATCTCCCAAATGCCCAGGATAAAAAGGATTACGCTGAAGCTGGCCAGGAGCAGCCATCCCAGATGAAAAAAGCGAGCTGTGTCCAGAATTTTTCGCCAGTAAGTGATCATTGCGTTGAAGGTAATTCTCAAAAATGGGAATACTAGTAATAAGGCTAAAATGGTATCATTTGTCTGAGGGTTGCACCCATGGAGCAAGCCGTTCAGCCTAAACTGGTTAAAAGGGGAACGGATTGAACTTTATACCTTCCTGGGAGGGAATTTGAGGTCACAAGGCAAGTGTGCAATATTCGGCAGAAGAACGAATTACGAACAAGGATTAACGATTTTTGATTTTAGAATTGATTTGTCTGAGATCTAACTTGTGAAACAGAGGATAAAAAAAAGCCTTAGTACAAATATACTAAAGCTTTAATGGTTGTGGAGCCTAACGGGATCGAACCGATGACCTTTCCGACAGGCTTGTCGGGACGCTCCGAGGGTGTAAAAAATCTGTGTAAATGGTCAGACTCGGGAGATACTAGTGAGTATATTCCCAGGAGGAAGACATGACCATACCGAAAGAACTACTAGATCAGCTCATCGGTGAGCTAAAAAGCCCGGAAGAGTTCTACGGCAAAGGCGGTTTGATCGAAGAACTGACCAGAGCCATTACGGAACGTGCTCTTGAAGGCGAGTTGACCCATCACCTGGGTTATCCCAAAAATGCACCAGCAGGCAACAACAGCGGTAACTCCCGCAATGGCAAGAACCCCAAACGCGTAAAAGGCAAGAATGGTGAACTGGAGGTCGAAGTTCCCCGGGATCGTAATGGTAGCTTTGAACCTCAACTTATACAGAAGCGTCAGAAGAGATTTGATGGATTCGACGAGAAGATCATATCATTGTATGCCCGGGGAATGACCACCAGAGACATCCAGGCTCAGTTGGAAGATCTATATGGGGTAGAGATATCCCCCAGCTTTATCTCCACGGTCACAGATGCTATCATGCCTGAAGTGAAAGCCTGGCAGAACCGTCCCCTGGAGCCGCTCTACCCCGTTGTTTTTCTGGATGCCATCCGGATCAAGAGCAGGTCTGATGGTCTTGTCCAGAATATGGCTGTATATCTGGCTTTAGGTATCAACGTTGATGGTTTGAAAGAGGTCTTAGGGATGTGGATAGCCAAAACAGAAGGAGCCAAGTTCTGGTTGTCTGTCTTGACCGATCTGAAGAACCGTGGTCTACAGGATATCTTTATTGCCACCGTAGATGGCCTTAGGGGCTTTCCTGATGCAATCGAGACCGTCTATCCCCAAACCAAGGTTCAACTCTGTATCGTGCACATGATCCGTAACAGCCTGAAGTATGTGTCCTGGAAACAGCGCAAAGAAATGGCTGCTGATTTGAAAACGATTTACCGGGCTGATACAGTTGAGTTGGCTGAAGAGAACTTGGGTCTTTTTGCAGAAAAATGGGATCATACCCACCCAACTGTGAGCAAATCCTGGTATGCAAATTGGGAGCGTTTGATCCCATTCTTTGATTATCCCAAGGAAATCAGAAAAGTGATCTACACCACCAATGCCATTGAATCGATGAATATGAGTCTGAGAAAAGTAACCAAAAATCGAGGCTCTTTTCCTACTGACGATGCTGTATTCAAGCTGCTATATTTAGCTCTAATGAATATTACCAAGAAATGGAGTATGCCCATTCAACATTGGAAACAGGCGATGAATCATTTTGCCATACTTTTTGAAGACAGGATGATTAACTAACAATGCCATTTACACAGATTTTTGGATAAGCCCAA
>JAERTH010000058.1 GCA_016844955.1 Fidelibacterota bacterium | reverse complement strand
ATCCATTATAAATCTACGGTTTCATTACCACCCGATGAGCTCATGACCCTAACTTTTGGTAACTCTATTGCCATTGATGTGGATATCACTGATCTGGCAATGGAAAGTATCACCGGTATTATTGAAGCTGACACAATGGTTATTGAGGAATCTGAGCAATCCATCGATATGCCGGATATGGTTGCAGATCTCATGTTTGAACAGGTCAATATTGATATTGATTTCAATAGTACTTTCGAAGTTCCCATCGAATTGACTCTCAATTTATCAGGAACCAATGAAGATGGCGAAAGTGAGAGTATTTCCATCACACAAAACATTACCCCTGAAGATGACCTGGTTCGCATTAATGCTGCCGACCTCTTGAATATCCATCCTGAGGCTATCGTTTCCAGTGGACAGGCCATCGTTGGTGGCGGAACTGAAGCCAGCACCATTGCCAAAGGACAAGGAATGAATCCTGTAATGTATATTAATGTTCCTCTCTCCCTCATCATCGAGGATCCCCCCTTCCTGGATATGGATGTGACCAGTATGGATACTATCATTCCAGAGGACGGATCCTGGGATTTGGATGAAGTCGTGCTTTTCGCTGAAGCAATCAACATGTTTGAATTTGGCGCCACCGTGGTGGTACTAGCCAGCCCTGACAGTATGAAGTTAGATAGCTTGTACTTGGCTACTCCTGGGGCAGTACCCCCAGACACCCTGCTAACCATGGAGTTGATGCCCAGGGAAAATGCTGACCTGACTATACCAGCAGAACCCATTGAGATCGTTTTATCTGAAGACAAAATCAGTCTCCTTGAAGAGGAATTGTTCCTGAAACCTCAAGTTCAATTGCTAGGACGATTGGACAACAGCGGAAACAGCGTTCCCTCTCGCTTTTTCACCACTGATTCCCTTACCCTGCGAACCTGGGGTAGCATATCGTACACTATCCATGGGGAGGAATTCTAATGAAAACTCTAATCACAACCCTGCTCATACTTACGCTATCAAGCTTTCTCATGGCTCAAATGGATAGCACAATAACAGAGTCTACGGAACCAACTGAAGTTGAAGAATCAGTAGTTGAGTCAACGGATTCACTGAAAATATCTGCGGAAGAAATAGCTGCCACAGATTCTACTACATTGGACTCCGTGCTCAGCGGGACTATGGAGATGGATTCAACCATGACGGACAGCAGCGATCTGGTTGAAGCAGATACCCTGGAAGTCGTTGAACCTGAAATGGTCGAAGTTCAGAATGACCCCAAACCCGTGGTCGTGACCGGACTCTCCAATCTGGGTCCTCTGTATTTCTGGTCCACGGATGGCCTGTTGGGTCTTAATCTTGAATCGCTGGATTATCTAACTATTCTAGATCCAGTCCTGATTGCCGTCAAAGCCGCTGATTGTAACGATATCGTCTGCCATTTGCTGGCTACGGATAGCAGTGATGTAGACTATGTCATTGTTACTCCAGAGGACAGCACTGACTTTCGTGTATACGACACCGACACCAAGGTCGTAGTCCTTGAAGCCCCAGGCAGTGATTTAACTATTGCTCTGGATATTTTCCTCAGAGATTTGGCTGGAACTACCATGGTTGAGGTCGTACCTGAAGATACAGCCTTTGTAGGCCCCGTATTGACTGATGATGCCGAACTCCATGCTGCCCGGCACGCAAGACACATGCATAGTCTAAAGATTAAGAATCGACAGTTCCGTTCCATGGATGAACTATTCTCTAATCCCGCAAATCTTGGCCGGGAATTCAATTCCTTTACTTCCTGGAACCTGTTGCCTGACTTTAAAATCAGTTTTCGAAATTCACTACTCACTCCTGGTTGGTATACTGAGTGGTGGACTACTGGAGTAGATCTAGGTGATGCCAGTGGCTTGAAGGGTGAATACCTCGCCACAATAATGGACAAGGACTTAGCCATAAATGTTACGCCTGATTTTCATACGCTCCTTGGATTCAGAATCGGTAGATTTGGATTCAACATTTCAGGTAAATCACATATAAAGATGGTTATACCTGGAAATACCCTTGCTCTACCTATGCAGGACATTCTGCTTAATGAGCCCATTGAAAATTCTGGTCTTGAGATAGAAGCAATTCCCTTTGTTGGAAAAGCCTCGTTCTCATATGCACATCCAGTAAACACACCTTTTGGTGATCTGAAGGTGGGTCTGGGTGTGAATATGTATGAAGCCGTGGGCTACCTGCGCACAGTGAGTGATGACTTCTCTGTCCTGCTCACTCAAGATTCCATCATGATTACTGCTTCGGGTGAAGGTTGGGTCACTCAAGGTGGTGTCGAGGGACATGCAGATGATCCAGACTTTGACGAGTTTGATGTTGGCAGTACCGCCTCAGATCTAAGTGTAGGTATTGATCTGGGTGTAATTATGGATCTTCACGATTATCTCAAACAAGAGGTCGAGGTTCAATTCGCCCTCAGAAACATCGGCGCCCAGTACAAATGGTCTGATTTGACCCACGAAGCCTGGACCTTCGAACAATTAATGCCTGCAGCCGGCAATATCGAAACCGATACTGCTGATGGTGGTGGCGGAATTGAACAATATCAAACCAGCACAACCACGGTTCTGGGAGAAGGTGAAGCATTCAGCATTGATGTTCCAACGGTTATGAATCTCTCAGCAGTCTATCAACCAATTCCCAAGGTTATTATTGGCGCTGGAATCCAGAAAGCTTTTACGGATGAAGTCAGACTGGGATATGGTCCTGATCTGGAAATCAATTACCAACTGAACCTCTACCCCGCCTCCTGGTTAGATTTTAGCTACTATAAGCAGAATCAGTATGGTGAGCCGGTTCATACATTTGGTAGCGGCTTCCATTTTGGCTTTCTTGATACCGGGTTCACCCTTTCCCTATTTAATGGCCTAAACACGGATGCCAAGGGACTGGGCTTTGGATTGAGAAGCAGTTTACACTTTTAAATCCAGATAAATCTTAACCATAAAAAAGAGGCCATCTCATTTGTGAGATGGCCTCTTTTCTTTGTGCTACAAATGTTGAACGGCTTTTCTTGATAGTTCTTCCCTAAAGGCCGAATTTGAGAATTTAAACTCTTCATAAGTGTGTTAATCACTTTCCGAACAAGCCACCGCCTTCGTTAATCCTTGCTCATAAATCAATAATGGAGGGGATGAACATTTCGAGAGCCTCAATGTCCGAGAGGCCGATGGCTGAGGCTCCCGAAGCCTTCCATATTTATTGGTCGGGAATTGGGTGAATAAAAAAATCTGAATATTGAGCATCCTTAATAAAGCCAAATTCAAGGGTATGTCGATTTATGAACAAGGAGCACCGATTTGTGATTTAAGAGATAACAAAAACTTCAATATTCTTCAGTCGTTGGTCCCTGTTGGACATTCAAAACAAATTGAGAAAAGATATACGAAATTAGGCCTTTACATGAAGAGGCCGCCCATTTAGGACGGCCTCGTTGTAATTCCATGTTTGGGGTTAATCTAAGGTCTTGCAGGCCTTCTCAGGGTATAAACAAATCCCAGGGTAGATGATGAATACAGGTTATAGTCATGATCATACAGTGTGCGCTGATCCAGTGCTTCCAGAGACGCTTTAAAGTGTCTTTGTGGACGGTTAACACCTGGAATATGTCTGCCATACACCTTCTCGCCTGTATCAAGCGTTTCCCTGTACTGGAGTTTAACTCTATTCCTTGAGTCTGCATCTGCTGGTCTTTGATTGAGACCAAAGCGACCGGTCACCGTTTCTGCATTCCCGGCCACTGCATTGCTTACATTTACTTTTAGCTGATTGACTCTACGCATCATGAAATGCAAGGGATGTCGTCGATCATAGTAATTGGTTTCAAAATCGGTCACCAGCTTTACAGAATCTCCTGCAACCCATTCCAGAGATTGAATGTCCAGGGCTTCCCCTGACGAACCATAGGCCATGGTCATTGAGGTCGGAATCCAGCGTTCTTCCCCGGCAGCATTGGTTCGTTTGCGGAAGTTAACATGACGATTGACATTCATATCAATTGGTTTCTCGCTGAATCTGACCGAATCACCTCGCTCCCAGCTCCCATCATCAAGCCAGACCCTTTCAAACTCACGCACATGGAAGGTACCCGTGATGTGGTGAGTAATGAGTGCTGTGGCTGAACTATCAGTCTCAACCTCAACAATGATTTCACGATCTTTATTCATGTTTCTACGGCCAAAGCGCCACACGGAGTTCGAATCCAGAATCATTGTCGAGTAGCTGGCTGCACTTGATTCTGTAGGAACTAATGCCTTATTCAGTACAAAATCCTCCAGCTCAGTATCTTCCATTCCGTCGATACTGTAGGTACCCGCATCTGTGGCAATAATTCTTTTGATGTTCGCTTCAATAGAAATTGTCTCATCATTTTCACTGAGTTCGCATGATATAAAGATACCCAGCGTTAAAACGATAATTATTAATAATGTAAACTTCATGTAGTTACGCTCCATTTCTTAAGGTCTTTTCTCGCGCTTCATTTTGTCACGATTCAACTTTCTATCCTGCTTCATATATTCGCGCAGCTCACTCCGAAATCGAGCCTCAAAACCGACATACAATAACTGTTGTTTTGGCGTAAGGTATTTCGAAAGTGATTTTAAAAAATCCAGCTTGATCTTGCTAATTTCATCTTGTTTTGATGTGTAGGCCTTGATCATCTTATCAACTTCCTTTTGAGAAATTTTCCCCTCTTTCAGAAGCATTGCTGACTTACTAACCAGAACCCTCATCTCTTTGGTGGCTTCACGGATCTCACGCTCGTGAATTTGGACCAGCGGGAGAAAAGTAAGGGTTTGCTCCTCAGTTAGCTCAAGGGCCTCAGTCAATTTCCAGATTCGTATGGCATCCATGTTTCTATCAGGTCTCACACCATCTCCCGGTTGATGATCCTGGCCGAAGCAGGCTCCCATAATGATGATTAATACAATCAGGATTTTGTTATGCATCTTATGCCTCCGTTAAATATCCGATGAAAGCTTCCAGCTCTTCATCATCAAGCAGTGTTTCTGAAATATCAGAATATGAATAAAGCGATTCATCAATGATATAATTAATGGTCTGCTCATATAGCGCATCATCCGGAAGGCTATCATCCTCAAGATAGTGCGTCTCTGTCCAGCTTGTCTCCCACCCTGCCATGAGCAGTTCATCACCTGGGAGCATGGATTCAATCCCCTTCTCAGGTAAGATGGCGAGCCCCATGAGCACGAGGAGAACCACAACGGGGCTCGAGTAAATGGTTTTCCGGCGAATCGCCCTTTTCTTAATCTTGCTGTGAGCCCCTGCTATCAGGGCCTCAACATCTGGTTGAATATCTCCATTTTGTCCGGAGTATTCAGATTTTAATAATTGTTCTATCTTATCCATCTTTGCCTACCTGTTCTTTCATATAGGAATCGATTCTTTTTTTTGCTTCATGAAAATGCACCTTTGCTGCATTGACTGAACACCCTACGGAGGCGGAAATTTCAGCGAAGGGTAAATCCTTGTAAATTCGAGCCACAACCACTGCACGCTGTCGTGGTGTGAGCGTGGTTAAACTCCGCTCCAGCATCTGAGATTGAAAATTCAGCTCAGTTTCCTTGACTGGATCGGAACCTGAGCTCAAGGTCTTGATGTCTTCAAGAATAGAAAAGCTCCACCGTTTCCGACGTTTCAAATGCGTATAGGCCAGGTTAATAGCTATGCGGAAAATCCAGGTTTTAACCGATGAGTTCCCCTTGAACTGATGACTCTTCTCCCAGACCCTGACAAAAGTGTCCTGCAGGATATCCTGCGCATCTTCAGCGTTGGAGACAATTCTGATAATGAAATTGTACAGTTCAGGCGAATACTCACGCATAAGTTGATCAAAAGCCCGTGAATCCCGGTCCTGAACTTTTTCAAAAAGCAAAATATCTGAATTCTCTGTCATCGCTGGGGTATTAGATAAGCACTATTAGCAAAAGGTTAAGATGGTTTCACAGGAAAACCATTAATAATATCAGTTATCGAAAACCCAGATGATGGAAAGATAACGAAACCGTGAATCAGTGATCTGATTAGTCATAATAGAATATTCCCATGCCCATGGTACATCAACGTTTTGGGACCACAGAGGATCTTGCAGAACATTCATATCCGTAAAGCTGAAAATGAGGGTGCTCACTTCGGCTGAAATGGTGTAGTTGAGCAAATGAAGTTTGCTTTCTCCCTCCAGGTTTGTGGACTGAGCCATCAGGGTTTCTGAGCTGAGAAACCCGGGAGAGGTATTTACAAGATGCCGTCCCCAAACTTTAAGGTGACTGTGCAGGGCATTCTTGAAAAGATGAATATTTTGATTGAGTTCCCAGTTTAGCTGCTGTTCAGAAAAGACCCAATCCACAGGATCATTCACCTGAGAAAAGCCTACTTGAAAATCCATTTCCCATGGAAAATGAAAATCCATATGACTATGGTTACCAGAGACCTGTGTACTATTTCTTTCAGATTGCCAGGCACCTGCGACAAAATCCATTCCCGAAAAGATCAATTCTGAACTGATATGGTGCACAGAACTGGTGCTGATGGAGGGTTCCCACAGTCGCTCGTCCACAAGCTGGTGGGTTTCATAGGCCAGACGGAGCGGGCCTCGGCTATAATTGAAATCAATAAGTGGCATTACAGGTTGCTTGTCCAACAGTTTTACCCCAAGATATGCTGTAAGATCTTTATAAGTGAGCCTGGGGAGCCTGATTTCGAGTAATGGTCTGCTGGTTTTGTAGTCTCCCAATTGCTTGCTCATCATGCCAAACTTGACAATCCCTGGTGCGAAGTCGCGAAATTTGAAACGTTGTCCCCAGTAAACAAGGGAACTGAGAGATCGACCTTCGGCTGCTGGCCACTCCCAGATTCCCCCTTGTACCAGGGCAAAAAACTCTGACCCTGCGGCACTTGAATCACGGGGCTGCCAATGAACATTTCCCTCCCACCTATCCGAGAGTAGCTGGAGTGAGTCTGCATAATTCCAGACCAGGGTTGTGGTGTCAATCTGATACATATACAGAGGATTCAGTCCATGGTCATAGCCACCCTCTACCCGAATTAGACTGCGTTCCAGTAGTGTCTCGGTCTGAATTCGATGACGTTGCTCATCATACATGGTGATCCCCAGCGCCCGGGGATGTGAGCGTAGTTTTGAGGTCCATCCATAGCGTGTATTCTCACCCAGGCTATTGTGATACCACAGGGTAAAGTCTTTAAACTCACCAAAGCCTTGCCTGTAATTTACCAGGAGCGATGGCGCTGTTGTATCAGCAACACTGGTTAACTTAGGGTGGGTCTGCTGCCATAGACTTGATGCCCCGTTGACCGGAATCCATCCGTGACGATCCGTATTGATGAGTTCACCACTAATGGGTGATATTGACATCAAATCTCGCCAGTCCTCCAGAACAACCCCCTTCATTCCGTAGGGACGGTAAAACTGCAGGTGACCCCAGGTGCCTGGAACCGCCCCAAAGTCTGGCTGCTCACCACTCACAATTGCGAATTGATCAAGTTGAGCCACCAACGGGAACGGCATTGCCAGCATTAAAAAGGCCAGGATGGGTATCAGTTTTCGCATCAATTAGGTGCCAATCCATTCATAAGTAGGGTTCTCTTAACCAGCATAACCAGATTAGGGCCAAACAAAGCAAACAATACTGTATTGGAAATCATGTGCATGACAAAGAACGCCAAACCCAGGGTAAGGGTTCCCCATAGCGTGCCATCAACAATTCCGGCACTCAGCGGAAAACTTAGTGCCGTCAGCGTATCAAAGATCAGAGTGAGTAAAAATCCAATGAATCCCAGAATAGCGCTTTGAACTATCCTATCATTCTGAAATTTTTCCGACTGTGTCAAAAATCCACCTACAAAACCGCTTAGGCCGACGCTAAAAATTTGAAACACATACAGGATAGGGAATCCCAGACCGGATCCGATGGGATTAATGGCAGAAAATATTGCTTCACCCAGAGCGGCTACCAGAAAGCCCTCCTTTTTACCCAGCGCGACACCGCCCAGAAATGCAGCAAGCAGTACAAATTCCAGATTCGGTATAAATGCGAATACTAGCCCTACAGTGGCAATAAGACCCGTCCAGAGAGCCATGAGAGCCAGACGGCGATATTCCAGGAGTGACAATTCCATGGGTGAACTAATCTTCTTTTCCTTCCTCAAGTTCACCTTTGAGTATGGGAATCCTGAAATAGTTAAATCTGTTGGTCCAGGCACCGGTTTGATTGTCCTTGTCAATGGCTTCTGCCATCATATTCATGCGAGCATCAAGTTCATCGATATGGTGTAGCAGCAGGGCCTCAGGGAATTTGGGTTGCTTGGGAGATTGCCATTCATATTTCCCCTGATGGGCCAGTATCATATGTTCAACTTTTAGCTGCAATTCTTCCGGGAAGTTCTCAATTTTGGCCATTGCTTCCCGAGCAATATCACGCCCCAGGACAATATGCCCCAGCAGTTTGCCCCGATCGGTGTAGCCAGGTTGCTGCGCAGGATTCAGTTCATAAATTTTACCGATATCGTGGAGGAGAATTCCAGTTAACACTAAATCTGTATCAAGGTCGTAATGACTGCTGAGTTGAACACCTATTCTGGCCATGGATAATACATGTTCCAGATATCCACCCAGCCAGGCATGGTGTAATTTCATCGAGGCTGGATGCAATTTGATTAGATCCGCGTTTTCTTTGTAGATGGCGCTGATCAATGCTTTCAATTCAGCATTTTTCATATCCTTGATGATACGACCCAGATCCCGCCACATCTGGGGCACGCTGCTGCTACTGCTGGGAATGAGTTTGGAAAGATCAAATCCGTACTCAGCATGCTTCTCAGGTGAGGCTTTGCCAATATCCTCAATTTCCAGCTGGAGCCTTTCATTATATTGACTCACCCGGCCCTTGACAACTACGGCATCTCCCTCATCAAATGATTTCTCAAATGCAGGGACATCCTCCCAGACTTTTGCCTCAATTGTTCCAGTATTATCCTGTAGATGTAATTGTAGATAGGGATGATTGGTGCGGGTGCTGCGCAAGTGCTTTTCCCGAACCAGAAAAAAGCCCTGGATATGGGTATTTTTTTGAAATTTTTTGATCCTGGTGATTTTAGCCTTCATGTGAGAAACTACCTCTCTGCTCAACCTGTGGAAACAGTTTAATTAATTTTGTGCGCGAGACAAATTCATTGCACTGAATCCAGTAATTTGGATATCAGGCATAGAAACTAGCGCTTACCAATTGATTGTTGTTTGTATACATTGTAACACGATTGATAATTCAGACAAGGTGAAACATGACCCCAATTCAAGAAGATTATATCCTGCGCATGGTTCGAATGATGGGTGAAGTCATAACTGCCGCCATAAAAATTCGAAAAACAGGCCATCTGACCGAAGCAGATCAGACCCTAACTGATGCGCTGTTGACCATCATGCCTGACCATGCAGACTTGATTGAAATAGTTGATGCAAAAACCGTCCTGACCCTCCTGGGTAATCCGCAGTTGATCGAAGCATATATTGAGTTACTACTCGAACGTGCTGAGTTAAAAATTGCCCTGGATCAATTGGGTGAGGCAGAGCAGTTCCAGACCAGAGCTTTGCAGATTTTTATCAAAAGCCTGCAGCGTGATCCAAAGTTGAGTCCCCTGGGTCAATTAATCTGGGGACGTCTTGCAGGACTCGAAATTCACTTATTGTTAAATGAGACTGAAATTGAGGATTGGAATAATCTGGATCAGCTGATTCAGCATGGGGCTATTCTATCTCCTTGATGAAGGCCTTATAGTCCTTTTCCACATTTAGATTTTTCAGGGGTTTTTCATCGGCCATTGCAAAATGGTAAACCGGACACCGTTTAAGTGCTTTGTGAATGGCAAACTCACCCTCATCCAGAGCTGACCGGAAGATTGGAATACAATTCTTGCTGTAAAAAGCAAACAAAGGTTCCTGCCGGCCATCCACACAGGTTGGAATAACTGCCGAAACATGATCCAGGTGGGTACGCATCCGTTCTACCAACCCCATATCGATGTTGGGGATATCTACAGCGATTACAAAATTGTATTCTGAATTGGATGTGGCCAGCACTGAGGTTAAACCCTCAAGTGGCCCTCTACCTGTATGCTGATCTTTAACTACTGGAACATTCAAATAGGCAAGTTTTTCAGGATCATTGGCAGATATGATGACTTCCTGGAAATACTTTTTTAAGGTTGATACCTGTCGTTCCAGCAAGTTTTCCTTGCCTACTTTGAGAAACCGTTTGTCCGTACCCATTCTTTTTGCACTGCCTCCAGCTAGAATAATGGCAGTACACGACTTACAGGGTATGGTTCTCATAATTTAATCCTGTGCTTCTGTCTGGAGTGCATTCTCCAGGCTATGAGGACTGGTGAGGGGGGTTTGACACGCATAGTTCTCGCAAATATAAACGGTGAATTTCTCATCAATAGCTTTTTGATGGATCAGGAAACTGGAGATTGCTTCAATGGCTGCTGAATTATGAAGAGGCCGATATAAAACCAACCTGAAGGGATCATATGAATTTCTAATAATGTCTAGTGCCTTTTGCAAGTCCTCAGCATTGCCTGCAATAACGACTTCTTTTGAACCATTAACTTGAACCTGGACACTCTGCAACAGGGCGGAAAATCCACGCGGGGCTCGGTTTACCTGAGCCGAGAAGGCCGTGCCAATAGCCATTGCCATTGATTCCCATTCCGGTTTTTCAGCCAACCGACCCAGATAGTAGAGATTGGATGCAGCCACTGAATTCCCAGATGGAATTGCACCATCATAGATTTCCTTTTGTCTGATAAAAAGCTCACTATCACCTTCTGCGGTGAAAAAGAAGCCCCCTGATTCTTTATCCCAGAAGTGTTGGATTTGAATTTCTTGTAAAGCAAGTGCTGCTTTTAGATATTCCGGTTGAAAGGATACTTCATAGTAGGCGCGTAAGCCTTCAATCACAAAGCTATAGTCATCAAGAAATCCCTGAATTACATGTCCTTTCTGTGGAGGCATGTGCAAAAGCTGACCATCCTCGCCCAACAAATAATCCAGTATATAATCCGCCAAATCGCCAGCAATTTTCGCAGTGGTCTCATCATGGGTTGCACGAGCCGCCTTTGACAGGGCTGTGAGCACCAACCCGTTCCAATCACCGAGAATCTTATTGTCAAGACCTGGATGTACACGCTCTTCACGTAGATTATATAGCGTTTCCCGTGCATCCTGCCAGGTTGAGCTGGCTTGCATTTTTGAGTAATGATCCAATGATTTCAGATGGAATATATTGGTACCAGCATCGTCACCACTTGATTCATCCTGAAAATTGCCCTCAGGTTTCAATCCAAACGACTCTGCTAGATCGTGCAATAGCTCAAGACCCAGAACATCCTTTAATTCATCCCATTGCCAAACATAAAATTTGCCCTCTTCCCCATCACTATCGGCGTCTTCAGCTGCATAGAAGGCTCCCTCAGGTGATTTGAGTTTATCCTGCATGTAGACTATTATCTCATCCATGGTTTGCCGGAAAAAGGAATCACCACTTATCTTCCACGCTTCCGTATAAGCCATGAGTAGCATAGCCTGGTCGTAAAGCATTTTTTCAAAATGGGGTAGCAGCCATTTTGCATCCGTGCTGTAGCGATGGAAACCGAAACCGATTTGATCGTAGATGCCACCCAAACGCATCTCTCTCAGCGTATGTAATGCCATATCAATGGTGGCTTGATCACCGGATCGATGTCCCTCGCGCATAAGAAAGATCAGGTTATGGGGAGATGGGAATTTTGGCGCTGGTCCAAATCCACCAAACTTACTGTCATAGTTCTGGCTGAACTGTGCACTGGCGTTGGTCAGGACCTGTTGTCCCAGGACTTGTCCACCAGTGCTTGTTTCCTGTTGTTGGAGTGACTCAATTATTTGTGCAGCAGCCTGGTCAACTTCAGCTCGCTGATTATGCCAGGCATCCGTGATCCTGGGTAGCAATTCAAGCATGCCAACACGGCCGGGAGCTGAATGCTTGGGAAAGTAAGTGCCGGCAAAAAAGGGACGCCTATCCGGTCCCATAACGATGGTCAATGGCCACCCACCCCGCCCGATAAGAGAGGTGGCTGCTGTCATATAGAGCTGATCAATATCAGGACGTTCCTCTCGATCCACCTTGATACAGATAAAATTGTCATTGAGTAGTTTAGCGACTTCTTCATCTTCGAAGGATTCATGGGCCATGACGTGACACCAATGGCAGGTTGAATAACCGATTGACAGGAAGATGGGTTTGTCCTCTTGTTTGGCTCTCTCAAAAGCCTCAGGTCCCCAGGGATACCAATCTACGGGATTGTGAGCATGCTGCAGCAAGTAGGGACTGGATGAATCGATTAGTTTATTTGTATGGGTTTGAATAGTTGTCATTGAATCTCCTGGACAAGAAATGATGCATAAACTGATAGCCATGAAAATCAGAAATTTTTGATTGTGGAACAAATTAGCCAAGAATCTGATCATGGGGCAATATATCTGTTGCGAGGTCCTTTACGATACTATTTGTCATCATTGGTCTCTCATATGCAGCATTGCATATTTGGATATCCAGTGATTACCGCGAGGCTGTTGTTGAGCGCATCATTTGGTCTATGACTACCCAGGTGGAAAAGACTGATCAATTCACCAGTAAAGTAAGAATAACGAAGTTCAAGAAGTCAAGATGAGGTGGGATAGGCAATTTTATCAAAACATTCATGTATCCCTGCTTAAATCGTTGCCTGACAAGCTTGCAACCCCATGTGTGTCAAACTATATTGGGCGGCTTTTTTTAAACCAAAAATAATTTTTATATGCGATAAAGCGCGCAGGAGGAACAACGAAATGGGTGTGATGAATAAAATGCGGGACAACATGGCCGGAATCATGATATTTCTGGTTATTGTTTTCGTACTGACTATGTCCGTAGGTGGATTGGTTGGAGGTGCCGACATTACGGATCTTCTCAGTGGTAATCAGCCCAATGCCTTTACTGTAGTCAATGGTGAGGAAATCTCCCGTGAGAGTTTTATGCGTTCTTTGCAGAATGAACGTGAGAGCTTCCGTCAGCGTAATGGTACAGAACCCAACGAGCAGCAGATGATCCAGATAACGGATCAGGTTTGGGAAACCATCGTTACTCAAACCCTGATAAGTCAAAAAATTAAAGAAGATGATATCACGATCAGCCCGGATGAGCTACGCTACTTCTTTACTGAAAACATCCACCCCACCATTCAACAATATTTTGTAAGCGAAGCTGGGGAGTTTGACTATAACGCCTATCAGGAAGCGGTCAATGCTCCTGAAGCAGCAAATTTCTTTGCTGCGATGCGTCAACAGGTCGCCGCCATCGTGCCGGTTGAAAAGCTTCAACAAAAAGTGCTGGCCACTGCTCAAGTATCTGATGCTGAAGTCCGCGCCGAATTTGTTAAAACCGCCATCAATTATGATATGGACTACCTCTTTGTGAAATCTTCTCTTTGGAAAGATGCTGATATTGAGGTTACAGATGCCGACCTCCAGAATTACTATGATTTAAACATTGAAGATTTCCAGCAGGAAGAGACCCGCGTTCTCAGTGTTATCTCCACAGAGATCAAAGCAACACCTACTGATACAACCAGAGCATTAAACCTGATCAATGATGTTAAAGATGAGCTCCTGGCTGGCGGTGTTTTTGAAGATATGGCCAAGATTCATTCTGAAGGCCCCTCTGCTCCTAATGGTGGATATCTGGGTTGGTTTGGCAAGGGAAAAATGGCTGCTCCATTCGAAGAAGCCGCTTTTTCAGCCACCATCGGTGATATTGTTGGTCCAGTCATGACCCAGTTTGGGTATCACTTGATCAAAGTTGAAGACTCACGAACATCTGACCAGGGTCTTGAAGTAGAAGCGCGTCACATTCTGATTGAGGTTCGACCCAGTGAGACAACACGCGACCGGATCAGAAGAGAACTGAAAAATTTGGAATTCCTGGCTGATGAAGTTGGTTTTGAAAAGGCAGTCGATTCTCTCGAAATGCAGGCAACCACTTCTAATAAATTACGCCAAAAAGATACTTTTGTCGCTGGTGTTGGCTCTTTCCAGTCAGCCGTTCGCTTTGCATACCTCTCC
The DNA here is from genome assembly GCA_016844955.1 of Fidelibacterota bacterium. Classification (GTDB taxonomy): domain Bacteria; phylum Fidelibacterota; class UBA8477; order UBA8477; family JABMPR01; genus JABMPR01. The sequence continues at coordinate 51,132 of JAERTH010000058.1, read as the reverse complement.
GAAGCAGGAGCACATAGTAGCGTTATGCAAAATGAATCACATTTTGCCATCTTTATGCTTTCCGAAATTAATGCTGCCGGTGACCGTCCTTTTGAAGAAGCCAAGGTATCCATCAAACGTACCCTTTCGAATGAGAAGAAACTTGCCCTGGCTGTTGAAGCTGCCACTGCCCTTTTACCCGGTCTGAATACTGATTCAGATTTTGCAGCCGTAACACTTGCAGATAAAGAAGGTCTAGCCTTTGAACTGAACCTGGCTCTGAATGGTGCTGGATCCATCAAAGGTCTGGGACGCATCTCTGAAATTAGTGGCTTTCTCGAGACTGCAAAACTGGGCAGCATATCCCCCGTCTTCGAAACGCCCCGTGGTGCCGTCATTGTACGCTTGAATGCCCGCTCAGATTTTGATGATGCAGCATATGCAGAGAAGTACGATGAGCTGTACGCAACTCTCACACAGGCCCGCCAGAATGAGGTCTGGAATAATTTTCTCGAGACACTCAAGGATGATGCTGACATTATCGACAATCGGCTGAGAATGCTCTGATCTGATTAAGAGAAGCTAGTATTAAAAGAGGCTGTCCACATAGGGCGGTCTCTTTTTTTTTGCCAGAAATCGGAAAGTTGAAATTTGGGCGGATATACTGCTTTTCGAGCTCATTTGTTAGTTGATAAACATACTGAAATTGGTATAGGGGTATAGGGGTATAAGGGTATAGGGTCACCCAGGAAATTTTGAAACAAATACTTCTATTCATGTGCCTTCGTTCGGTTTATGTCATTCGTGTCTAAAACTTTAATGCTCTTGAGTGGACCCTATCTCTCAAATCTCCGTTCGTTATTCATTGTCATGCTGGAATGGGTATAGGGGACTTGAAACTTGAAACACGAGAGTTAGTACCTCTATTCGCATTCATATGTTGCCTTGGTGTCATTGGTTCCTAAGGTCAATCTGCCCCAGCGTTAGCCCACTCATAGATCGAACATTGTAAATCGCTATTCGCTCTGGAAACTGGTCTCAGAGAACCGGACTTTCCTTGGTTTTGGCTAGAATCAATGGTTTCATCACGAAATAAGACTTTATATTTCACTATCAATTATTAGGTTGTCTTAATTGTTTCAAATAGGAGTACATAGTGTCTAAGACAAAACTCGTTTCAATTGTTGTCGTCGGATTATTTATCGTTATTCAACTCATTCCCATAAATCAGAGTAATCCACCTGTTGTCCAGGAGGTATCGGCCCCTTCCAATATTCAGGAAATCCTTGAAACTTCATGCTACGATTGCCATTCCAATGAATCGGTATGGCCATGGTATAGTCGTATAGCACCTGGATCCTTCCTTATAACCCGAGATGTGGTGGAAGGTCGCAAGCATCTTAACTTTTCAGATTTTTCTGGAATGGATGCATTTGACAGCAGTGATGTAGCTGATGAAATGATTGAAGTCCTGGAGGCAGGTGAAATGCCGCTGCTCCCATATTTGCTGCTGCACCCCAGCGCCAGCTTGAGTGATAGTCAAACGCGGGCACTTCTAGACTGGGCACAAACTCTTTACCCTGAATAAATTAAATTTGTGAATAGAAAGATCGACGAGGGGAACAAATGGATATAGCAACCATCATAGGATTAATTTTTGGATTATTTCTGGTATTCTATGGTATGTCGGAACCGGGCTCATTCACTCCTCCAGATACCTTTTTCAATCTTCGAAGTCTGGCCATTGTATTGGGTGGTACTTTTGCTGCGACCCTGGTCAATTATCCTTTTAAGAATGTGATGGGTATGATGAAAGTGTCGCTGCAGGCCTTTTTTAACAAAGGCAAGATCGATCACCTCACAACCATTGACGAACTGGCAAGCTATTCTGAACAGGCTCGAAAAAAAGGGCTCCAGTCATTGGAAGACAGACTCGAAGAAGAGGAGAATCACTATCTCCAGAAGGGTCTCCAAAATGCCATGCTTGAAAGAGACTCCAAAAAGCTTGAGACGTATCTGGATAATGAACTCAATTCAATGATTGAACGACATACAAATGGTCAGGAAATTTTTTATAACATGGGCTCCTATGCCCCAGCTTTTGGACTGCTTGGTACCGTTATGGGACTGATCCTGATGATGACCCGTCAGGCAGCTACAACCAGCGTTGACAGCTATGCAACGGGGGCACAGGATTCCATGGCCATGCTGCTGGAAGGTATGGGTATTGCTCTGGTAACCACTTTTTACGGTGTATTGTTTGCCAACCTACTGTTCATCCCCATCGCTGGAAAATTAAAAGCCAAAACTGATGAAGAAGTTCATGTGCTCAATATCATCAAAGCAGGAATACTCAGCATTCACTCCAAAGAGCACCCACTCATTATGCGAGAGAAATTGCTGACATTTGTAGATAAGGATACGCGTAAGACTGCTGAACAAGATGCCTTCTAGTCACCATGTCTGACAATTCCATTGTAGCTGAACGAGCGTCAAACTCCTGGAAGGTTACTTATAGTGATCTGCTAACGGGATTACTGGCCTTTTTTCTACTGCTGATTATCAAAGCTGAACAGGACGCCAATACCACCTTCAAATTTGCCGATCAGATGAAGGATGTGATCTACGCCAAGGTCATGCGGGAGAAACAAGTTCGCAGCCTGGACTGGCTCTATGTTGAGCACGCAGGTCCCAAAGGTATCAAATTATTAATTCCCTCTGAAATTGGAGACCAGACCTTTTTTCAATCCGGTGATGACCAAATCGTCATCAACTTTATTTTTTATCTGCGGACGGTAGCTCAGATTATTGGTGGCCTTGAGCTGGAAAAAATACCTGAGCGCAATGCCGATATTTTCAAGAAATTAAATGCCTCGGGTAAAACAATTAACATAAATGTTCGTATTGAGGGGCATTCAGATGCCGTACCGCTGGGGCGATCCTCAAAATTCAGGGACAACTGGGACTTGTCCACAGCCAGAGCACACCGAGTAGCCCAATTTCTCATCGATGGAACTGCAATACCTGAATCATATTTTGCCATTTCTGGATATGGCTCCTTTCATCCCCTGGTGGATGTAAACCGCTATGATGAAAATAGACGGGTTGAGATATATCTGGACATTCAATTGATTGAGTTGGAAAATGGTATTAAAAGCTAAACGAATACATATCATTGCAGCGAAAGCCCGCTCCAGTTGGGTGTTATCCTATGGGGATACAGTTACCCTGCTGATCTGTTTTTTCATTATGATGATCACCGTCCGCGCCGGACAAATTAATAAAGTTCATGCCTGGGTTAATGATAGATTGGATGAGGCTGCAATCGAGGTGCAGGGAGCCATTGACGGTGCCGGCATTGAAGAAATTTCTGTGAGCAGAAATTCAAAGGGTGTACAGATTACCCTGAATGACCCACGTCTTTTCGAAGTGGCATCTGCTCAACCACGTCGCTCTCATCTGTATCAGCTTGATGAGGTAGCCACCTCCATCCAGAACTTGAACATTTTCAGGCTAAAACAAACGGAACACGCCAACTTTTTAAATGAGCTGGAAAACTCTGGATTTCAATGGCAGGTGGAGATTCGTATTGAGGGTCACACCGACAACATGCGTCTGACCAGGAATGCCCTGTACCGGGACAATTGGGAGCTAAGTGCCGCCCGAGCCCAGGCCATCATGAAACAATTGCAGGAACGAACAGGGTTACCCCCGGCCGTTTTTGCCATTGGTGGTTTTGGAGAATTTCAACCCATCGGGGATAACAACACCCAGACCGGCCGTGAACTCAATCGTCGGGTTGAGATTTACATTGGTGCTTCGCTGGTGAACACACTCTAGTTTCTGCTCATTAACTCTTCAACGATTATATCGTATACATCACTTCGAAGTTCATGATTAATTCGGTTTTTGGTTAAATCGAAAGATTTGTTAAAATCCTCAAAATAGCCCCAGTATTTGAGGGCATCATTCTCGAATACAATGAGATAGGGTACACCGTAAGTATTTCGTTTTGCTACATAAACACGGTAAGAATACTCGGTCTCTGTGGCACCATTAAGGATGGACAACTCACCTGACAATTTTTCCTCTCGATCAATAATATCGGCAACCTGGGCTGGGGTGAATCCTGGATAGAGCAGATCAATATCACTGAATTTTTTGAATAACTTTTTCTGAGCTTTGTCATCTAGCAACTCGGCCATCCGGGGTCTTATTTCCCCTGCAAGTGCTACCAGGTCTCTTTTATCAGACTGGGCATATTCTTCCAGGTGCCCCCAGTAATCCAGCTTGTTGTTTTTGAATGAATAAAACTTGAGTCGGTTTTTGATTTCAAGGATGTGGATCGTCATTTTGTCCATATTGGGACCAAATTTGAACTCGAGTATAGATTCAGGAGCTTTGTGCCAGGCGACGAATTCTGCAATATCCATCCCATAGTGAGCTGGATGTTCTCTCTTGACCCCTTTCTGACCAAAAGCAGATGTAACCACAAAAATCAATACAAGCAGTAACAGATAAAATTTATTTTTCATTTGCAGTTTCCTTTATGAGCTCAGGATTGCGTAAGTTGCAACCAACAAGAATAGACCAAGTGGAATTCCAATCATCAGGCTTTGCGATTTTATTAATTTTTTCCTGACTTTTAGTTCCTCACCAACATAGCCCTTTGTGACTGTTTTAATGATTTGCTGAAGAGCGGGATCGTTATTTTTCATGATTTCCTCATCATTGCCCCACACCCATAAATGGTCATTAAAATAGATGAAGTAAAAAGGACCGTAAACATATACATATTCCGTATATGAGCCCTCAGAACCAGAAACTATTCTCTTATCTATTCTTAAAAGAATGGGATATACTTCCACAAGATATTCAAGAGATTTGTTTTCAACAATATAGCTGTGTTTTGGCGCTCCAAATTCCGTGTGTAATTCCCCTCGATTTGTTCCTCTATCAATTGAAGCTACATTGAGTGGATCTAGCTCATATTTTATTGCGCCCCCTTTAAAACCTGATTTTGCATCATTCAGAATCAAATCTTGCTGAACCAGAGGTACGCAGGCACTAAACAAAATGAATAGTACCAGATTTAAAATGATCAACCGACTTTTTCTTCTCATCATAATTGCTTCACTATTTTTCATATCTGAATATCCTGTGATCTAATAGGTGTGTTCATCGTCTGATACATTCCGAGAAAGTTTCTTAAGAACATTCAGAAATGAACCCCTGTATTTCAGGCCCATTACAATTCCAGTCACCTCCGGGAAACCCCCATCCTGGCTAAGAGGAATCTGTGCCCCCAGGCTGAAGTTTAGACTAACAGATCCCGTTCCAATACTTCTTAATCCGATGAGGGGAACAACGGAAAGTGTGTGACCCGCAGACCCTTCCAGGTCCTCACCCATGAAGGAGGATGAACCGACGTGTTTAAAGATGAAATCAATTCCAATATTGGGAGAGATTATCCCCATCACCCGACTTCTTGTATCTATAGGGCTAAGCAAGTAGGTAGCCCGTATATCAGACTGAAACGTATTGCCTACCTGCACATCAGTAGTGATTGTTGTGTCAAAAGATCCAATACCCGGGAAGTCGTACGAGAAGATTTGCTCAACTTCCTCTGCAAGCGTAATGCCGTAAGAAATGTTGGTGGAAAGTAAAAACTTGGGTCGTGGAGTAAAATCCACCGCGAGTTCAGGTTTGACCTGGCGATGAGGGAACAGGTTGAATTCAGGCTTCATATCCTCTGTCATTCGCAACGCATAAAAAAGACCAGGAACCACTCTGAGCTTATCGTTATTCAGCAGAAGAAATTTACCACCGATTCCGAATCGTATATCTTCGTAAGCCAAGCCGGAAGCATTTGCCAGAGTATCGTCGGGTGTAAAACTCAGGGTATCTGTCTGAGAATATGCCTGAACAATTAGCTTACTAAAGATCCCGTAACTCAGGTCAAGTCTGGCGTATTGTCTTAATCCATCTACAGGCCCGAATACAGCCATCCCCGGTCTGATATCAAGACTGAATTTAAATTTACGTTTCTGTGGTATATGAGTAAACCCGCCAATCGCTGCAATAGCCAGACCCGAGGCTGTGGAATCATAGGCGGCGAATTTGGCATTGATCTTTTCCGCGAGCAAATTTTTGGGCAAAACTTTTGGACCATGCCATTTATCATAGATCAATTTTGGTTTTCGTGGAGCACCATTTAAATCTGTATTTTTGTATCGTGGAAGCTCCCCATAGGCACTATAGTCAAAATCTGGAGCACCTGAAATGGTGGTATACGGCCCCTCCGGTTCGGCTGGCGCTGCAGGTTCAGACACCATTGAGGGTGTTGACAGAGCCTCTGAATCATCCAAAGCAGCTTCTTGAATGCCTGCCTGTTCTCCAGTAGCTGGTGTTTGGTTCTCTGTTGCTGCGGTAGGTGTTCGCTCTACCTTGACCTCGCGAGTTGAAACCGGCTCGATAGCTTTTCCCTCGGTCACATAGCTCCGAGCGAAGTCTTCATACTTTTCATTGGGATCACTAACATTCACCAGCCGAGAATTTTTCGTCTTTTCAGGATCGTAAGCGGGGGCTTTTTCCTTCTCAGGACGGTTTTTGGAGCTCCTGGCGGCCCAGGTTTCTTTCTTGGAGCCTAACCCTTTGGATTTTTTTTCATCCAAAATGGACGGTCTGATAATTCGTGGTTTTTTGCCTTGTTCAACGGCACCAGATGACTTTCGTCTTTGTAGTTTCGTGGATTTTGGAGTTGATCGGGGTTGATATCGTAATTCAATACCCCATTCCTCAGGAATCACCTGGTTATAACCACCTACAACCAGGGGTTTCTTGAAGTTGAGAAAAATGTTACCTAAACCGGCTTTCCGGTAGGCAAAACCCAAGCCCAAATTTAGAAAGTGCTGCGATGCATCGGTATTCTCCAGAACTTCATCATCTACAACAGTGGATCCCTTCCAGTTGTATGCGTATGCTACACCCAGCCCTAATTCTAGTAAGCCACCGGAAAAGTTCAGGGATATTGGGGTTGCAGAAAGTGGAAGTTCCAACGAAAACAGTCCACCGTTCTCCTGACTTAGTGTATCACTCCCCTGATAAACGTCGCTTTTACTATGAATGGTATAGTCAAAATGGGGAGAAACCAACAGACCCAATGGATTGTTAACAAGATAATCACTTCCCCATCCCGCAGTCAGTGAGTAGATACCATCACCTGTGGGACTATGTTCCTCATCGTTGAGATCACTTTCAGATTTCCCTGTTGGCAGGGTAAACCACGTGTAGATGAATGAGCTTTCCCGCTGGTCCTGTTTATACAAATGCCACAGACCAACTTTCACATCCCCAAGACCCGTGATCCCAGGTATGGAGACATCATTTTCAAATCCCATGGCACTGACTGTATAATCCAGCGATGAGTTCATTCGATATGGTAGTAACACCCGCAACCCTGACTTGTTGGAGAAACCATAGGCCAGTGTGGTGAGCAAATCAAGCTGAGAGAAGCTCAAGTCAGTAACGCCAGAGAGCGCAAGAATGCTTTCTCGATCACCAGAATAGTCGAATTGTTCTGAAAACTGACCCAATTTGAAACTCATATCGATGGAAAAGTTGTTCTTCCCTGGTAAATAGCTCTTTCCAGTGATTGGTAAGACGAGATAATCAGAGACAGATTGACCTATGAGCAATGTGCTCATAAGGAGGCTCAATAGTAATAACCGAATTTTCATAATAATAAAGATTCTCTTTTGTCAGTTTTAAATGTTTTAATGTGTTTTATAACATCCCGCATGTTTGCAATAATCATCCCAAAGTATTTGATTCTAGGACTAGTCCCTATTCTTTTTGATTTCTTTTTATATTTGTTACTAAATTTCAATTATAAAGATGTCACTATTCGCTTTTCTGAATCAACAATTCATTTATAATTGCGCTTATGAAATTAGGAACAATCCCCAGGGAATTTCGTTTAGGAACTCATGAATAAATACATAATACTCATTCTTTTAGCCTCCAGCCTATTTGGTCTAGACTTTAATGTAATTGACCGGGATAAAAACAGTGTCACCATCAGGTTGGATATTCCTGAGCCAACCACACTGGTCAAAGAGATGGGTGAACGCATTGTGGAAATTCCTCGTTGGTGGGATGCCACACTGGCATACGACCCTGTAGCTGAATCAATCGTATCTGTTTTTTCTACCCCCATTCTCCTGCCACCTTCAGGTAACCACCCTGCTCTTCAGGTGTTAAGCACTGAATCTCAGCCCGATCGTCGCTTGAGTGACATGCGGATTACTGCCGAAGATATAGAGAGGGGCACCCCTTTACCTGAGATTAATTCCACTGCCTGGATTGATCTGGCAACTGCCGAGAACTTCAGATCCATTAAGACTGCTCGGATAAGGATTTTTCCTTACGCAGTCTCAGGGCAGCGCTTACAGAGCATGACTTTTCGATTGGTATTCACATCATCTGTGGGGCACCAGGCCACCGCCGATGGAGAGTTGGTAAACTCCTTTCTCAACGCTCATATGGCTGGCAATTGGTCTCAGGCACGTCCAGGCCGATTAAATAAAACCGCTACCACCCTGCCACAGGGTCAGTGGTACAAAATTCCCATCAATACCACTGGTGTTTATAAAATTACTGCCTCAAGCTTTGGTGGCAGTGTGCCTGAGTCTTCACCGTTGAATTGGCAGGTCTATGCACCTTACTATGAGGGTCGATCCCTCCCCTTTAGCCTGAGTACTGCCCCTACTCCTGATAATCTGGTGGCCATCAGCATTAGCACCAAAGGTATCCAGGACAACCAGTTTAGCGATGATGATGAAATCAGCTTCTTTGCTTATGCGCTAAATGGAGATTTCAAGGGGAGCAGTTTTACACATTCCTATGGCACACAACGCTACTATTGGCTTTGTATTCCTGAAGGTGGCTCCACGACCACCCGTTTGGTCACACCACTGACCTCCTCTGAACAGGGACCAGCAACCCATACCATCGCAAGCTATGAGAAACGATTTCTGCATGAAAATGAACTGCACAACCAACTTCATTCAGGAGTGAGTTGGGTGGGTGAAAAGCTGAATGGCAATGCGGATCAATTTTCTTTGGTTTTTAACGATGACTATCTTGATTTTACCTCGGAAATCAACCTGAGCACTTACCTGGTGGTTGATTATGACGCTGGTGGTCACCTACACCGGTTAGATGTAGAGCTCAATGGACTGCCCTTCAACGTGTACCAGAACAATACTGCAGCCTATAAAAAGATTATCCTCACTGGCACTGCTGGTGAAAATATGATGCAAGATGGCAACAATACACTCACGCTTAACTACTCCAGCAGTTCAAATGCCTCCATTATCTACCTGGATAGCCTGCGGCTCACCTATAGCCGTCAACTTGCGCCCTCTGCAGACTACCTATTGGGGACGGTTCAACTCCCTGATGCCATAAATCGACTCGTTTTCACAGATATTCCTGACGACTTCACCGTGTGGGATATCAGTGATCAGACGGCAGTGGCCGAATGGCAAATTGACAATAACCAGTTTCTGATTGCCAAAGAAGGAAATCGGGAAATCATTGGATTCTCTCCCCATCAGGTACAAGAGGTCACTCTGGAACTGGTGGCAAACAATCTGGGAGCCTCCCAGATCAGAACCGCTGATATGCAGGCTGATTATATTATCATCACCCCCGAAGTTTTCCTGGAGCAAGCTCAGCGGATCAAAACCTTGAGAGAGTCCCAGGTTGCAGTTGAGGATCAACTCAATGTAGAGATCGTTCTCATCGATGATATCTACAATGAATTCTCCGCTGGTACACAGGATCCTGCAGCCATAAAGCACTTTTTACATTATGTATACTTCTCCTGGCAAACCCCGCAGTTGAGATATGTCCTGTTTCTGGGTGATACTGATTATGACTTCCGGAATATTACTGGACAGAGCAAAATGCTTATCCCAACCTATCAGAAGGATGGTACCAATGACGTAAGCTCGTATCCGACTGATGATAGGTATACTTTCATAGCTTCGGGTATCCATGATGCCCTGCCTGATTTGGCCATCGGTAGATTACCAGCTCAGTCATCCGATCAACTTGAAATCATGGTCGATAAAATCATCAATTATGAACTCACACCAGAACCAGGAATCTGGAGCAATACAGTCACTCTGGTTGCTGATGATCCATTGCGCCCCACCAAGTTTGTGGAGTATTATCACATCCATGACACAGAAGGCCTGGCTTCTATCCTGCCCAACACCATGCACGTGAATAAAGTCTATCTTACTGAGTATCCTGAAGTTCAGGACCCCAATTCTCCATACATAAAAAAGCCTAAAGCCAGAGATGCCTTTTTGCAGAAACTCTATGATGGGACATTGCTCATCAATTATCTGGGACACGGTTCTCCCCATGTATGGGCACAGGAAGAAGTGTTCACCTCCTCTGATCTCAGTCAGGTAAAGACTGGATTGAGACTGCCATTCTGGGTTGCGGGGACCTGTGATTGGGCCAAATACGATGACGTCAATACTGTCTGCGTACCTGAAGAATTAATGTTGATGGAGAGTAATGGAGCTGTTGGCATCTTTTCCACAACCCGTAAGACCTATGGCGATTCCAACGAATTTCTCATCTCGCAATTCTATAACTATTTATTCCCCGATGATGAAGCTGGTCGCAGTATCCGCGTGGGTGACGCTGCAATGCTGGCCAAAAATGTTGCGGCTGGTTCGGATACGAATAATGAAAAATATGTCCTGTTCTCCGACCCAGCACTCCGTCTAGCCTCCCCCAATCTCAAGGGCAAAATTGAGACCCTGACACCCTCAGTTTTTATGGCTATGGGCAATGTAAGTTACTCTGGGAAAACGGATACTGTCTTGGCCGATAATGCTCGAGCAGCCGTGACTGTCTACGACACACCTACCCCGGTAACCCGGGCTTTCTACATCAGCTCAAGCGGCAATACTGGCCACATATCCTATGTATTACCAGGAAAAAGGCTTTTTAGAGGGTTGATATCAGTGAATGATCGCGATTTCTCTGGTGGCTTTACACTTCCGAAGGATATCAAGTATGCTGGTAGAGGTGGAGTCCTGAGAGTCCAATACTGGGATGAAACCGGTCTGGATGGCAGCATTTATTTAGACACATTAAATTTTATGGGTACAGATTCAACCGCTCTGGATGATACTGGTCCTGAAATTCTATTTATTTCTGACAATATGGTTTTGCTCAATGGTGATCATTTTTCAGCCAATGAGCCCCTTGAGGTAGAACTCAGGGATGACCAGGGCATCAATCTCACCGGTGCCGCCGGTCACGGAATCACACTGGCTATTGATGAAGACTGGGACAATGCTTACGACGTGACCGAGCTGTTCGAATACGATCTGGATCACTCTGATCGGGGGCGTCTCTCAGCATTTCTGACTGAAATTACACCAGGTGAGCACTTGATTACGGTAAAGGCCTGGGACAGTCAAAATAATCCCAATGAAGCCAGTGTGAGGCTGGAGTTTTTTGCCGCCAATGACTTCCGAATATACGATTTGTTTAATTACCCCAACCCTATGGCGAATGAGACTGAAATTACCTTCATGCTTTCTCACCAGGCAGACATTGATTTTGCAATATACACGCTATCTGGCCGCAAAATCTCCAAAGGCTCGCTGGGATATCTGAACCAGGGTTTTAATTCCTTCCCCTGGGATGGTCATGATAGCGCTGGAAACCAACTTGCCAATGGCGTGTATATTGTGGTTATTGAAGCCGATAATAATGACTATGGCGAACCCGCACAGAGTCTCCAGAAGTTGGTGATTGCCCGCTAGTGAAAACCATTGATTTCATTCTAGCCAGTGCATCGCCCAGGCGACAAGCACTCCTGAAACAAATAGGGTATACATTCAAGACCCAACCAAGCCATGTGCACGAACCTGCTTTCACAGGCTCAAGTCCTGCCCCTTATGCTATGGAATTGGCCAGCCTGAAAGCCACAGAGATAGCCAAACTTTATCCACAGTCATTGATTTTAGGTGCTGATACCATCGTGGTCATTGGAAATGAAGTACTGGGGAAGCCCAGTGACGAAGCCTCTGCCCGTGAGATGCTCAATTTACTCTCAGGGCAGTTTCATGAAGTTATTACCGCCTATACTCTACAAGTAGCTGATTTGGATATTAATGAAGATCACTATGTATCCACCAGGGTGCACTTCAAAACCCTTAAAGCTCATGAGATTGGCAAATATATAGCCTCTGGATCTCCTTTTGACAAGGCCGGGGGTTATGGGATCCAGGACTATTCCAGCATTTTTGTAGACCATATCGAAGGCTGTTTCTACAATGTGGTAGGTCTGCCACTGGCAGATTTCAATTCAAAAATGCAGCAGTTATTGGCCAGGCATGCCCTGATTTTGAAGTAGCGGTTCTTTTCAAGTTTCCAATTTCAAGTTTCACCAGATTACGTCAATAAAAGGTTTCACCAGCATCTCTGCGGTCTTGATTTACGTGGAAAAATACTTAAACTCATTCGCAATCAGTATAGAGGAGCAGTTGTGGCATTCCATGAAGATCTAAGAAACCATCGCTTAAAAAAAGGTCTGATTTTAGAGGAGATATCTGAGGATATCAAAATCAATGTTCGCATTCTGCAGGCATTGGAGCAAGGGGATTACCACATCCTCCCCGTTCCTTATGTACGCTTGTTTATGAAGGCCTATGCCGTGGCCATTGACTATCCGGTAGAAGACATTCTCCGCGGTTTGGAGAATGAGCTCAAGCTGACTGGTGAACAGGGTGTTGCCAACAACCTCATGGCTGATATATCGCCCTCCGATGATATGACTGGTGCAGCAGTATCTAATGCTCAGAATCTGCTTCAGGCTGACAAAGGCGCTCAAAGCAATTTTACCCGGCTGGCTGGTGCAATTGTGCTCATGATTGTATTTATAATTTTTGGAAAGAGCCTACTCAAACCCAGCGACGCAGACACACATACACCACAGAATACCCTGCTACCACAGATGAATATTACCGAGAGTCTGGAATCCTCCTATATTTCAGATTCATTGCTCAGTGCCCACGCTGATAGTGTGACCATCACAGCTACAGACTTTTTATCCGTGATCAAACTGGATGGATTGAATAGTACCGATACAATTTTCCAGAGTCCTGGTCAATCGCTGTCGCTTGTGCTAAGCGATTCCACAGAATTGCAACTCTATCCCGGCGATGCGGCGATGCTCTCTATTGAACAGGACACCTTGCCTGGTTCACCTTTTAGCAATTCATGGCTGGTCATTACGGCAGATTCCACAGGTGGACAGTTAAAAACCTTTCCCACCCTGTAGTCGCCCCCACCAAAAAGCACACGATTTACACAAACTTGTAGAAAATAGTGTGGGTAATCTACCCACATGGCTCCACGCCTATGCACGCCTGCAAGGATAAGGATCAATCTCCCACCCTCCCTGTATTTGTTTTTATTATACTTACCGCCTAATATTGCTTAATTTATAAATCAATTATCCCTGATAAACGTCCATGAGTCTCTGATTCATTTCGCATTTTTTTGCCTTTTTTACTTGGTTTGTGGGTAATCTTACCTAATTTATGGGTAATAGTGGGTAAATCTCCCTATTAGAAAGCTGAAACGGGAAATGGGAACAAAAACATTTACAGGCGAATTTCGTTATTCAATTGATTCAAAAGGTCGAGTGAATATTCCTGCGAAATTTCGCAAAGCGTTACCAGAGACAAGTGAGGATACTTTCGTAGTAACCAGAGGCCTGGATGAGAACATCGTGGCTTACTCGCTTGACAAGTGGCAAAAAATCGAGGAAGAATTACTGAAGCTTTCTTCCCGACTGCCAGGGCACCGGGCATACAAACGCCAGGCCACCCGCTTTGCCACCCCTCTCAAATTCGATAGCCAGGGTCGCGTTGCGATTCCAGCCAACCTGCTGCAACATGCCGGGGTTGAAAAAGACGTTGTGATTATTGGGATGATCGACGAAATCGAAATTTGGGATCCGGAAGTTCTGAAGCGCTATGAGGAAACTGAGTTCCAACTTGATGCTGAGGATATTGAAGCCATTGACGACTATACCAGATCATCGTGAATCAATTAAACCAGCCGAAATTTCGTCACACGCCAGTTCTGGTGGACGAGGTTTGCACGCTGCTGATCAACGATCTATCGGGAGTATATATCGATGGCACCTTCGGTCTTGGTGGACACTCAAAAGCACTCTCCTTACTGCTAAATGACGATGCGACCCTGATCGGTATCGATCAGGATGAATCTGCCCTCGCACAATTCGACCCTTCCTTAATTAAGCAAAGCTTGCACTTGATGTGCACGAACTTTGAGAATTTGGATCAGGTACTTGATGACCTGAGTATTACGAAAGTCCATGGCATCCTTCTGGATCTGGGGCTGAACTCCTTCTCTCTGGATGACCCGGAGCGGGGATTCGCTTTTAGCCTTGAAGGCCCCCTGGACATGCGTTTTGACCGTTCAAATGAGCTGACTGCTGAAACGGTGATCAATGAATACTCGCAGGAGCAACTTGCAAACATCATGTATCGCTTCGGTGAAGAAAGGAATAGCCGCAGAATAGCGCGAAAAATCGTGGATATGAGAACCAAAAAGAGATTGATAGAAATAGACCAGCTCCGGGAAGCAGTGGCTGGTTGTGTTGATCCACGATTTCGGAATAAATCATTGGCCCGCGTATTCCAGGCTTTCCGCATAGAAGTAAATCGCGAAATGGATGTTCTGGCCACCGTTCTGGATAGTGCTGTTAAAGTGCTCGCACCAGGTGGACGGCTGGCTGTTATTAGCTATCATTCACTGGAAGACCGAATGGTTAAAAATCATTTCCGTGATTTGTCCCAGGACATACCGCGTCAGCCCGGCATGCGTGACGATGAAGTGAAAATCCCACTGCTAAAACGCCTTACAGGCAAGCCGGTTATTGCTGATCCAGCTGAAGCGGCTGCCAATCCACGGGCCAGAAGTGCCAAGCTGCGCGTCGCTGAAAGAACTTCTCATGCGTCGTGATGAGACCCGCAGAGAAATCTTGAAGACCATCCTGTATATAGGCATGGTGCCAGTTGTAGCAGCACTATTGTTTTTGTATGTGTGGCTGGGAGAAGAGGTACGCGCACATGAAGTAGAACTCCTCACCCTCAGATCGCATGAAATCAAGCTGCGTGGTGAATACAATCTGGTGCAAAGTGAACGCAATCGCCTCCATCGTCCAGATAAGTTATCAAAATTAGCTCGAGAAAAACTGGGCTTAATCCAGCCCGACCCTGAAACCCGTGAAATACGAGTCAGACTAAAATGAGCATGACTTACAAAAAATTTCGCGGGCGCTACATCATTGTAGTCTTGGGGTCAATTGCAATCTGGACTGTCCTGGTTTTTCGTATGTTCTTTATACAGGTTATTGATGCTGAGAGCCTGGGTGCTGCTATTGAGTCTCGTTTCGAAGCCAAAGTTGCCATCGCTCCCCTACGCGGAAATTTTTACGACAGGAATGGCAAGAAATTAACTGACAATATTGAGCATTTTACTTTTGCAGCCCGTCCGGGTGAAGTCAAAGATAGAGATGCGGTTGCCCGTCTATTCAGCAAAGCCTTTAACAAATCCAAAAACTACTACCTGAAAAAATTAAACAGCTCCAAATCATTTGTTTATCTGGAACGCAATGTGACCCCTCTGATTGGACGTGAGCTCAGTCAGGGTCCCCTGCCAACTGGTGTTCAGGTTGAATCTGATGTACGTCGCTATTACCCCTACGGTGATGTGGCGGCACCACTAATTGGCTTTGTAGGAACTGAGAACCATGGTCTTTCTGGTCTTGAATCACATTATGATCACCAACTTGCAGGACTGGATGGCTGGAAAGAGATGGGCTCAGATGGCCATGGCAATACCCGTATGCGCGGTGGATTTAAAGAACAGCAGCCGGTTAATGGTGATGATTGCCATCTCACCATCGATGTAGACGTTCAGGTTATTATCGAGGAAGAATTGCGCGATGCTATTGAGCGACATGGTGCTGATCGTGCCATGGCAGTTCTGGTTGCACCCAGCACAGGTGAAATTATTGCATTAGCCAACTTGCCAGCCTTCAACCCAAACTCAAGATCTGATATGACCCAGGCATCCCTGACTTCTCATCCCATTATGTCAGCCTTTGAGCCTGGTTCAACCTTTAAAGTGGTTGGGGCAACTGCCTTACTGGAAGCAAGCCAGGTACATCCCATGGATGTATTCGATTGTGAGGGTGGCAGCTTCGCAATACATGGCATTAATATTAAGGATTGGCGTTCATTTGAGAATCTCACCTTCTCAGAAGTCCTGCAAAACTCATCAAATATCGGCATCATCAAGGCTGTTGAAGCACTTGATGCATCAAAAATGTTTTCCACTGCACGTAAATTTGGTTTTAGTGAGAAAAGTGGCATTCAATTCCCCTACGAAAACGAAGGATCACTGAAGAACAATAAATACTGGTCCAGGGTTTCCAAGTCTGAAATCGCTATTGGATACGAAGTAGCCGTCACCAGTCTTCAGCTGGCTATGGCCTATTCTGCCATCGCAAATGGTGGTATTCTCATGAAGCCCCAATTGATCAACAAATTCAAAACACCGGGTGGCTATGAACAAGAGGTTGATAAGATGGATGCTGTCCGTCGCGTAGCCTCTGAGAGCACCATGCACACCATGGCTGACATCCTTGAAAAGGCAGTTTCACAGGGAACTGGGACCCGGGCTTTTTTACCAAGCCTGAAAATCGCGGGAAAAACCGGGACTGCTAAAAAACTTAAAAATGGCAAATACGTAAGTGAATACATCGCTTCCTTTGCCAGTTTTTACCCCGCAGATGATCCTGAGTATACCTTAGTCGTGGTTGTTGACCATCCTCGCAAGGGTGGCTACACCGGCGGAATGGTTGCAGCTCCAGTGGCAAAAGAAATCTACCGACGTATCTACAGCCTCCAAGGTCATACACCTGAGCCCTACCTCCAGGCTGATGCCCCCAATTCCTCACGATCTGTTCAAGACAGGAGCAGCGCTTCGCTTCAGGGTCAATTATTAAGTGCTACCATGCCAGTAATGAAGGCAGGCGGTGCTCTGCTCACCATGCCCGACCTCAAGGGTATGAGTATGAAAATGAGTCTATCGGGACTTTATGCAATGGGCTTGAAACCCGTGCCGCACGGAAGTGGCAGGGTCATAAGACAGATTCCAGCGGCAGGTAAAACCCTGAGGGCTGGACAATCTGTAGAAATCTATTTGGGTGAATGATGAAATTAGCCAAGATTCTTGATCAAGTGCCTGATATCATGGAGACCAGAGGAGACTTGTCACAGGATATCACTGGTGTAAGCTATGATTCTCGTCAGGTAAAGCCCGGTCATCTTTTTATCGCTGTTCGTGGACTGATCACTGATGGTCACACATTCATTAATGCCGCCATAAAAGCGGGCGCTACCGCGATTGTCTATGATCGTGAAGAGATTGAAATCCCAGCGGCTGTTGTGTCCGTCCTGGTTAAAGATTCACGACTGGTTTTACCAGAAATAGCTTCCAGCTTTTTTGGTCATCCTGAAGAAGGTCTAAAATTGGTAGCCATCACTGGCACCAATGGAAAGACAACCACCAACTACTTTGTTCAACACCTCCTCTCTGAAAGTGGGGAACCAGCTGGCCGCATCGGAACGACAGGTGCTGCCATGGCGGATGTGGATATAGATCTCATGCATACCACACCAGAATCTGCTGATCTATATGAGATTTTGGCTGAATTCGTATCACATGGGGCCAAAGCAGTCACGCTTGAGGTCTCTTCCCATGCTCTGGCACAAAACCGGGTGGACGGGCTCAGCTTTGACGTAGCGGTTTATACCAATTTGAGTCAGGATCATCTGGATTATCATGGGTCACTGGAAGAATATCTGGCCGCCAAACAGCTCCTATTCAAGGGCTTGTCCAAAGAGTCCGTTGCCATCGTAAATATCGATGACCCCTATGCTGAAAAAATTATTGAAGTCTGTGTAGCCAAGATCATTCGTTATGGTTACAACTCCAATGCGGAATACCACATTCTGGATCACTCTATCAATCGTAATGGTGTCGAATTGGCGCTGGACACGCCCTATGGACCACGGAACGTCCAGGTTAATACTGTGGGCAAATTCAATTATTATAACTTCTTAGCAGCCTATACAGCGGCCATTGAACTTGAGTGCGATATTGAAAGAATTGAAAATTCTGCACGCACGTTGCCTGTAGTCCCGGGAAGGCTGGAAAAGGTTCATAATTCAGCACCCTTCCACGTGTTTGTGGATTATGCCCACACTCCAGATGCTATGGAGAATGTCTTAAGCACACTGGCGCAGACCTATCCCCAACATCGCCTGATCACTGTTTTTGGATGTGGTGGAGGCCGAGACCAGGGCAAACGACCAATCATGGGTGAAATCGCCACCCGTCTCTCTGCAAAAGCCATTATCACGGATGACAACCCGCGCAATGAAGAACCACTCTCCATAATCGGTGAGATCGTTGCCGGTTGTAAAGAACGTAACAACTACACCGTGATCCAGGATAGATCCTCAGCTGTGAGCACAGCTCTATCAGAAGCTCAGGATGGCGATATTGTGGCTGTACTGGGTAAGGGGCACGAACCCTACCAGGAGATTATGGGCGAGCGCAGACCTTATAGCGATATGATTATTGTAAATCACTTTATGGAGCAACATGGCTATTCTGCATAAGACTATTCAGTCGCTTCCTGATATAAAAATTAAGGGAGCCTTTGACTCCCCTATAACCGGTGTCAGTATTGATACTCGTAGCTTAAATGTCGGAGATCTCTTCGTTGCATTTGTTGGTACCCAGGTGGATGGTCATGACTTTATCCCAAAAGCCATTTCCCGTGGCGCTTCAGCAGTCGTGGCCTCCACTCACTGGGACGGATGTGAAACCTGGGAAGCTTCCATTCCACTGATAATGACAGACGATCCTGTGAAGACACTTGCTGACCTTGCTACTGCGCACCGGAAACTTTTTAATATACCGCTTATCGCCATCACTGGTACCAATGGAAAAACGACTTCTAAGAATCTACTCTCTCACATTCTAGGTAAGCGGTATGCAGTTTTGTCAACAGATGGTAATTTCAATAATCACATAGGATTGCCCATATCCATCCTCAGCCTGAATGAATCTCACGAGGTGGCGGTAATTGAAATGGGAGCCAGCCAACAGGGCGACATTGAATATCTTTGTCAGATCGCTCAGCCGACCCAGGGTCTCATTACCAACATCAGTATGGCCCATACCGAATTCTTCCATGATATCGATACTATTCAAACCACCAAGGGTGAATTGTTTGAGTACCTGGGAACCCATGCTGGCAGAGCGTATGTAAATCTCGATGATCCAAGGGTGGCAGAGCTTGGTGAGGGCTGTACCAATCCCATTCAATATGGGTTTGGAGAAACTAATGAATTCAGCTATGGACTAAGCGGTCCAGACAACCATGGTTGCTATGATATCAAGTTCAGCAAATTTTCAGCACATCTCCCCAGCCCAGGCAAAGCACTCGCACTGAATGCTGCAGCAGCTTCAACAATCGCCTTGCAAAATGGGATTCGTTATGATCAAGTCCAGGCAGCATTGGAAGATTACCCCGGTGAAAGTGGCCGTATGCAGCATGAGCAGGTTGGGAGTGTCGATTTTTACAACGATGCATACAATGCCAATCCGGCCAGTGCACAGGCAGGGTTTGAAACCATTTCAGAAATGACACAATCCGGGCGTAAAGTGCTGATCTTTGCCGATATGCTGGAATTGGGTGACCTGAGTATTGAAGCACATGCCAAGGCAGGAGAGCAAATCATAACAGCAGGTTTTGATGTGGTTGTCCTGATCGGGGATGAAGTTCATCATACCGCCGATCGCCTTAATAAATTGAAATTTAGCCCATTTTTCCATTCTATAGATCGAACAGGGGCTATCACCTATTTTTTAAATAAAATCAAAGCTGGAGACCTGGTGTATCTCAAGGGCTCCAGAGGCATGCAGCTTGAAACTTTCATTACAGCCTATAAGGAAAACAAGTAATGTTGTATCATCTACTTCTCCCTCTGCAGGAATATTTCTCAGCATTCAACGTTTTTCGCTATATCTCCTTTCGATCTGCAAGTGCTGCTATTACTGCTGTTTTGTTTTCTTTCATTGTTGGTCCCTGGATTATCAAAAAGCTTACTGCCATGCAGATCGGTGAAACCATCAGGACAGATGGGCCCCAGACCCATGCCAAGAAAGCTGGTACACCAACCATGGGTGGAATCATCATAATTGGAGCGATTCTGGTCCCCACCCTGCTTTTTGGGCGTTTGGACAACATATACATTCAGATGATGGTGGTCTCCGTTTTATGGATGGGTGTCGTAGGCTTCATCGATGACTACCTGAAAGCTGTCAAAAAGTCTAAAAAGGGTCTCATCGCTCGTTACAAACTGCTGGGACAGGTAGCCCTGGGTCTTGTGTTAGGTACGGTCATGGTTTTACATCCAGAATTTGAAGGTGTTAAAACAGCAACTACCCTACCCTTCTTCAAGGACCTGGTCATCGATCTTAAATCAGTCTGGATTTATATCCCCTTTGTCATCTTTGTCATCACAGCCACATCTAATTCTGTCAATCTCAGCGATGGTCTGGACGGTCTTGCTTCAGGTCTCATGGCAGTTGCCGCGCTGGTTTTTGCCGGGATTGCCTACATCACGGGCCGTGCTGATTTCAGCCAATATTTAAACATTATATATCTCCCTAGTGCAGGAGAGCTCACTGTCTTTTGTGCGGCCCTCATAGGAGCTTCGCTCGGTTTTCTCTGGTATAACGCTAGACCCGCAGAGGTCTTTATGGGCGATACCGGATCGCTGGCTCTGGGAGCCGCACTTGGGGCGGTGGCGGTTATGTTGAAGAAAGAGTTCCTGCTGCCATTTGCAGGCGGCGTTTTCATCATCGAATCAATCTCCGTTATCATTCAAGTGCGCTATTTTCAATATACCAAAAAGAAATACGGTGAAGGCCGACGGCTTTTCCGCATGGCACCCATCCATCACCATTTCGAGTTAAAGGGATGGGACGAAAACAAGGTTGTGATTCGATTCTGGATCATGGGAATCCTGTTTGCCTTTCTAACGCTCACAACATTCAAGATTCGCTAAAATGACCCGACCTGAAGTAAAAGATAAAAAAGTCACCATCCTGGGCAGCCAACGCTCAGCCATGGGGGCTGCACGCCTCATGAGCCACTTTGGAGCGAAGGTTCTGCTCAGCGAATTTGATGCTGATAAGTTCGCTGCTGACAAACGTCAAATTTTGGCTGACATTGATGCCACTTTCGAATTTGGCTACCACTCTCCTGATGTATTGGAAAGTGATTTTATCGTCGTTAGCCCTGGCATTCCTGAGAATGCTGACATCATCAAAAAAATTCGGGCCAAGGATATACCCATCTACTCTGAGATTGAGGTAACATCCTGGTTTATCGATGCACCTATTATTGCGGTCACTGGTTCCAATGGTAAAACGACCACTGTAAACCTTATTCATCATCTTTTAATAACAGCCGGTTATGACAGTTTCCTGGGTGGCAATGTTGGTATCGCTGCTTCAGAAGTCCTGCTGGATAGTCTCAATGTTAAAGCCAAGAAACCTGTATTCGTTCTCGAAGTGAGCAGCTTTCAGTTGGATAACATTATGAGCTTCAAACCCCAGGTAGCAGTCATCTTGAATCTCACACCCGATCATTTGGACCGCTACCCCAGTTTGGATGCGTATTACGAGTCAAAATTGGGAATGTTGAAAAATTTGGACAGCAGTTCTACTGCTATCATCAATCGTGATGATCCAGAATTGACACGTCGCGATATCATCACTGATAACACACGTTTTTTTGCAGTATCCAGTATGGATGGCGCTGATGCCATGCTGGCTGAGGGTGTTATCGGGATGATGAGAGAAGGTATCTGGAGTTCCATTCTGCCAGCCAAGGCACTTCCTCTGCCCGGTCAACACAATTTGAGCAATGCGCTGGCCTCTGTGGCAGCCGTAATGGATTTTATAGAATCTCCTGAAATTTTGGCTCAAGGCCTCATGACCTTTTCTCCAGTACCGCATCGGATAGAATATGTTGGCAAGATTAATGGCATTCACTGCTATAACGACTCCAAAGCCACCAACATCGCCTCCACGGAAGTTGCAATCCAGAGTTTTAGCCAACCCATGTGGTTGATACTAGGTGGGAAAGACAAAGGTGGGGATTTTACCAGCTTAATTTCTCAACTGGAAGGCACCACCAGAGAAATCCTGCTGGTTGGTTCCGCTGCAGAAATCATCAATACTCAGATTGAATCAACGCTCACGACCCGAAAAGTAGAAACCATCGACAAAGCAATCGAACATTGCATCTCCAATGGTCAACCCGGAGATGTCCTGTTGCTTTCACCTGCCTGCGCAAGCTTTGATCAGTTTGAAAATTTTGAGGTTCGTGGTGATCATTTCCGTACACTTATTCAATCTCATCAGGGGTGGTCACTGTGAAACAATTCCACATGGATAAAGTATTGTTCTTTATCGTGATTATCCTGTTCGTAGCCGGATCTGTTGTCATGTATTCTGCTTCCACATCGCAAAATCCCGATTCTGCGCATTACCTGAAAAGACATCTCATGAATGGAACCATTGCTATCATGCTGGGCATGGCCTTTTCCCGCTTCCCCCATCAGTATTTCAGACCACTACGCTATGTCATTCTCATCGGGATGTATGCCATGCTGATTGGTGTTTTGTTCTATAACAAAGTGATGGGGTTTACCCATCCCGCACGCTGGTTATACATCGGAGGGTTCAGTTTCCAGGTGGCAGATTTTGTACGCTTGGGAATGATCATTTTCATGGCGGATTACCTGCATCGTAAGCAGCCAGACTTGAATGACTTCAAGTCAAGCGTGCTACCGGCCCTGGTCATTGTTGCCACGGTTGTCGCATTAATTGCAATCCAGCCCGATCTCTCCTCATCTCTGATGATCATGATGCTGTGCCTGGTGCTCTTTTATCTGGGTAACATCCAACTCAGTCATATTTCAGGATTCTTATCATTGGGCTCTATCACTGCACTGGTTTACGCCTGGAGTAAACCCTATATGTGGAAACGAATCATGACCTTCTTCAGTGACAATGTTGATGTTGCCAATGAAGGATTCCAGGTTCATCACTCCCTTATGGGTCTGGCTCATGGAGGTATCAGCGGTGTAGGCCTGGGCAATAGCTATGTGAAGGATTTATTCCTGCCGGAACCCCATACAGATTTTGTATTCAGCATTCTGGGTGAAGAATTTGGCTTTGTGGGATCCTCCTTCTTCCTACTGCTTTTCCTGCTGCTTTTCCTGCGAGGATTGCGCATTGCACGTAACTCCACTGATTCGTTCAGCATGCTGCTGGCCATCGGCATCAGTTTTTCACTGTTTAGCTTTGCCATGGTAAACATTGGCGTTGTCACTGGAATTTTACCAACAACAGGTTTGCCCCTGCCCCTGATTTCATATGGTGGCTCCAATCTTCTGGTAACAGCAATTATGCTGGGCATCCTTTTCAACATTTCTTCCAGCAATGAATCAGGAAAAATTTTATCATCCGAAAGGGTCTTGAACATTGATCTCTAAGACTAAAACCAACACACTACGTGTTGCATTGGCCGGCGGTGGAACTGGTGGACACATCATTCCAGCTCTGGCTATCGCAGAACAACTACAACGCAATATTGCTGAGCAAAGTGTCTTTGGTGGTGTGGAGTTCCTGTTTATGGGAAGCGATTACGGTATGGAAAATCGATTAATCCCTGAGGCAGGCTTTACACTTGAAACATTGCCGGTTCGTGGATTGTCAAGATCACTCACACTATCCGGTCTAAAGCAGAATATTACCCTTCCCGGTCGTCTCACAGCTTCCATTCTAAAAGCAAACGGAGTCCTTCGGGAATTTGATCCCCATATCACTGTTGGAACAGGCGGATACGCCAGTGCAGTGCCGGTGAGACAATCGCTGAGAAATAACATTCCAGTAGTGCTCCAGGAACAGAACAGCTACCCTGGAATGGTTACACGTCTCTTCGCCCGCAAAGCCAAACAGGTGTATCTGACCTATGAAGATGCACTCAAACATTTGAAGGGTGCCCAAACGCTGATTACTGGCAACCCCATCCGTCATTTGGGAACCTCAATTGATCGTCAAGAAGCTGCCAGCTTTTTTGGATTGAACCCTGAATTGCCAACTCTCTTTATTTTGGGTGGCTCACAGGGTGCTCGGGCAATCAATCATCATTTTGTAAGGAAAATTTCGATCTACCTGGAGAAACTTGATATGCAGGTGCTCTGGCAGACGGGAAAAGCCGATTTTGAGTTCTGTCAAAAGCAGATCGGCACCAATCCACGAATTGTATTAAGACCCTTTATCAATGAAATGGATCATGCCTATTCAATCGCCGATCTCATGGTCTGTCGCGCAGGTGCTATGACACTGACAGAGATAAATCACTTTGGGTTGCCAGCAATCCTCATTCCCCTACCCAGTGCCGCAGCGAATCATCAGGAATTTAATGCCAGAAGTCAGGAAACTGCTGGGGCTGCTCGTGTGGTTTTGGAAGCTGAATTGGCTGAAGGTGCTTTTCTTCCCTTGCTCACAGATGTTTTAACCAACCAGGGTCATCTCACATCCATGTCCCAGGCTTCATCTGGCCTGAGACGCCCCAATGCTACTCGTGAGATCTGTAACAGTATTATAAGGATTGCCAACACCAGTGCTTAAATCAGCCAAACATGTTCACTTCGTCGGTATCGGCGGTATTGGGATGAGTGCCCTGGCACTGCTCCTTAAGCAACAGGGTAAGGCTATTTCTGGTTCGGACCAGATGGATAGCGCTCTGTTAGATAGTTTGAGAGCTGCAGATATTCAGGTACATATCGGCCACGCAGCCAGTCATGCAGCATCTGCTGACCTGGTGGTTTATTCAAGTGCTGTTAAGCCTGATAATCCCGAACGCGCTTTCGCCGAGAGCCATCAGATTCCTGAAATCAGACGGGCTGAGCTCTTGGGACAAATTTCCATGGCCTATAAAAACACAATTGGTGTCTCTGGAACCCACGGCAAGACCACAACAACCGGTATGTGTGGCCAAATTCTCATATCCGCCGGTATGGATCCAAGTATTCTCGTTGGTGGAATTCTCCCAAACCTCAATTCCAATCTACGTCTGGGAGCACTTGATAATATTGTGGTTGAAGCTGATGAATATGACCGATCATTCCTGGCTTTAAGCCCAACGCAGATAATTGTAACAACCCTGGAAGCGGATCATCTGGACATTTATAAAGATATCCAGGACGTGCGTGATACATTTCTACAATTCATATCAAAACTGGATGATAATGGAATCCTGGTAATCCAGGGCGATGATCAGGAATTGCGGGATCTGGCGCAACGCTCCCCTCATGCAGTGATCAGCTATGGGTTGACTGAACAAGTTGATTATCGGGCGACAAATATTGATATCAATGCCTTTCAGAGCCGGTTCAGCGTTGTAAAGAATGGTTCCCCCCTGGGTGAGATCACGCTGAATATGCCCGGTGAACATAATGTGCTTAATGCCCTGGGAGCATGCGCTGTTTCAACCGAGATGGGAGTTGATTTCCAGCATGTTAAAGCAGGTCTGGAAGCCTTTACTGGTGTGTATCGACGTTTTCAGCTTCAAGGCTCACAGAATGGCGTCCAGTTTATTGATGACTATGCCCATCACCCATCGGAGTTGGAAGCAACCTTGAGCGCAGCTCGGAGTGGATGGCCAGAATCACGCATCATTGCAGTCTTCCAACCCCATCTATATTCACGTACACGTGATTTCGCCCAGGACTTTGCCAGAGCGCTGAGTACTGCTGACATTGCCATTCTCACTGACATTTACCCCGCCCGTGAACTTCCTATACCAGGTGTAACATCAGAACTGATACTTAAACACGGCGATGACAAGATTCAATTGGTTGCCACCATTGACGATGTGCATGAAATGCTTGCTCCCCAATTGCAGGATGGTGATCTACTCGTAACCATGGGCGCCGGTGATATCTGGAAGCTCCATGGAATGTTTTTAGGAGCCAGTAAATAAATGGCCCGAGCCTCACTCTATACCATCCCGCCTCAAAGCTGGGCATTCTCAGGTGCTTTTCTAGCTTGCGTACTTCTGCTTGGCTCATTAAGCCTCAAATACGCAGATATGGTAAGTAGTGATCAAGTAGAAGTGATAAATCTTTTTGGCCAACGCACCATGAGTCCTGAGCGAGTTGAAAGTCTCACTGAGGTATATCTGGGTGAATCACTGATGAAGCTGGATCTAATGGAAATTCAGAATCGTTTTCTGGAATACCCATTAATACGCAGTGCCAAAGCCACACGCCACTACCCCAATGCCCTGGACATCTATCTGTATGATGTGCTCCCTGTGGCCTACATCGCTATCAAAGAAATTATGACCCTGGATGAAAAGGCAATTCTGCTGCCACTTCCTGATAAAGGCATGCTCTATAACCTACCTATTATCACTAGTATTGATGTTGATCTTCCCAATTCGGAAATCGGTGAAGTTATACCCGATGAAACAGCCCAGATGTTGGTGAATTTCCTCAAGGTAATGCGCAAAGAGCATCAAAACATCTATCTGGATATCTCAGAAATTTCATATGACCGTCGGGGAATCAAACTGATCTCCGCCACCCATGGAACCACCGTATTCCTGGGTAACGAGGATGATGCAATCATGAACAGCATAATCCTGGAAAAATTTGTATCAGATGAATCAGAATCAGGGATCATCAGTCCCTACCAGTATATAGATCTACGATTTGATCGTCAGGTCATCGTAAAGGAGCGTAAATAACAATGAATAGTCGTGGAATATACATTGGTATTGATATTGGCACTTCAAAGGTATGTGCCATCGCCGCCGAACCAGACCACGAAGATGTTCTCAAAGTTGTGGGACTGAGTAGTTCCAAATCCACGGGGTTGCGTCGCGGAACCATCGTTGATATTGAAGCTACTGCAAATGCCATCAGAACATCACTGGATGCCATCGAGCTCAGTGCGGGCATCAAAGCAAACCATGTCACTGTTGGCATCGCTGGAGAACATATTTTCAGTCTTAATGCTACAGGAGTTATCGGAATTGCAGACGTATCTAAGCGCGGCGGTGAAAAAGAGTTAAAAATCACAGAAGAAGATGTGGACCGGGTCATTGAATCCGCCAAAGCAGTTGGTTTACCCAACGGTCGCCGCATCATCCATGTGATCCCCCAACAATTTACTGTGGATGATGAGACTGGTCTGCGGAATCCTGTGGGTATGACTGGCCGACGCCTGGAAGCCCAGGTGCACCTGGTGACCTCAGCCACAGCCAGCACTAAAAATATTATTACTGCTGTCAAACATGCTGGATGTCAGGTTAAGGATTTTGTTCTTGAACCCATCGCCTCAGCCCAGTCCGTACTCACGGAAGAAGAGAAACAGATCGGTGTAGGACTTATTGATATCGGTGCCGGGACTACGGATGCCATCGTCATGTCAAAATTTGGAGTTGAACACACAGTCTCACTCCCCTTTGGCGGCAATCAGGTCACTACAGACATCGCTGGTATCTTGCGCATCACAGAAGCGCAGGCGGACGAGTTAAAATTAAAATACGGTCATTGTTTCACTGAAGAAACAGCCGTTGATAAAGTTTTTGATGTAAAAGGTGTGGGTGGTCGTCAAGATCGCAATTTAAACGAATCCGAATTTTCCATGTATATCGAAGCACGTATGGACGAAACCTTGAGGATGGTGAAGGCCAATCTTCAGGAAAGTGGCATGCTCAAGCATCTACGATCAGGATTGGTATTCACCGGTGGTGGCTCGAAGATTCCTGGAATCATTCCCCTGGCCAAGCGGGTATTCGATTTACCTGTTCGTCTGGGTAACCCCATCGGTTTTATCGATGCAACAGAGATGATCGATAGCCCAGAATATGCCACAGCCACTGGTTTGATAGCCCACGCTGCAAAATTTCAATCAGAAGATACAAGTCGGTATGATTCCGGGACAGTTACACGGGTAGTAAAGAAGTTTACCGACTTTTTTAAAAATAATTTTTAAGAAACGAACATCCAAAACGGAGGATAGTCACATGTTGTTTGAGTTTGATAGTTTAAAAGAACAGAAAGCCCGAATCCGGGTAATTGGTGTTGGCGGTGCTGGTAGCAACGCCATCGACCGAATGGTAGACTCTGAATTGACCGGTGTGGAATTCATCGCTGTCAATACAGATGCCCAGGCTCTGGATCATAGCAAAGCCGATGTCAAGATTCAGATTGGAAAAACCATCACAAAAGGTCTGGGAGCCGGAGCAAAACTCCATGTGGGTGAAGCTGCTGCTGAAGAAGATGCACAGGCAATTGCCGCTGCCCTGGATGGATCTGATCTGGTCTTTATCACTGCCGGTATGGGTGGTGGTACAGGAACAGGTGCTGCACCAGTAGTTGCCCGTATTTCCAAGGAAATTGGCGCATTGACCATTGGTATTGTCACCACACCCTTCCGCTTTGAGGGTCCACCAAGAGCCAAACGCGGAAAAGAAGGTGTAGACAACCTGAGACAATTCCTCGATACCCTTATTGTTATCCCTAACCAGCGCTTGCTTTCCATCGTAGACAGAAGCACCAGCATGGTAGATGCTTTTCTTGAAGCGGATTCAGTGCTCCATCAGGCAACCCGTGGAATTTCAGATTTGATCAACGTACATGGTCTGATCAATCTTGACTATGCTGACGTTAAAACGGTCATGGAAGGCATGGGTGATGCCATCATGGGTACAGGCATAGCTTCAGGTGAGGAACGCGCTGTACTGGCCGCTCAGACTGCTATTTCATCACCTCTCCTGGATGACACCAACATTCGTGGAGCCCAGGGTCTGCTGATCAATATTACTGGTGGATCCAGTATGACGCTTGCTGAAGTTGATGAAGCCTCCAACCTGATCTTTGAAGAAGTTGGTGATCAGGCCAATATCATTCTTGGAGCCGTTGTTGATGAAGAGATGGGTGATGAATTGAGAGTAACCGTAATTGCCACGGGCTTTCATCATGATTCTGATCTGGTTTTTGATAAAAAAGAAAACCAGCCAGCGCGTGTACAACGTCCCACAACTCCAGTCGCCGAGGCAACTCCTGTGCATGAAATCAATATAGAGACACCTGTAACTGAATTTGTTGAACCACCTGTTACACCTCGTGTGGATACTTTTGATGATAGACAACGTCTTGAAACGCCAACTTTTGAACGTCAAAAGACTGATGATGTCATCATGCATTTTAGTGATGATCTAACGGTTCCAACCTATATCCGTCGCCAAGAGGAAGGTTTTAAGCTGTAGAGAGTTTGATACATGAATATGTATCACATGTTTTAAACCCGCCGGGTCGGGTCTTGCACAACCTCCGTTTCCCATAAGTCCTGCTCTCCCGGGAGCAGGGCTTTCCCGTGAGGGTCATCCGCTTCGATCATCAAAACGCTTTCAGCGAATTCCACACCAGGAACAGTCTGTTCACTGATGAAATGGATTCACTTGTGAGCTAACCACATCTCGCCTAGTTTCTTAGCAGAAAAGGAAAATATACTTATGATTAAAACTCTACATATTCTTGGCGTTGTTTTTTTTCTAGGCAACAGCATTATCGGTGCATTCTGGCGCTTATCTGTGCTTAAAAGTAAGGACATCAGTGTGGTGAGGCATGCTCTAAAGTTGACCAAACTCACCGACTGGGTTTTCACCCTCCCCGGGGCCTTACTGATTGGTGTAACAGGTCATATGCTAGCCCCTAAATTTGGTGGCATTGCCGCCTTTGGCTGGATTTATCACAGCTACGCCATGCTAACCGTCGCGGTATTAATGTGGCTGGCGGGCATGTTACCGATTCAACTCAAACAAATACGCATGCTAAATGAGGATGATGTGGGACACCTCTCTCCCCAATTTCAGAAGCTAACCCTGATTTGGAACACACTGGGCATCATTGCTATGCTCTTGACCCTGGTTGCTCTCTATCTCATGGTGGTTCGTCCTGTTTAAGCTGACCTCATCTGTAAAATATTGAAACACCAATGAAGATTACAGTCTACATGGCTACCAGCCTGGATGGCTTCATTGCTGATAAAAATGGCGGTGTAGACTGGTTGAATGCGCTATCTGAGCAGACTGATTCTGATGAGGACTATGGTTATGCCAAATTTATATCTGAGGTCGATGTTCTGGTAATGGGCAGGAATACCTATGACCAGGTGTTAAGCTTTGGCATGTGGCCTTATGGTGAACTTCCCGTTACGGTGATAACACACAGAGATTTACCCACTCCCCTTCCAGATGAAGCCATGGTCTCAACCCAAGCAGGTACTCCCGCAGAGATATTGGCGCAACTTGCTGCTGATGGTCTCAACCACGTATACCTGGATGGTGGTGAATTGATCAGACAATTCCTCAGTGCAGACCTGGTGGATGAAATCATCATTACTAAGGTTCCTGCCTTGCTTGGAGACGGTTTGCCGCCTTTCACACAACCGCTTCCTCTGGATCGTTGGGAAACACATCGGGTTCAGGGTTACCCCAATGGTTTTGTGCAGACTCATTTGCTTAAAATAAAAGAGTCAGCTGCAAGCTGACTCTACTAAGGTTTGATCCTTGCGAAGGTTGCCGTCTGCGTCATACGACTGCGACGCGCCAGGTCAAACCTTCGCAAGGTTATCTAGTAAACCCTTAGAGCTCTTTTATTACCTCGCGGATGGAGGCACCGATATGATCAATCCCTTCAGGAGTGATGGTCAGGGCTGGCGCCAGTCGAACCGTGGTTTTGTGGGTTTCTTTGGCATAGATACCCTTTTCCAGCAATTTCAGTGACACCTTGTGTCCATCCAGACCGGGTTTATCAAACATTTCAAAGGCAGTTAGCAAACCAGCACCTCTGCCTGCTTTAATCTTATCAGGATAATCCATCCGGATGGCTTCAAAATGACCCTGGAGTCTCTCACCCATGGCTTTTGCCCGATTGGCCAGATCCTCATCGACCATAGCTTTAATAGCATAGACCGCAGTCACTGATCCCAGAGGAAACCCACCAAAGGTTGATCCTTCAGAACCAGGGGTTAACACATCAATCACATCTCTGCGACCAGCCACAAAGGAAACCGGCATGATGCCAGCACCTGCTGCTTTGCCACAGGCCATGAGATCTGGTTTCACATTGTATAACTGATGCGCGAAATGTGCACCGGTGCGAGCAAAACCTGTCTGCACTTCATCCACACAGAAAAGAACGTTATGTGTTTTACATAATTCAGCAACTCTGGGTAGGTAATCTGGGGACGGTAGAATCACGCCTGCCTCGCCCTGAATGGGCTCAACGATATAGGAAGCAATCCTGTCGCCCTTTTCCTGGAACAATTTTTCCAGTGCGTCAGCGTCATTGAAGGGCACGACCTCAATTCCCGGTAGAAAAGGACCAAAATCTTCTTTGGCTGCTGGATCAGTGGATGCGGATACTGCAAATAGTGAGCGTCCGTGGAAATTCTCCGCAGCCACTACAATGATGGCTTCATTGGCTGGAATACCCTTGACCCGATATCCCCAGCGACGTGATAGTTTGGCCATAAGTTCAGGAGCTTCAACACCGGCAACTTTGGGTACAACTTTATCCATCTTGGTAATAGCTGTGGCAGCCATCAGGAAGGCAGCCATGTACTTATGTCGAATTGAACGCGGTACCGTAGGAATCTTCTCATCCTGAAGGTGGGCAATCACGGCATCAACAATAGTTTTATTCAACTGTCCTTGATTTACCGCAGAATAGCAGCACAGGCCATCAAGTAATTCTTCTTCGATGTAGGCTTTGACACCTTCAGGGTCTGGTTTGCGACAGATCAACGTTGAGCTGTCCTGGACATGGCTTACCACTACATTTTCCAGAGGAGCATAATTCTGCCCACCCTTTTCCAATTCAATGGCCTCATGTTCTGCCGGTCCAAGATCACCAATACGAACACCATTAATGGTCAGCTCATCCCCATATCCGTGAATCGATACTGAACTCATTCCAACTCTCCTTAATTATTAGTAGGTCTGAATCTAATCAGAATTTCCAGGTCAATATTGTGGTAACAAAGTGTGGGTCTAGTGCCCGTCCAATGCCCATTATCAGACCGGACAATGCAATAAATGGGCCGAATTGTATGCGACGATCCATTTTTATTCCACTGTGTAATCCATAAACAAGCCAGTAGAGCAGCGCCAGTACCGTTGCTGCGAACAGCGAATAGACACTAAGTACAGGTCCTAACCACAGCCCGACGACCATGGCAAATTTTAAATCACCCATGCCCAGGCCCTTGCTTTTCAGATAAAATTTTTGAATGAGCATAATCAGTCCGAAATAGATAAATATTCCAACAGCAGTTCCAAGCTGTTGCCAGGAAGAATGCCAGTGTCCTGACGCATCCAGCAGTGCGGCGGCCACAATAAGTAATAGCAGACGATTAGGAATCAGCCAATATTTAAGGTCAATCAAGGCGATTGAGAAGAATGCCATAAAGACCAGAATTAATTCGAAAGCGCGCAGAGGTTCCAGATTGACAACGACCCATGTGATAAACAGGGGGCTTAGAAAGTCTAGAACTATATAGGACATGGGAAAGCGTTGGTGACACTTTTGGCAATTGCCCAGTGTCAAAATCAATCCGATCAGTGGTATGCGTTGGAGCCAATGATGCGGCGCATGGCAGGAAGAGCACTGGGGTGCAGATTTGAGGAAAGATTGCTTAGCGGGGTATGCCGACACAAACCTGTGCATCACCCTCGTGATAATGAGACCCGTTAAAACACCAATTGTCAGCCTCAATATCATGGGGTCACCTGAAATGATTAACTGCTATAATTTACATTCCCTGTTTCATGGCCTGGCCGATATAGAATACAGGCAGGTAAGTCACCAATAATACCAGCATAATTAAGCCGCCCACAAACATAATCATAAGTGGTTCAATCAGTGAAGTCATACGGCTAACCATTGAATCTACCTGTTTGGAATAAAACTCAGAAGCCTTGTCCAGCAGGTTATCCAGTTCTCCAGTTTCTTCTCCGGTTGAGATCAGCTGGAGCATGATGGGTGGAAATTTTTCACTGATGCGGAAGGCAGCCGAAATATTGTAGCCATCCTTGATATAGTCCGCACTTCCTTTGATGGCTTTGGCATAGACTCGATTGTTCACCACACGCTCAATGAGTTTCATAGAGGGTAACACAGGGACTCCAGCACCTAGCAGGATTCCCAAAGTTTTAGCCATTTTATTGTAGATATTGTAATTAATAAGTGTCCCAAACACTGGAAATTTAAGGAGCATGGTATCAATTGCATAGCCGCCTCTTCTGGTCAGAGTCAATAGCCAGAATGCTATGTAACCAACCACCAGAAAGAATAATACTTGACCATAGTGAGCAGTCACCGCATTTGAAATACGCACCAGAGACTGTGTTGCAGCAGGAAGATCAGCGCCCAGGGTTTTGTAAACCTCGTTAAAACGTGGTACGATAAAAATTAGCATAACAGCCATGACAACAGTTAGAAATCCAAGCACCATAAAAGGGTAGTACAGGGCTGATTTAACCTTCTGATTGGTATCATGCACATTCTCAATATAAGTAGCCAATTGATCCAGAATGGTTTGTAGGCTACCACTCACCTCTCCAGCTTTCACAAGCGCGATAAAGAGATTGTCAAAGGTACCAGGATGTTTCTCCATGGCATCTGACAGACTCAAGCCTCTACGGATATCCTCAGCCACTGCATTCAGTGTTTTCTTGAATCCCGCGTGTTTTTCTTCCTGGGCTAAATTGGTGAGTGATTTTTCAAGTGTTAAACCCGCTGCAAACATGGTTGCCAGTTGTCGTGCAAAAAACACCAGGTTTTTGAGCGGAACCCGAGATTTGATTTTAGCAACGGCGAGATTGAATTCTTCAATGAAATCATCTCCCCACTGTTTTTCCTTGGGCTTCTTTTTGCTGTTACCTTCAGCAATTTTCGCAAATGCCGCTTCTCTTTCATCAGCTTCCTTTTGCTTTAGAGCATTAGGATTGGACATTAATTCTGACACTTAAAAATCCTCTACGGTGGAACGGGTTACTTCTTCAAAGGTGGTAACACCATCCAGAAGTTTCTTAATACCAGCTTCACGAAGCGAGACCATACCCATCTCCTGAGCTTTCTCGCGAATGATTTCCTGGTTAGCATTTTCAAATACTAGTTTACGGATAGGTTGTCTCATTTCCAGGATTTCAAAAATTCCCGATCGTCCACGATATCCAGTCTGACGACATTGCACACAACCACGACCATGGTAATATTTACTTTCTCCCGGCTTTAAACCTAAGCGCTCCAGCTCCTTCTCATCCGGAGTGTATTCCTCCTTACAGTTCGGACAAATTGTCCTTACCAGACGCTGAGCAACAACCAGGTTCAAACTAGATCCAACCAGGAATGGGGGCACCCCGATATCAATGAGACGTGTGATGGTTGAAGGTGCATCATTGGCGTGAACCGTTGAGAACACCAGGTGACCTGTCAAAGCAAACTTGATGGCGATATCAGCCGTTTCCTCATCACGAATTTCACCAATGAGCAAGGTATCAGGATCCTGCCTCAGAATAGAGCGCAGCGTTGATCCAAAAGTCAGTCCAATTTTTTCCTTAACGGCAACCTGGTTGATACCATCCATCTGGTACTCCACAGGATCTTCAACCGTAGTAATATTGGTGCCTTCACTTTTGATTTCTTTCAGAGAAGCATATAGTGTGGTTGATTTTCCAGAACCGGTAGGACCCGAAATCACAACCATTCCATAGGGCTGACGAATCCAGCGACCAAATGTGGCCAGGTTTTCAGGCCTGAATCCAAGTGTGGTCAGATCAAGATTGAAGCTACCCTTATCCAGGAGTCGCATAACAATCTTCTCACCATGGACTGTGGGTAAAACCGAGACACGAACATCAATTTCGCGGTCACCCATCTTGAGACTCATGCGTCCGTCCTGAGGTAGACGACGTTCAGCAATATCCAGATTAGACAGAATCTTCAAACGGGTCGTGATACCACTCAATGAAGAAACTGGTGGGGTCATAATTTTCTGGAGCACACCATCGATACGGATGCGCACACTGACCTCATGTGACTGGGGTTCAATGTGAACATCAGTGGAGCGTTCTTTGACGGCCTCAGCCAGAATCAGGTTAACCAGTTTTACAAAGGGTGCATCTTCATCACTCACACCCTGTGAGGTGAGATCAACCAGAGAACTATCCTCTTCATCACCAGAGAATACCTGAATATTGGAAAGCGCGGCATCAACCTCATCGGTTTGCTTGATTTTCCCATAGTGATATTCAATGGCTGTATGAAGGGAGGATTCACCGGCAACATACACTTCAACCTTGAGACTGGTGAGCTTTTCAATGGCATCCACCGTACCCAGATCTTCTGGATCTTCCATGGCAACCACGATGGTCGTTTCGGATTTCCCCAGAATAAGGGACATATTTTCGTAGGCGAAGTCTTCAGGGATGATGTTGATCAACTCACTGTCGACCTTCATCAAATCTTCTTCAAATACTGCAGGATGACCCAACTGCAAAGCGTAGACCTTCACCAGATCTGCTTCGGTGATCATTCCCATTCGGATAAGCAGCTTACCCAGTTTTTCCTTGGTAGTTTTCTGCCTTTCCAGGGCCTGACCTAGCTTGGTTTCATCAAGAATACCTTCATGGATGAGAATATCACCAAGCTTCTGAAATTGAGGATTGAACATATCTATTGGTCTTCCTTTGTCTAGTCTGGATCTGGAGATTTAATGAGTTCAATGGTCATCTGTTCACTGGTGGTCGGCTGTGGATCAATCAACGACCCCCAGACAGTTGCAGTAAATGGATCGTAGGTACCTGTCGGTTCACCACCTGTATCGTAGTTTGGTATACACAGACCTTCATCGAAAAGTACAACAATCTGGGCAATTCCCTGCTCATTGGTTCGCACAACAGGCACATCCATGGCATTGCCTTCAAGATCCTCCCAACCTGCACCACCAATTGCAGCGAATTGAATTCTACCCCCAAAAATGGGGTTTGCATAATGATCAGCCAGATAGGCAGTTAAGACCACCCTTACAGGGCTAGCACCTAACTGAAAGTCATAGAATGCAATTGAAGGAGAAACTGTCAAGGTACCGGGGAAGAATGGCAGTATCTGGGTACTATCAGCATCAGCATTTACATATGCCAGAACTGTATCTCCTGGGGCACCCCAGGTTTTTGCGACAATCTGCAAAGTGTCAAAAATCACACCGGAGTTGAAGTATAGTTTGGTCCAGGCCATGCCGTGGTAGGAATCACCTGAGAGGTTTTCATTGTTGGTGTAGGATTCACCAATAATGTTACAAATGGTGTCTGGTATAACTGACCAGTAAACCATCGTACTGTCTTCAACTGGATTGGTATGTTGATCCCAGACCAGTGCCGCAGCCTCCAGCTCATAGAATCCACCACCCACTGGAGTGATGGCATTGATATCAATATCTGCATTAATATGTGCTGGCAGGCCTGCTCTAATAATGACAGGGGTTCCAGTGGAGTATATGGTAGATCCACCATTTGCTTGTGTACTGACAGTTAGTTGAACCGGACCAGGTTCAATACCTGCATTCAGAGTTACACTGGCAATTCCAAAATTCGATTCCACAGTTACTTCAGGTCCAACACCATCAAGATTTGCACCCGATGGAGCCGGTTCGATGCGGAAAGTTACAGCATATGAACTGTCAACCAGTTCTCCTCTGGAATCTCTGATTTCAGCACTCAGGGTTGTAGATTCAGCACCCCACCCGCCTTGCACAACTATATAGTTGGGGTTTACTGGTGGAATGATGAGGTAAGCCGCCGAAGAGGGTCGAACCAGAATCAGCACGGAGTCAATTGCCATTCCCGAACGAGCATAAATTTTTGCCAGACCGGATGAATCACCCATGGTGAAATTGGCTTTGGCGATTCCATCGCCATTGGTGAGAGCAAAAGGGGTGATATTCCCAATATCCGTGGAAAAGATGACCTCGGTCCCCTCGTCCACTGGAAATCCCAGGGTATCAGTAACCGTGAGATGTAAGCGTGAAACTGTGGAATCTGGATCATCATAGTCAGGCAAAGCCGTGTAGCTGGCAATCATATCGATGAATGCTGGAATCTTATCCGGCGTGACATCATTCTCTTCAATTTGAACTTGAACAGTACTTGATGTTAAACCATGAAAGGGGTGAAATACCCTAGCTGTGATAGTAGCTGTAGCATCCTCGGGACCAGCAGCTCCCAGATCGGAGAACTCTGTTTCAGCAATACCCGCATTATTGGTCCACACCAGTGATGGAACAGTCCCGATATCACTGGAGAACCTTACAGCAACACTATCAAGAGCATTGCCATCCATGTCTCTTACAACGGCATAGACGCGGGCTGTGGTAAGTCCATTATCATAGTATATCACATCTTGATAGGTGAAGGCATTGATCTCATAATTTGTCAGCGGAACAAAGGCCACATCTTTAGAAATAGGATCAATCGAATCATCACCATTGATGAATGCTTCTACAGTAACCGTCCCATCCATACCTGGATTTGAAGTGAAGGTAACATAAGCTGCACCAGCACTATCCGTAACACTGTTGGCATTTGACAGGTAACCCAGACCAGAGCCGGCAGTTACCCGAAAGTCAACGGTAACGTTGGGTAATGCAACACCCCTGTTATCCCGCAACTGTGCATTGAAAACAGCTACATAAGCCGAATCAAGATCTTCCAGCAGGATGTTTCCACCGGGTGGAGAGGTGATCATATAAAAATTACGTGTGGACTGATCTTCAAGTAAACGTACCTCAATCTCTACCTCGTCGGTTATAGGCGTGGAGTGATAGGGGTGGTTAACTCTGGCCTCGATCTCGACCTGTTTATCTGCGGTAAAGACTGTACCCACATCAGAGAAGGTGGTAATGGCAACACCGGCATCATTTGTGATTTGCGGTGAATTTACAGATCCTTCATTAGCTGAGAAATATACGGAAGCTCCCTCAATAGGATTACCATTCAGATCACGGACTGTGCTTACAATCTGGGCTACGGTTTCGCCATTGTCAGCATAAATGGAAGATTCTACACTATACACATCCAGGCTATAGTTCGACATGGGTAAGAAGTTCAGATCAACAGTTTCTGCCATGCTCAGCGTATCAGATTCACGAACTGAAGCTTCAACACTTACTGCACCTGTCACACCAGGATTCAAAATAAAGGATGCCTTGCTTAATCCAGTTGAATCACTGACAACAACAGATTCGTTCAGATAGCCAAGTTCCAGTCCGGTGACAATACGAAACGTCACATCCACACCTGGAAGCGCGACGCCGTTGTCATTTCTTACATAAGCGATAATCTGTGACGCATAGGATGAGTCAACATTTGAAACCGTTGTTTCACCGTTGACGGGATTCGTTATGACGTGGAATCTCACGGTATTACTTGGATCCAGAGTCAGGATTGAAACAGAGACAGAGTCTGTGATTAATCCATG
This sequence comes from Fidelibacterota bacterium, assembly GCA_016844955.1. Classification (GTDB taxonomy): domain Bacteria; phylum Fidelibacterota; class UBA8477; order UBA8477; family JABMPR01; genus JABMPR01. The sequence continues at coordinate 12,304 of JAERTH010000058.1, read as the reverse complement.
AAAGGGATGTTCAATTCTGGCAAAGATAGTCGCTATGGAATCCTGAGTAAATACGGTTCCAAGATCAGAATAAACTGCCTCAGCCAAACCTGATTCATTGGTTGTTGCTGTGCTGGTTACTGTCCCCAGATCAGACAGAAAATTAATGGTCATCTCCGGTAGAGCATTCCCCTGAGAATCGCGGAGAAAGGCGTTGATACGGGCAGTAGTAGTTCCCTGATCCGCATAAATGACTACATCCTGGGTTTGAATATCCACGATGAATGGATTGGAAGCAACCGCCTCGATGGTGGCTGTGGCAGTCAGAGCCGCAGAGTTTGCAGCGCCCTTACCCAAGTTATTGAATGTATACAGCCCTGGATTATTGCGCATGAGGGTTGACATATCTTCAGTGGTGATATATGCCTCAACCTCGGCAACACCCAAACGACCTGCATTGGTAAAAAACTCTGTAGAACTAACACCAGCTCCGTTGGTCGAATCACTGGGTGAAGTGATGTATCCTAAACCACTCTCATCGGAGATGACACGATAATTGACTTCAACATTTTCAACGGGCACACCATTGGCATCAAACACATGTGAAGATACGGTGACACTGGCAGATTCATCAATCGACTCGATCACAATAATTCCGTCAATGGGTTTGGTATCGACAAAAAATGTATCCACAAGCGCTTCCATGGGAAGGACTTCCACATACACTGTATCTCGGACAATATTGGAGCCACTATCCGTAAATTGAGCTATAATTCGGACTGGCGAATCTGCAGTTGTAGATTGTCCACTATCATCAAAATATGAATTGGCGCGACCGGTTTGATCTGTGGTGCCAGATGCGGCCATTTTACCCTGAGAAGGAAAAAAGACGATTTGTGACCCCGATTGGGCAATGCCATCCTCGTCAGCCAGCCAGGCCGTAATTTTCGCCAGGGTCTTGCCATTATCTGCATAGATGACATCGCGATCAGTGGATACATGCAGTTGATATTTTACAGCATCTTTATCCGAAACCGTAGGGGTCCGATTATCACAACCCATCAAGACCAGAAAGGCCAGTGCAATGCTTGTTATAATTCTGAATTTCATGAGTTTACTCCTTATAATTCTTGCGTGCAAAGAATCATGATCCGGATTCGTCAGAGGGTTCTTCATCCCCTTCAGTATCTTCTTCATCATCCAGATTTATATAATGGTCTTCAAGATCCAGCATCATTTCAGATTTCTCAATATGGGTGTAATTATCAACGATGATATGAGGTGTAATCTCGATAATGAGATCTGTTTTATTTTCCTGTGTGACCTTATGCTGGAAAAACCGCCCGACAAAGGGGAGCGCACCAAAAAATGGAATGGTGTTAATAATCTGCTTACGGTCAACACCCAGCAAGCCAGCGATAATAATAGACTCACCATCCTTGACACGAACGGTAGTAGTGGATACTCTACGTTTCACCCAGGGGATGTTTCTATCTGGACCAACAAAATCATAAAATGTTGAGACTTCTGGAGTGACCTCGGTGGTTATATAGCCATCTGTGTTCACATTTGGTTTGACACGTAGTTTGATACCAACGACCTCGCGCTGAACTTGTACCTGACCACCTACACCGCCACTTGAAAGGATGTAGGGTACCACATCAACCATTTCAATAAAGGCTTGCTTTCCATTAATGGTCACAACCTTGGAGTTAGCCAGTAACTCAGCATCATTATTCTTTAGTAAAAAATCCATGGTGACATCAAAAGCACTAAGCTGACGGCTAAAACCAATATTGTTATCAGGATCAATTCTCTGAAAATACATATTGGTGGGCAATTGAGCGCGTTCAAGAGGTTCAAAGGTCTCCAAATAGCTTCCATCTGGCATTTGCTGTTGACTCATACCAGGTACCAGGCTACCGCCAATGCCAGGAATATTAGGAATAGCATTCTCGGCAATGATTGAAGTAATCGAAGCCAGTCTGGCCCAATCGATTCCAACCTGATCAGCCCCTGAAAGTGCAACTTCGATGAGTCGGGCTTCCAACATAATCTGTAGCACGGGGACATCGATTTCTTCCACGATGCTCATGATCTCAACAATATTTTTGGGGCTTGTGTTTACCACCAGTTTATTGCCACCTTTATCGATCTGAATTTTTTCACTGATATGTTCCAGGAGTGATTTTACATCCTCAGCAGCTGCATATTGCAGGCTAATCACATAAGACTTACTCCCGATTTCTTCAGATAGTCGTTTACTGGTGGCAACCAGGAATGACTTCCCTACCAGCTCATAGCTGAGTCCGGCAGCGCGTACAACCAGATTGACCGCTTGTTCGATTGGAACTTCATCAAGATGGACTGAAATGCGATCCTTAGAATTCACCTCAGGACTGGTAACGATGTTATAGCCACTCTCCTCTGCTAAGATTGAGAGTACAGTTGGTAAATGCGCATCTTCGGCGTGGATGGTAATCAGTTTTTCGCCGGTCATCCCTGCTTCACGGTCCTGTGAAAAGCCCACTGCACATAACAGTAGTGATAATATTGCGAGCGACAGGACTTTTGTCGTTTTCATTAATAGTCTTCCTCTTGATCATATTGAGATTTTCGGCTCATCACACTCGTATCTTCTGGATTCAGCGTGCGTCCTTGTAATGGGTAAAATTTTGCATTCCCTCTGCGGATGGCCAAAATTCCATCCTTGGAGATTTTCAGAATGCGATAGTCTTCGATTTTGTCCCCCACCTTAACCGTGAATTCTTTGTTCTTAAACTCAACCGAAGCCTTCGGGGGATTGATATTGGCATAAAGTCCGCTCACACGGAGTGTATTGGCCTGCTGACTATTAATCAATCTTCCCTGCTCATCTGTCATAAAGATTACTTTATCAAGTTTTAGCGGATTGTTCTTCAGGTCAAATTTAAAATTGGCGCGTGCCTCCAGGTTTTCCTCCAGAAAGACAATGACCTCTTCCAATTCGTCATCAGTTCCAATAATGGTCTTCTCAGCCGCTTTGGCAAAGGCCTTCCTTTCGGCTTTAACATCATTGAGTGTATATGCTTCAAACAGAATGATAAGTACACCAGCAGCGAGTGCGATTGACCAGAAAAATCGGGTACGTCTATCCATAGCCCTATCCCTTTATCAGTGTCAGGGTGGAGATTTGCATCTCAATTTCCTGAGTCTTAAGCAATTCGAGATTAGCAGTATTCTTCAACCGTTCCACACCATTTTTAACCAGATATTCTTGCACGGTAATCAGCCTGGAGGATTGTTCCAGCTCGGCTATGAATTTACCAAATTGGCGATAATTACATCTGATTTCAAGTTCATAGGGAGTTTCAATGCGCTTAAGCGTCTTGGTCCGTGGTTTTGGACGAATATTCAAAATTCTGATACCAAGACTATCAATGGTTTCAGTCAATGAATTCAAGAAGGGCATGGATGCGTCATCAGCCAGTGAATCTTTGGCGCTCAAAGCAAGGTTTCTCTCAAACAGTGTGTACACACGATCAAGATTGTTGGCCAGGATCTGGGCTGTGATCAGTTGTTCATTAAGTTTTTCAATTTTTTCGTCATAAGACCTGATCTGCTCTGGTTTCTCGCTGAGTACAAAATTGTAGCCATAGTAGAAACTTAAGGCCAGTATCAGAATTCCAACCGCAAGAATATTTACACGTAAACTCATTATTTGCGGCCTTTCTTCTTGGGATTATTGTTGACCAATCTTCCCTTAATTTCAAAATTAACAACATCCTGCATCTGGGTTGTCACACGGGAGTACTTGGAAAACTTGATATCCGTAAAATCCTTGGAGAAGGTTTCGCTCCCCTTCAGGCGCTCAATAAATTCCTCAATAATATCAAATTCGCGCTCATCATGATAAATTCTGGAAATACCCTCAATAGCCATGACATTGTCTTTGTAGGTCAGACGAGTTATTGCCATATCATGGGGAATCAATAAGCCAAGAGCCTTCAATTTTTCAGCCCACAGGACACGATCACCCTCTAGTTTAGAGAGATCGAGTATGTCCTCTTTTGAAAGGTCCATACCTTCCTGTTTCAAGGCTTCAATTTCTGTCTCGATTTGAGCCATTTGAACTTTCTTAGCCTCGATGATCTTATTGTACTTTGAATTTTCACTTGCTAACCAGACCCCGTTGAGCAGCAAAAAGAGCAGCACCAGACCGAAATAGGTCCAGCGTAGAATATCCCTACGGATTTCTAACCTTGCAGCTTTGCTAGATGCATGGTTCAAATTAATTTTTATCGCGTTTATCATGTTCCCTCAGGTTTCGCTATTTACTAAATGTATTCGAGATTGGTGTTCAGAAGACGATGCTCCACTACCCAGAACCTTATTCTAACAGTCCCCGCATGGCATATCCGATGGCAGTTGCATATTGAGAATAGTTCTCGGATTGATCAAGCGTATCGTGATGAACCTGGGCAAGCGGGTTGTATACTTCCGCTACAACGTTTAGACGATTTGCAATAAATTCATTCAGTCCAGGTATCCCCGCCGAGCCCCCCATGATTAAAATTTTGTGAAAAAAGCTCTCATTACTTTCCTTGATATAATAGCGGAGCGAGCGGCGAATTTCATCAACCAGGTTATCATAGATTGTGTGTTCGGCCACACTTACTGAGAAATTCCCCTCAGCAGTCCCCTGAAGCTTGTCAATCAGCTCTGTATGCTCAGCACTACACTTAAATTCTTCAGCTTCCTTGTAGCCCAGATCCTTTTTCTCCATGAGTTCCTTGGTGAAATGGTGACCACCAATCATAATATCACGGGCAAAGAAAGGTGCCTGACGACCCCAGACAACCAGAACCGTACTTACAGCTCCAATATTGAGAAAAACATTGGTTCCATCTTCAGGGAGCCCATGTTCAATCACATAGGAATTGGCCATGCCAATTGCTTCGGAGTCCACAATTCCAGGGCGAAAATTCATATTGCGCACCAATTTCATATGATTGTTTAGATTTCGCTGGGTGGAGGCGACCAGGAGCACGTCCAATTTATCTACTTCGCGAATATCCTCACCCAGAATCTGAAAATCCATAAGGGCATCAGTTCCATCCATGGGGATATGCTTACGGGCTTCAAACTGGAGGGCCTGGGCCAACTCTTCTTCATCCTCAGTGTTAACCATTTTTAATTGGCGAATACTGCTTTGCTGATTACTCAATCCCGTTGTCAGTGCTTTAACTCTTCTTGGATTAATCTTTAGTCTTTTGAGCAATCGTTCTACAGCGCTGATAATGCTGGCTTCGTCCAATCTTTCAGGATCGTAGCCTTTGGCTATATCATAGACTGGTTCAGAGCCATAATTATTCAGTTGATAGCCCTTGGGACTCTTGGTCAACTGAACCGCTTTTATTTCATAGCGGCCAATGTCAATACCTAAACTCATATTTTTATTTTAATCCTCCAAATGCAGCAATGGACATATTCCGGCTGCCATCAGAATTGCGGTTTTCCGGCCAGGCCGGTGGTGGATAATCCCTTAAATTGTAATCGTAATGATAATCTTTGTCATAGCCTATTCCCGGGTTGACGTCATAGGGGCCGATTGTGTTGCGTTTCAAGTACCCACGTCGGGCCTGGGTAACACTACCCCAAATGTGAACTTCCCCCCTTAAATCATTGTTTCCGGTGGTCGGAAGCAGAGGGCCTGTTGGATTGAATGGGTCGATCAGACTCTGACCATCCCCCTTAATCATACCAGATGATGATTGTCCAGCTAAATTTCCCCAATATGCGGTTGTGGTATTTTGCCAGTAATGAATGGTGAAGGATGCATCCATGGCAATCATAGCTGCATTGATCACAACATCATTTCTGTTTGCGGCTGTATTGGCAACCACGATATGCCCCGCGGACAATAGTCCCAGACGGTTAGTACTGCCAGTACGAACGCCTCCATTTAGATATGAATCAGCATATTTTAAATCACCCGTAATCCAGATATTGTTTTTCAGTTCGACAATTTTGGGTTGGGGGTAATGAATATTGTTGACTGTATGCGGCATTCTGTATAGTGTGGGTGCGGAGGTAGCCACGGTAAAACGCCCATTTACAGTGCCATGGACACGTACTGAGCCACCTTCAATCCAAATCACACCCTCGTGAGCATTTACCACCTCATAATAGAAGAAATCATTAATAGTAGTAGGCATTGGGTATGCAGCATAATTAAAGTGACCCCAGTCCTCATCATTATTATAACCGCCGCCAGTAAATGCAGCTCGACTGGCTGGAAGCCAGGTATCAGGGTCTGTTTGAAAGGTATGAGGGTAGTATTTTGCATATTGGTGAACAAATTCATTCCAATAGGTATTGCGGTAGGTAGGTGAAGAAAAAATATCCGGGGGTGTGTATGCCACCAGCGGCGGCACTTGATATTCCCATTGCTTTACGATGAAACCTTCCTGGATAAACTCAATCTCGGTCATGAGCAGGATATCCGGGTTAGGACCGGCCAGGGAAACAAATTCATTGGCGTCATAAACCCAGTTGGCTACCTCGCGAACTTTATCATGACCTTCGAACGGTGGCCAGTCAATTGGCTCCACGCCCTCATGGTGGTCACCTCTAAAGATAGTCTCTGGGTTACAGCCGTTAAGAACAAAGTGGCCGGCAGTCTCAACCACACTCCGTTCTTCATTCTCCCCATTCACAAATTCCGGGCAAGTACTATTCATGGTTATATTAGAGTTAGAGAATACCCGTCCCTCAATTTCATCTGGACCACGAAAATTCACATTGCTTCCGAACCACACCGGGCCGGGTGTTTCTTCGTTGGTGAAATACATATAGTCTGCAAAGGTCTGAGGCGTATACCTGACCCTGGAAGTATCATGAATCGGGATCTCCTGACCCCCAAAGCCCTTAAAATGGGCAACCCCAATGGATGTGCTCTCCAGATCAAAATTTTGCGTGATGGTATTCTGGACCTTTTTGCACTCAATTTCGTAGTTGTACCCATTCATCGCTTCTATGTCTTCACCAATCACCCAAGTAGTATCACTGTTAAAAAAGCTACTCTTAATGGTCGGAGCACCAAACTTGCCTAAGCCAGAGTACGAGTTCAGTTTCGCCTGTACCTGGGCAACATGCTTCTTATGAAGAAAGCGTTCTGCCATTACGAACTGCAAGTAACCAACTGTGAACCCCAGACTTATAAGAACCATAATCATTGATATAAAAATTACGTGACCACTTTCTTCTCGGCGAATTGTGATTGCGTTCAAGATATTGGACCTCCAGTACCTGTTGAGTTATTTGTGCTACCCCCGGCTTGGGTCTTTTTGTAGACCAGACTTTGTGGTGAATAAACTTTGCGCTTAAAGGTGAAATATTCCGTACTCTCTCCATCTGGATAACGCGTTAACAATGCGTATCTAATGGTAACCTCGTAGACTGACTTTTTAACGACATCAAGGCCCGGTCCTACACCATATGCCTCATAGTTGGCCTCAACCATATTTCTAACGGAATATCCATCTGGTGCAGGCAGTAGAGTAATCTCCCTTTGTTCTTTATCGCGGTAAATACCCTCTGTTTGGAGTGAAATATTCTTCAATAACGGCTGACCATTCCAGTAAAATCCACCTTGACTGGTAACCTGCAGGGTATTGGCATCAGTCAGATCCTCAGGGTAATAAAGTGTGAGCAAAGGAAAACCATTGGGACCAGTCCTTTTATCAATTCTTGCCGCATCCGATATTTTATCAACAATCTTGTTCATTGCAGCGTTGCCGTATTTCCTGATATCCTTGGCAACCATATCATCCTGGTAAAAGCCGACGATACTGATAATACTACCAACCAACCCTACCCCGGCCATGCTGATAATCAGCATTACCGTAGCCAGCTCGACTATTGTCAGACCATGATTACGTTTTGTGGATTTGTCTGGATTCATGGGGGCTAAAGCTCAAACACCTTTGCTTCAAGATAAATTTCAGCCGGCTCCCCCGCCGCCAAATGATCGTCCCAGGTAATCCTGGCCTTCAAATAATAGTAAGGATAGAGATTAGGATTCCATTGTTGATTGTAATACTCTTGCAATGGCTCACGAGTAATGGTGCCAATAATGGTATCTTCCTCATCATCTGAGTTAGTTGGGTTATAGATAACAACCTCTTCACCTCGCGCATCCCCACGAATATCCCCCTGGGAAATACTGCCGTTGTGAATTTTGGCTACCCAGTAGTCCATATAGCCTGCCAGCTCCTCCAGGGCACGTTCTCGGATGATAACTCTTCTGACATCCGCCCTGGCATATGCTACACCATAAAATACGGTTGTGGCAGTAGCGGCGATAATCAATATACCCACCATCATTTCAATGAGGGTAAATCCAGCTTGACGCCTTGATCTTCTTAATGATTGTCGCCGCATGGTCTACATAATTCCTTGCTGAAACAATTTCGGATTATCAGCGATCTGTGCAGCAGCTGCCCGTGTGATTTTGCCTTGACTCACCAGACGCTGTAAATCCTGATCCAGAGTCTGCATACCATCAACACCACCGGCTTGAATCACAGATGGGATTTGATAGATTTTGTCCTCACGAATCAGATTTCGTACAGCCGAGTTGGCTATCATCACTTCACAAGCAGGCACACGACCTTTTTCGTCCTTGGTAGGCAACAGCTTTTGAGCAATAACCGCCACCAGACTTTCAGACAACATGGATCGCACCTGTCCTTTTTGAGCCACAGGAAAGATGTCAATAACACGGTCAATTGTTTTGGATGCACTTGATGTGTGCAGGGTGGACATTACCAGGTGACCGGTTTCAGCTGCAGTAAGGGCCAACTGAATGGTTTCCAGGTCTCGCATCTCACCTACCAGGATCGCATCAGGATCTTCACGCAATGCCGATCGTAACGCATTGGCAAAACTATCGGTGGAAATCCCCAGTTCACGCTGGTTCACCAGACAATTTTTACTTTCGTGATAATACTCAACTGGATCTTCAATGGTAATAATATGAGCCTCTTTGTGCTCATTGATATGATCAACCATGGCCGCCAGGGTCGTTGATTTTCCAGAACCTGTTGGACCGGTAAGCAAAATGAGACCACGGTCCTGCATGGCCAGCTTGGCCAATACAGGTGGAACATCCAATTCATCAAAACCCTTGATCAAGGTAGGAATAGTACGAAACACCCCAGCAACACCGCGGATCTGGTTAAAAAAGTTAACCCTGAACCGTCCTCTTCCCTCCAGCTCACGAGAGAAATCAATTTCTTTGCGTGCTTTGAACCGTTTGAGCTGATCCTCATTCATAACTTCGTGCATGATATCATCCATCTTCTCTTTGGTGAGAAGTGGTAAATTAAGTTTCCGCATGGTACCGTTGATACGAACCATGGGAACCGCACCCACGCTTAAATGGAGATCAGAAGAGCCACTCTCAAGGGAGTAGCCCAGCAACTCATCAATTTTATTGGTCATAGAAGGGACTTTTACTCGTCTTCGAATCCATAACCTTCGAATTTACCGGTGGCAACCATGTACCTTACTTCTTTACCGGCACCCTGCTTCATACCCTCTTTACTCATGGCATTAACCTGGGTTAGATCTTCTCCACCACCAACCATGGTAAATTCCCATTGTGAGTGTGTGGCTTCTTTGATTGAGATATACTTGGGTTCCAGATCGCCACGGACATCTGTTGGCCACTCGCCCATATCCTGGTAGTACATCTGAGCTGCATTGTAAATGGAACCAATTGCAGATTGGGCATCAGAGGCATAGGCACCCTTTACATAGTTTTGGTAGATCGGAAAAGCTACAGCGGCCAGAATGGCAACAATAATAACCACAACCAACACTTCGATTAGGGTAAAGCCGGATTCCCGGGTTTTCAGGTTCTGTTTCATCATCTCTCCTTAATATAGTTTAACAGTCTTATGTACTAATTTTCGCGGCGCAAGATACATGGAGTATCATGGACATTCAAACCGTACAGGATAAAGAAACTATAACAGAATATTGACATATATCACATCCAATTGGGAATCATTTTTAAGTGCAGATTTTTGGGCTGAGGTTAAGAAGGTTTGTTTTCTTGAATTAATTGACCAGTTAAATGATTGCGCAAAGCACGAAAGGCAATAAATGCTGCCATTCCTAATGCACCTCTATGTGGTTAATTCTATTGATTATTATTGGATTGTTGAATGAATCGACACCCAGATTTTCTGCAACTTCGATATAAAGCTACGAGAATTCAAAGTTGTATCGAAAAACGACTTTGTACTCAGCAAACTCCCTGGATTGCCCGGCTATTTATGACTTGTATCATCTTTAAATGGCTAATGCCAGCAAGGCAAAAAAATCGATACCCCAAAGCATGGGAGAAACCTCATTACCCTGCTTGTTAATCACCTTGATTAAGGTCCAACTGAGAAAGCCCCAGATGATCCCCTGAGTGATACTAAAAGTCAGCGGAATAAGCAGCATTGCTATAAACGCTGGGATGGCATTATCCATCTCACTCCAGGTAATTTTCCTCACAGGTTTCATCATGAAGACACCCACCAGAACCAGAGCTGGGGCAGTGGCAATGCTGGGGATGATGGATAAGAGTGGCGATAGAAACATAAAAGGTAGAAACAACAACCCAGCAACAACCGCCGTCAGGCCAGAACGTCCTCCCTCCTCTATGCCCGTAGCTGATTCGATATAGCTGGTTCCTGAACTGGTACCAAATAGTCCGGAGATTGTAGTCGAGAGCCCATCCACAATAAGTGATTGTTTGATATTGCGGGGTTCGCCATCTTCACTTTTAAGATCACCAGCTTCTGCAACACCGACAAAGGTGGAAATACTGTCAAACATATCGGTAAACAGGAATGCGAATATGACCGGTATCATGGCAAATTTGAGTGCTCCCACCAAATCCAGAGCAAACAGCAATGAGAAATCAGGAGTCGCAAAAATCCCATTAAAGCTGACCAGGGTTGCGGTGCCAAAATTAATTGAGCTGGCATCACCCCATAGACGGCCAATTGGAATAGCCAGAATTGTGGTGGAGATAATTCCAATGATCAAGGCCCCTTTAAATCTGGCAACCACCAAAACGGAAGTTATCAAGAGACCCACCAGAAAAGTTATTACCGCCGGGGTGAGTTCACCAAGTCCAACCAGTGTTGCTGGATTGGCCACAATAAAACTGGCGTTCTTGAATCCGATAAAGGTGATGAATAACCCAATACCCGCTGCAATGGCATATCGCAATTGATTGGGGATGGCTTTGACAATCATGGTCCGCACATTAAAAATTGACAATACTAGGAACACAATTCCTGAAAGGAAGACAGCCCCCAGGGCGGTTTCCCAGGGGATCCCCATACCCAAAACAATGCCATAGGTAAAGAATGCATTGATCCCCATACCAGGTGCCAGGAGAATGGGATTATTGGCGTAAAAACCCATGGCCATGGAGCTGAAGGCGCTGACCAGGATTGTGGCTGTCAGGACTGCCGAAAAAGACATTCCCGTGGCACTGAGAATTGCCGGGTTAACCACTATTATGTACATGGTTGCCAGAAAGCTGGTTATTCCAGCAATAACCTCAGTTCTAACATCAGTGCCCAATTCGCTCAATTGAAAATTTTTCAGCATATTCATATCTCCCTGGAATTTTGATAAGTAGCAATCTATTATAACATGATTTCAGCACCGTCCAAATTCCACAGACCCTGGTTAAGACTATATTGAAATTTCCCCGCTTGCATAAATATGCTCGTTTAAATATTTTTTCTGGAAACAATCCTCCCCGCTTCTTACTTGTTCCTTTTTACTTATTCATTATTAATTTTTCCTTCCCCATGGGGCCGTAGCTCAGCTGGGAGAGCGCTGCGTTCGCAACGCAGAGGTCGGGAGTTCGATCCTCCTCGGCTCCACTAGTCTTCGTTTGAATGCAATTCAAACGAAGACTACCCCGGCATAGCCCGACTTCCGGCGGGCGACGACGGGTATCGCCAGCACATACACATTCAAACTACGCCTGAGCAGGCTGGAGCAGAACATGACTGAACCATTATGTCATCACGTCTATCTAATTCGAAGTGAATCAGATGCTTCAAAATTTTACAAAGGATACACCACAGATATAACTGCACGATTAGCTAAACACAATCGCGGTGAAGTCAGGTCGACCCAAGCACTTCGTCCCTGGATACTCCAAACGGTTGCTTCCTTCGAAACCCTGGAAAAAGCTCTAAAATTTGAACGTTATCTTAAATCTCATTCGGGTCGTGCGTTTTCAACAAAACATTTTTAACCA
>JAERTH010000057.1 GCA_016844955.1 Fidelibacterota bacterium | reverse complement strand
GAATTGAAATTGGGACTTATTGCATGTTAGACATTCAAAAAATACGAGAAAATACTGAATCGGTGCGTCAGGGTATTCAGAATAAAAATATGAGTATCGATTTTGATGCAATTCTACAGTTGGATCAGGTGCGTCGAGATGTCATTGCTGAAGTTGAAGTATTGAAGCACGATCGCAATGTGGTTTCCAAAGATGTGGCAGTACGCAAGAAGAACAAAGAGGATGCATCCGACCTTATAATCAAGACGCGCGATATTGGGCAACGTATAAAAACCCTTGATGATAAACAGCGGGCAATTGAAGCTGATCTAAACAAACTCATGTTGGAAATTCCCAACATACCCCACGCATCCACACCAATCGGCAAAGATGCTTCGGAAAATCCAGTCGTAAAAGAATGGGGCAGTAGATTTTCACCTGGGTTTGATTTGAAGACCCACCTTGAGTTGGGCGAATCTCTTGGTTTGTTTGATTTTCCACGAGGTACCAAAATTGCCGGACCCGGATTCCCGCTCTACACGGGAAAAGGAGCCAAGTTGGAGCGAGCATTAATTAATTTCATGTTGGATTTTCATATAGACCAGCATGGTTATACGGAGGTGTTACCGCCGGTTGTCAGCAATGCCAAGAGCATGACCACAACCTCCCAATTGCCGAAATTTGAAGATGATATGTACAAAATTCCCCAGGATGAATTGTATCTGATTCCCACTGCTGAAGTCCCGGTAACCAATATCCACCAGGGTGAAATTTTGGCTGCCCAGGATTTACCCATTCGATATTGTGCCTATTCATCGTGTTTTCGCCGCGAGGCCGGTTCCTACGGGAAAGATACTCGTGGATTTTTACGACTACATCAGTTCAACAAAGTGGAGATGGTGAAGTTTACTCATCCTGATAATTCTTATGCTGAACTGGAAGCTCTACGCGGGAATGCGGAAGCAATCCTGGAGGCTTTGGGACTGGAGTATCGAACCATTGAGTTGGTGACGGGTGACCTGTCATTCGCCGCTGCAAAATGCTACGATCTTGAGCTCTGGGCGCCAGGGGAGGAGCGATGGTTGGAAGTTTCAAGTTGCTCAAACTTTGAGGATTTCCAGGCCAGAAGAGGGGCTATCCGTTTTAAACCTGAGGGCGGTGGTAAAGTCCAGCTTCTTCATACTCTGAACGGTTCTGGTGTTGCGACCCCAAGGTTATTGGTCGCCCTTCTAGAGACCTATCAACAGGAAGATGGTAGCGTGATGCTACCTGAGATTTTGGCTCCCTATATGGGCTCCGCTGGATTACATCTCACCTAAATCTAGTATGATACATTATTTCGCTATCATAAGCACGGTCATACTATGGACCGGATTCTGGGTGCCTTTGACCATTTTGGCCAAACTGGTCAGCCCGGGAGGATATCTTTCGCATAGACTGGGAAGGGTCTGGGCATGGGGGGTGCTGGCTATTTCAAGTGTTAAAATTAGGGTCGAAGGTCAAGAGCACATCGACCCCAAATCTCAATACATTTTTATCAGTAATCACACCTCCGCTTTTGATATTCCTGCCATTTACTGGGGAGTCAAGAATAAACATGGAATGCTGGCCAAGAAACAGTTGAAATATGTGCCCTTCTTTGGCTGGGCAATGTGGGCTGCAGGTCATTATTTTGTCGATCGTAAGAATCATAGAAAAGCGATGGCGGTCATGGATCAGGTTGCTGCACTCATGTCTCAGGATGAGCAGCACTCCCTGGTGATATTTGCTGAGGGTACACGCAGTCTTGATGGACAACTGCAGAATTTTAAAAAGGGTGCCTTTCTCCTATCTTTGGACACAGGCATTCCCATAGTTCCCGTCGTTCTTAATGGTGCCTACAAAGCCAAGAGCAAAAAAAAGCGCCGTATCATCTCAACGACCATTACCCTGAAAATTTTGCCACCCATGGATGCACAAAATTATAGCAGTGAATCCCGCCAGCAATATCTGGAGGATGCCCATAACCTTTTTATTGAGCACTACGAGGCTCCAGCCCCTCAGTAATAAAACAGGCTGAAATCTGGATCTGCCTTAAAAGACTTCGAATGCGGATTAACTCGCATTATCTTACTCTCAACCAAACAAGGACAATTGAATGTATTTATCTGGGGCTTGCCCGAGGCAGTTATGCATCGCTGAGGGTAGGAGTTTTGAGTGGCATGATTATGAGAAAGATCTGGAGGGCTGGTGGCTTCATCAGGCAGCCCGTGCGAATCACCTGGTTACCACCGGTGGCGAATACCTTATTGTAATTGACCCTGGTCAACGTAATGATGGTCCTGGGCCAGATATACAGAATGCTCACATAATTTTGGAGGGAATCGAATTCAGCGGAGCCATTGAAATGCATTGTCATGCGGGGGAGTGGTACCTGCATGGGCATGATACTGACCCAAAATATGACAGGGTGATTTTGCATGTTGTATCTGATGCTGCTAAGGGTCCTGATCTGCCAACCTTAATGGTTCAGAGCCAGCGGATGAATCCGCAGATATGTCTGGCCAGGAGACCCATCTCACGCAATGAGCTGTCTGAGATGGCTATGCTCCGGTTTCAGCGTAAGTGTGAGCATTTGGAAATGCTTCGATTGGCGAAAACAGATATAAGTCCACTGGCATTGGGCTTGATTGAAATTCTGTGCAGTGGCCCTCAACGCCTCAGTAATTTACAGCGAGCTGCTGTGAGTTTGGGTATGGAGTCCTGGCCAGATGCAAGACCGTGGAAGGGGAGTAATCAAACCTATCCTGGCCAGAAAAACCTGACGGGTCTCATCGATTCGATTAAAGCCCAGAATGATTGGTTCCTGGTCGAAAAATGGAGAGATGCTATGTGTGAAACATGGTCAGGCTGGGATCAGAAAGTCCGTGATCTGAGGAAAATTGGCTTGTCCCATAACCAGTGCCGAGAGTGGATTATTAACATACTGGCTCCAATTCAGAGGTTTCGATCAGGATTTTCAATCTGGCAAAGCATGCCGGTTTTCAGACGATATGGTATAGAAAAACGTGCTGCGAAGCGGACTGGTTTGTTAAAAAGCCATAGTATTGCGGAGCAACAGGGTTTGCTGGAATGGTCAGAAAACTATTGCGCACCTGCAGAATGTTCGTTTTGCCCTTTGCTCCGTTACCATCATACTTTAGCATAGCTCAATTAAATAACAGGATGATATAAAAGTTATAAGAGCTTGATTCTGAGCTTGTTATCAAATAATTCACAATATATCTTCTCTCCCATTATGAACTTCCTAAGAAACATGCGAATAATATGGTTCGCACTGACAATCACCCTGATACTGACAATTCCAGGAGTTGCTGCTGAGAATCTGGTTATCCCCAGCATGGTGAGTATGGGTCAAATGGTTAAACCTGCAATTGACCTTGAAGATGATGATTTCCTGCTCGAATACTTTATTCAAGAGGCAAAACGTTACTATGCCGATGCCCGCTTGATGATCGTGGCCAGAGATACGCTGGGAGTTCAGTTCGAAGTGGAGCGTCTTGTTGCCACACTGGCTGCCATTGAAGAAATTGATGAACCAATGCCCGAAGACATTAAGGAAACGGTTATTGGCCTCAGTGAGTTGGCTTCATCAGATTTTGAAGCCTATATAAGTAGTGAATTAAAAGCGCTGCTGGGTCAGCCATCCCTCAAAGACCAACTTTCAAGAATGAGTGATCTGCTAGACTCTCTGGATGGGGATGTTGGTTTTGTGGTTGTGGATGACCGTGATGGTCACCTCCCACTCATACTTAACAGTCGTGTTAAGACCATGATAAAATTATTGAGTGAGCGCAAACATAAAGAATTTCAGATTTGGTTGGATCGTTACTCGAAATATGCCAGCACGATCAGGCCTATCCTGGCTTCTTATGGACTTCCGGAAGAACTCATTTATCTGGCCATGATTGAATCAGGATTAAATACAAAAGCTTACTCTTACGCCCATGCTGTTGGTCCCTGGCAGTTCATCTCCGCCACAGGAAGACGTTATGGCCTTAAGCGTGATTGGTGGGTAGATGAGCGTCGGGATATTGTTAAATCCACCCATTCAGCCGCTCAATACCTCAAAGACCTCAATGATGAGTTCGAAGACTGGTACCTGGCAATGGCCTCCTACAATACGGGTGAAGCACGTGTACGCAGGACCATTCGTCGCGAGGGACATCGAGATTACTGGCGCATGATCACCCTGCCTAGACAGACTCGAAACTATGTTGCCACCGTGTTGGCGGCAGCCATTATCTGCCGAGAACCGGAACGCTATGGCTTTCATATAGATGAACTCACTGATTGGGAATATGAAATTGTCGAAATAGATCGTAGCCTGGATCTTGATAAAATTGCCATCGCTTTGCGGGTGAATTACCAGGAACTAAAGACTTTTAATCCTGAATTGCGGCAGGGGGTCACACCACCTTCCAAAACACCATACCAATTGAAGGTGCCTATCGGGAAGGGGTCTCTCAATAGTAGTACATTTGCTGCCATACCAACTTCAGACAAGATTGATTATCAAACTCACTATGTCCGTAGAGGCGAAACCCTATCAGTTATTGCCCGACGATATGGCATTTCACTGACAAAATTGGTCCAGGCCAACAGGATTAAAAATAAAAATCGCCTTTCCGTGGGCCAAAAGCTAGTTATACCAGCGCCAAAGAATTATGCATCCTCCACATCAAGCAAATCAAAATCAAGGGCTAAGCCACCTTCATCAGATTATGCCAAAAAGGTCTACACAGTACGGAAGGGTGATACGCTGGGCCAAATTGCTGAAAACTTCAACACCAGCGCCAAACGAATTCGACATTGGAATGGTCTGAGATACGGCCAGCACATTTATCCTGGTCAAAAACTCACGATTTATACAAAGAAATAGAATGGATAATTCATATAAAAAGAAAAACCGCATTTATGGTGTAATCATCATCGGAGTGATGGCCGTCCTGCTCTTTCTGGTTTCCAGAAAGGGTGGCGAGAGTGGCTTGTTCGATAATCAAGAGCGTATCGCAGTTTTGCCACTGGAGGGTGAGATCATCACTTCCAGGAAATGGATTAGCCAGTTAAATAAATTTGCTGAGAATGACCGGGTCGCCGGAATTTTGATTCCCATCAATTCTCCTGGTGGATCGGTGGCACCTGCTCAAGAGATGTACCATGCTATCAAAACCATACGAGATGACAGTAATACTCCCATTTTTATCACCATGTCCAGTGTGGCTGCCTCGGGAGGATATTATGCTGCCCTGGGAGCAGACAGCATCTTCGCTAACGATGGAACCTTAACTGGAAGCATCGGTGTGATCATGCAATTTCCGGTTTATTCTGACCTCATGGAAAAAATTGGGCTTGGTATGCAGACCGTCAAATCGCAGGAGTTTAAAGATGCTGGGTCACCCTTTCGGGAGATGAATGCCAACGAACGTGAATACTTTCAGGACCTCATCGCCGACGTATATGGTCAATTCACTGAAGTTGTTTCTCAAGAACGAGGCATTGATGAGATAAATATGCAGACCCTGGCCAATGGTCGTGTTTTTACGGGGCGACAGGCCCAGAAGGCAGGACTGGTGGATGCCATCGGTACCTTTGAAGATGCAAGATCAGCACTATGCACTACGGCAGGGATCCCTACCAATAGCCCATTGCTTTATCCCACAGAACCCAGACGTTCCTGGTGGTCTATTCTTAAAGATGATGTGACTTCAGCCTTGCCAGGCTGGGAATCATCCTCGAGTATAAAATTACAATACCGCATCCCTTATTAACGAAGGAGACAAGCATGACCAAAGCAGATATGGTGGACATCATCTCAGGTGGAACCGGATTGACCAAAGTTGAAACAGAGGCCGTTATCGATGCTTTTCTGACAACCCTGGCGGAGTCAATGGTTGATGGTCGTCGGGTTGAGTTTCGAAAATTTGGTAGTTTTGGTGTCAAAAAACGTGCACCTAAACAGGCCAGAAACCCTGGAACGGGAGAAGCCGTAAATCTTCCAGCACGGTACGTCCCAGTTTTTAAGCCCTCTCGTCTGCTGCGTGATCGTGTAAATGATTCCCTCATGGCCAGGGAATAGTCAAAATTTAAGTTCGATAAATTACTTTGTGGACTATGGTTGGGCTCTTATATTCGCGCCGCATTGAAAGAGGAGAAGCTACATGCCTTGTGGAAAAAAACGGAAACGGCGTAAGATCGCAACACATAAACGCAAAAAGCGTTTACGCTCCAACCGTCAAAAG
>JAERTH010000056.1 GCA_016844955.1 Fidelibacterota bacterium | reverse complement strand
ATTTTGCCATCCAGAAGGCGGACAACGCGATGGGCGTGTTCTGCGATATGCTCTTCGTGAGTAACCAGAATGATGGTGTTGCCCTGTTGGTGTAATTCATCAAAAAGGGCCATAATTTCTTCACCTGTTTTTGAATCCAGGTTACCGGTTGGCTCATCTGCCAGAATGATGGCTGGATTGTTCACCAGTGCCCGGGCAACTGCTACGCGTTGGCGCTGGCCACCAGAAAGCTCATTGGGCTTATGATCTACGCGATCACCCAGGCTGACCCGTTCCAGGGCCTTAATAGCCATTCCTTTGCGATCCGCTGCTTTGATTTCACCATTGTAAATGAGTGGCAACTCAACATTGCGTAAACTGGTTGATTTTGGAAGCAGGTTAAAGGTCTGGAATACAAAACCAATTTTCTTGTTACGGATGTGAGCCAGTTCATCATCACTCATGGAAGCTACATTGATCCCATCCATAAAAAAATCACCTGAAGTGGGTGTGTCAAGACAACCCAATAGATTCATGAGGGTGGATTTTCCCGAGCCGGAAGGACCCATAATTGACAGGTATTCATTTTGTTCAATGGACACCGATACGCCATCGAGTGCGCGTACTTCAGTATTTCCCATCTGATAGATTTTATATAGGTCGGTAACTTGGATTAAGGGCATAATGATTCCTAAAAAGAAGAAAAGAGGATATTTTTAGTTGAATTGGGGAAGCCAGAAGTCAGAAGACAGTTGGCAGCTTCTGGAGAAGGGTCAAAGTAAGCTTTTTTGGTAAATATCTCTCTCATGCCAATTTCCTCATATAACCTGTGAGGAGTTTTGAAACTTCTTCGCAGAGGGTGTTGGCCTTGGGGCTATTTCCATAGTCGAGATCATTTGAAAGTCGCAAGTAATACCTACATTCTTCCAATGACGATTGAGAAATATTGTAGAAGCGTTTTTTGTCAGCTTGACCAATACGTCTCCAGCCTTCAGCGATATTGGCTGGAATCGAAACCGCAGCTCTACGAAATTGACTCGTGAGACCATACCGCTCCTCCCTTGGGAAGCTCGCAGTTAGCCCGTAAATCGACAGCACAAAAGCGTGAGCTTTTTGCCACACAATCAAGTCTTCAAATTTCTGAGTTGGTCTCTTCATTCTGTCTTCTGTCTTCTGAATTCTGAATTCAGCCCCTACTTCTTTTCCTCACCCGCGTTGAATTTTTTGCGTTTGGTGACCTTGACTTTGTCTCCGTCATTGAGACCCCGGCTGATTTCTTTATAGGGGCCAGTGACAATTTCATCATCCAGTTCTAAACCAGAAATAATTTCAAAATCTCTTTCACCAATGATGCCAGTAACCACTTCACGTTGAATGGCTTCTTTACCTTTGCCTTTTTCATTGTCAACCAGGACGAAGACCACTTCTACTGGTTCCAGGTCCTTGTCACCATCCTCATTCATACTGCTGTCAGCACGATTTAACTCATCGTCCTGCTTCTCCTGCAGTTGTTTGGGTTTGCGCATGGTCACACTCTGAATGGGGACAAAAAGGACATCATTGCGGACATCTGCTCGGATATCAACAGCGGCGGACATTCCTGGACGAATTTCTGCGGGAGGATCCAGTAATCTGATCTGAACTTTGAAATTTGTCACCTGATCCAGACTGCCCTGTCCAGTATTTTGAGCACTGTGGGCTATCTCGGTGACGATCCCCTGGAACATGGTGTCCTGGAGGGCATCAATTTCGATTTCAGTGGTATCGCCCAACGCCACATCCACCACATCATTTTCATTGACGTCTACCAGCACTTCCATCTCATTCAGATCGGCAATTACCATGATAATATCACGGCTGAATGCTGATCCGAGGGCCATTTCACCAACCTCTTTATTCACCAACGTGACGGTTCCAGACATGGGTGCAAACATCATGGTTTTATTATAATTGTCTTTGGATTGCGCCAGGGCGGCCAGGGCTTGTTTCTTCTGGGACAATCCCTGCTGGTAACGCACCAGGGCTCCCTGGTAAATTAATTCACTGACCAATTTCTTTTGAAAGAGTTCGAATTGTTGATTTTTCTCAAGTTCAGCCAGGGATAGGGAGGCTTCAGCGGAAGCCAATACCTGCTCAGCACGATCTACATCTGCCTTATAGCGGGTTGCATCGAGCTGGGCCAGGAATTTACCCTTCTCAACCCAATCCCCCTCTTTGACGGCCATTCGGATAACCCGACCAGCAACATCAGCACTTACAGCGACTTCGACTACAGGCTGAATTCTACCGGAAGCTGCCACTTTATGAACAACCTGTCCTCTTTCAACTTTTGCGGATTGAACATCTTTGGAATTGCCCTTCTCTTTCTTTACTGCAAAAAATGCGATAACGCCCAGTAGAATGACGGCAAGGACAATGATGATGATCTTCTTTTTGGACATGATTTCCTCTTAATATTTTCCCATGAGCTGGAGCAAACCGGCCTCAGCGAGCTTCAAATTATGTTGTGTGCGAATTAGATTCGATTTGGCATCCTCATAACTGGCAGTGATTCTTAAAACATCCAGGATGGATAATGAACCAATCTTGTATTGTTCCTGTGCCAGCAGGAGGTCCTGTTCAGAAGCAGTGAGGATGAGTTGAGATATTTCTACTGACTCTTGGAGGGTATTCATCTGTTCCAGGGTTTGAGCCAGTTCCTTGCGCAGATTTCTTTCCGAGAGGTCATAGTTTTCAACAGCAAGCTTGGCATTTATTTTTCCCTGTTCGACTCCACGACTTGTACGGGTACCATTAAACAAATTCCAATTCAAGGAGATTCCGGTTCTCAGGGTTGATGTTGGCTCTGCGAACACATCTCCGATAGCGAGAGCGTTGTTCCCGTATGAGGCTGAAACACCTAAAGAGGGCATATACCCTGATTTTGCTATTTTGACATTGTAGGCAGCAATAGTTTTATTCTGTTCAAGCAGTTGCAGTTGATGGTTGGACCCCAGCACTTCGTCTACTATTGCCTTTCCATCCGGGATAACAACTGCTTCCCAAACCGGTTCAGCAACATTAAGTGGACTATCCCACTCTCTTCCCAGAATAATATTTAGATTCCGTGCTTTTGACTGAAGGTCTGCTTCTCCGTTTACTATCTGCAAGCGGGAGCGTTCAATATTTACCCGTGTTCGCAGGGTGTCATTTTGGGAGGCAGCTCCCAGCTTGAAGCGTTCAAGCGTCAGTTGATGCTGATAATCGCTGGTGGTACGGTTCTCGCGATAGACATCCAGTAATTGTTGGGTGGAGAGATAATTGTAATAGGCGGCTTTGACCTGGTAAATGGTATTAACCTCATAGCTCTCATACTGAATATCAGCTGCAGTCTGGGCGACTTTGGCGGATTTCAATGTGTTCCACCAGGTGCCACCATCCCATACATTTTGAGAAATGCTGAGTGTCGTTCCATAGCCATCATCCCAGCCCGTTCCATACAAGTTTGCGCTTGATCCCGTTAGTGAATAATTCACCACAGGCAGGATGATACCGATGTTGCTTTTGGCCTGAGAAACACTTCGGTCGGTCTCATAGCGGTTGATTCTCAGTGATTGGTTGTGTTCAAGCCCAAGCTTGATACAATCATCCAGGGTGAGGGCCTTACTCTGTTGTGAATAGCTGAGAAGTGGTAGGGTTAAAGCTACCATTAGAATTGAAATTTTGAAACGCATGAAAAGTCCTATCATATATAGTATTTAATTTAATGAAGTGCTATGGGCTATCCAGCCATTGAATTGGCACGCATCAAGGCAGCACCGATGGAACCTAAAATCAACCAGGGCAGGGCGACGGTAATTATTCCCGCTGCAGTAGACTTGTTGTAAAGCTTGCCAAAACCAAATCCCATTACAACCATACCCCATATACGGAAGGCATCGAGTTGATTAAGAAATTCCTTTAAGAAGGAGTCGATCTCTTCGAAAAGGAGTCCGGGACTGAACAACATATCAGTGGCTTCACGGATTCCAATGAGTGGCGCTTTGACCATTAACTCCAGGGTGCCAACACCGGGAATCGAATTCATAAAAAAGCCATTGCCACCAATGAGGTAAGTCATCATCACCACAGTGAATATCTCAAAAAATTTGACCTTGCCTCCCATACCAAAATTGCCAATGAGGAGCAGAATTGCAGAAAAGAAAGCAGCTGAAACAAAAAGGACGACTGGAATGAGGGCAAATCCCCACATATTCCGTGGAGCCAGAGGATTTTCTTTGGCATCGCTTACCTTTTCACGGGCTTCGGCCATATTATCCATATACTCGGTCTTCATTTCTTCCGGTATGTCAGGATTGTTAGCAATGGAACGCTCAATTTTTACCAGGCGTGCTTCGGCCTCATAGAAACTGATATCCCTGTAAAAGAGGGGTAAAATTCCCACGCCCAGGGTAACGATGATAAGTGGATACAACCAATCTTTATAAGAAGTATTGCCAGCCAGTCCGTCGAAGGCTTTGCTGGGTGTAAAAATCAAATTTACAAGCCGTTGAAGAAATGAAATTTTTTCCATGAGAATTTACCCTCTTGTGGTTGAGGATCGGAATAGGTGTCATTTAAAATGGTGGAGTGAACCGATCCCATTCACTCCTACCATGTGTTCATCGGCAATCAATATGCCACTTGTTAAAAGCGATGGTAATACTTTCTAATAACAATTCTTATGTGAGTTCACTCTATTTTAGTGCAAAATGCTCAGCTTGATATTTGATGGTTTCTGCCTTCAAGACATCATAACTCATGGAAAAGAGATCATCATCTTCATCATCAACCAAGCGGATGATAAAACGTATCATTTCCCCTGGAGGGCGGTTCCAGTCAGTGTCTTCTCTGATGGAGTCATATATAGCATTTATGAGGCTTGGTACCCCTTCCACATGGGAGTCATCATGACCCAGTCGTTCACTAAGATCTTTCCGGGTATTACTTATTTTGGCCAGCGCAGGGGCTTTGGTGGTGTAGTATTCCTCAATGATTATTCGTGAGCCAGAATCCTCTGGATAGGCAGTGGTGAGAACCTTGCGGGCCTTAAACCCATTTATATTTTTTTCATAGCCCAATATTTCCCGGACCATTTTTGGTAGATCATCTATATCATTATGATCTGACTCCATATCATAATGATTTTCAGCCTCTGCTTCTGCAGCTTCCTTTTTGGCGCGATATTCAGCGAATGATTGCTCCGTCTGACTACCGGTTTCCGTGTCTACTGTCCAGGTGATTTCGTCACACAGGTCCGAGAGTTGAATGTCCCAAGTTCTGCCCTTCGAGTCACTCATCATCTGGACCAGGGCATTGTGCAACTTGGTTGATGTGCTTTCCTTTATCTGGCAGCCTGACTGGTAGGTGCTGGTGAGGGTTGAGATTTTCCCTACAACGGGGATATCGATTACTGTCTTTTCCTCAATATGATGTTCCTTGCTGGCTGCATACAAAGGCATGCTATAGGCAAAAAGACCAAGTAGAATTGCACAGGCCAAAGCAGTTTTTGTTTTCATTTTCGGGTCCCTCTCTTCCAATTATCTCATTCTAGTCAGTTGGTATATTCTTGCGATAGATTGTCCATAGGCCATAGTAAAGCAATCCTGAGACCACAATGGAAATGAGTGTATCCGTATTGAATACATATCCCCAGAAGCTGCCGTAAATAAGCACTTCCCCATTGGCACCTTTTTCCATGAGTTCCCATTGTTCAACTAGTTTTCCGTTAAAGCCCCAGAAGAAATTACCTATGGTTTTAAACAGGAGTGCACTCTTGAAAATGATGGCCCAGCTGATTGACAATAAGAGGGGACCACCGATACCGATGAGCAGAGGGCGTCCCTTGACAAAGGTACCTACAAGCATGAGGAAGAGTGCCAAAGGAGCCATATGAATGGCTGCAAAGACCAGGTAGGAGAACCAATCCCAGAGCATGCGAGGGTAAGAAATATGGCTCAACACCATCCCTGCCATGGAGTTGAAGGGTTCACCCATAATTGCGATTGAAATGCGGATAAAAATCAGGTATTCAATCGATAGAAACAGAGTCAACCCCATTACAGCAATCAACCCAGCCAGAATTTTGGAGCCCAGCAGCATATGGTCATTCACGGGGAGACTTCGGTAGAACAGCGTGGAGTTATCGGCACGTTCCTTATAGATAGCATCTGAGAAGAAGAACATGCTCAAGAACAGTACAAAGCCAAAGGTCCCCATCATGCCGAAGCGCAACCCAAAGGCAATGGGTCCGGCAATTTCATCCAGGACCTTATCCACGCTTTTGCTGCTTCCCTCATTTTCAATGGTAATCTCAATATCATTACCATCCATGCTGATATGTACATCTCCAATATTTTCATCGTCAACCTGAATATCCTCAAGGTTGATGAATCCATCTTGCTCCAGCTTGTCATGGAAGAAGGTTGAACCACGGGTGACTGTGAGCAGCATGAGCAGATTTAAAAAGGTAATAACCAAGATGGTTCCAATGATAACCCGGCGCCATTCCAGCCATTCACGTTTGAGTAGTACTAATAACGGTTTCATGCTTCACCTCCCATAAGGGCTACAAAAATATCGGCGACGCTGGGCGTCTGGAGATCTCCCAATCCAACCAGTGCTTTTTCATCGGTATTTTCCAGTAAGAAAACACGACGGCCAAGAATACCGTATTCACTGATGGGGTTGAGCTTGGCCCGCAGTTCATCGGCCTGATCCGAGGGGATGGTTAACTGGCTAAAGCGCTGGCCTAGTTCCTCGATGGTGGCATGCAGGAGGATTTTGCCTTTGTTTATGAAGATTACATCGCTGAGGATATGCTCCACTTCTTCAATTTGATGGGTGGAGATCAACAGTGATTTCTCCTCATTGAAATAGTCTTCCAGAACGCTGGAGTATAGTTGTTTCCGGAAGAGAATATCTAGACCATGGGTGGGTTCATCCAGGATAAGCAGATTGGTATCTGCAGCCAGTGATACGGCCAGGTGTAGCTGGGTTTTCATTCCCTTACTCAGGGTTTTGATCTTCTTGTCCATGGGGATAGTGGTGGTCTTCAGAAATGATTCCGCTTTTTCACGGTTGAAGCCGGGATGGATTCCTTCCATGAAGGTCAGTAATTCTTGAACTTTCATCCAGGATGGCAGAACAGCGATGTCATGAATAACACCGGTTTTGAGCATGAGTTCTGCGCGTTGGGAGCGTGGTTCAAAACCCTGGACGGTTGCATCGCCACTATAATCGAGTTCGCCGGTGAGGGCACGGAGCAGGGTGGTTTTTCCAGCACCGTTGGGGCCTACCAGTCCCACGATACGTCCGGCGGGAATCTCCAGATTTACAGAGTCCAGTGCGCGGAGGTCACCGTAGGTCTTGGTCACATTTTTTAATTCGATGAGGGCAGACATTATGACTCCTCTCCGTAGGTTTCATTGATAAGGTTAATCAGGTCGTTCCTAGAAATGGAGAGCAATTGTGCTTCTTCCACCAGTGCTTGAATGGTTTCGTTTTTAAAGCGATCGCTGGCAGATCGATTGAGCTGCTTGCGTGCATTTTTCTGGACAAACATGCCCAGACCTCTACGTTTTTCCAAGAGATCCTCCTGAATTAATAATTGAGTAGCATTCAACACAGTCTGAGGGTTCAGGCTATACTCCACCGAAATCTGACGCACCGATGGAATTGCAGTTTCCGGGGGCAGCGCTCCAGAAAGTATATCCTGGCGAATAGACTCAGCGAGTTGTTGATAGATAGGGGTTTTTTGATCAAAGTTCATTTTCTTTCACCTCTTTTGGTGTTCTACAATACTATAACACCAATACAATATGATATGCAAGGACTTTTTTAACCGCTATCTAGATTCCGTCACTATTATCGACGCGCATTTTAAATGAAAGTCCGATATATTGAAGTAATCTAAATATGGGGAACCGTCTAATTAGAGTTAGTGGGACTCCTTATGAATCAATTAGGGGATTGATTGTGAAGGAAAAAATTGGAATAGTAATTATTATTGCAAGCTTTCTTCTCTTTAAGTGGTGGGGATTCTTAAGCTTAATTGTAGTTTTACCATTTGTTGGTTGGGCAGATAGATACAAAAGTCCATTTTCCAAAAAAAATATTCAAACCACAAATTGGGGTACCGGAATAGAATTTATTTCAGCCTATCCACTCTCTGGCAAAACCTTCCAGGCTTTACTTCTCAAGTTATCAAAAGGACAGTGTGAGGGCGAAGACCTAAAGGAAGAGTTAAGTGGGTTACTATCAAATCTGAGCGATGATGGTTTTGGAGACAAGACTGAATCTGATCAAAAAAAAATACTGAATTATCTGGAATTATTCTCAAAGTATTTCCCCAATTGGAAAGATGAGTATGGGACGATTAGAAAAGCAGCTCAAGCCTGAAGCGTTAGACACATTTGAAGAAGATGTGGTGGTAGCTACAGAAAAATTTATGGTCAAATGCGAGAGAATTGCAATACTATTTAGTATCGTAATTCTGCTTGCTGCCTGTGACGTGTTTGCTAATAAATCGAAACCGGTGACAGAGGGCCTGATCAATGGACAAGTACTAATGTGGAGAGGTGATATCTGCTACATGATTGACGTAGGATCAGTTTACAAACCTGAATACGAAACTGCAATATTCATTGGTGCGATCGCATCAACTTTCGAAAACCGGAGAGAGTGGGTAATCGAAGCGGATTTGATGAATAATGTATTTATAAGAGGAATTGGGAAAGAACCATTTCCTCATTGGCCAGAAGATGTTTTAATTAAAGCAATCGAACAGGCGAGAAATGCTCCCTCAGGACCAGGGTTCATTGAACACCCTTTCGCCCCTCTTACCAAACAGCAAAGAACTGATTTTATTTACTCATCTTCATTTCCCAAACACAAAAGTTTTGTCCTAGCTGTTAAATATTGGGCCAAGATGCGCTATGAAGAGAATGTGCAATTGTATGGAAATTAATACAATTAAAGTGCCCACTTTCAACACTAAAGTGCGACATGCAAATGATGTAGATAAATACAATTATGGAACAAATCATGTCTGTTTCGGGAAGCAGCTCAAACCCAAAGCGATAGGGCTATTTAGAAACGAGGGTAAAAATGAATGAATCATGGTACAAGCTTGAGTTTACGCCTATTGAGTACGTCAAGAGTGCTGGCATAACAAAATTGGAGAGCACTGTAAAATTGCTTCTCAATGACCCTATATTTGGGGTCGATATCATGGTCCTAACATCTGATGTATTTGATGTAAAACGTACGGTTTGGATATTTCCCCCACGAACGGTGAAACTGATGCCCCAGACAACACTCACGAATAGTGGCGCAGAATTATGTCCAGCACCTGACATCAATGAATTATCTGTCCTATTTGGCAATGAACTAGATAAAGACGCGTTTTTTGAGAATATCAAAAAGTCCTAACAAAACAAAGCGAGTCTGCTTTAGGAAGCAGCTTAAGCCCAAAACGTTAACCCCGTTGAAGGCTACTTCTCTTGCCATAACTCCTCATTTAAACACTGATTAACCGGCTCATAATTGGCAATTAAAACCTCTTTATATTCCATTCGATTGGGAAATATCTATCCCACAGTATTCTGCCTTCTGCCAACTCCTAACTTCATACCCCCAACAGTTGATAAAGCGCATGAAATTAATGGTAGACAACGGAACCTAATTTTCTAACTTGGCCACAAGATCATGCTTGAGATTATTGGTGCGACAGGAAATGACTTCAACAAGTGATAATACCCATGTCCTTACACGAGAGACCAGTGTTATTACGACTTCTTGCCTGATAAATACATATTCACGCGCTATTCATTTTGACCGTTGAACAGCAAGATATCTTTAATCATGGCCTTACCCCTTTGCCAGGGTGATAGTTGATATGATGAACAGAATGACTAAAACAAAGACTCGAAACCAAAAAGGCCTAAGCCTGGTTGAGACAATGCTATCAGCAACCCTGCTTGCTATAGTGGTCTTTGGTACCGTTCAATATTTTACTATCAATCGCTGGGATCACGAACGGGATGTCCGTACTCAGCTGGCCTGGACCAACATGGCCACCCGTATGGCTGTAGCTGTGGACTATGATTATTTTTCCATTCAGGATAGTTTACCCGAGTACTCGGTGCCCATGATGTTTAATGGTGTGCAGGGGTATCGCTCCACCATCGTCCGCGAAGTTGACGATCCTTTTGATGGCGTGGCACCAGCGGATACCACTCTCCCTGATTACCTGAAGGTTGTGGTGACCTTTGCCTGGCATTCCCCTGACAATGTCACTGACAGTCTGACCTGCAGCATTTCTGAAGAACGGGGTTGGGCCTACTAAGGTTTTCCACACAGTTCCCCCATTTTCTGATAAATTTTTTTGGATTCTTTCCTGATTCACAACCTCATATAAGAAGTAGTTCTCAGTTGTTCTAACGAATACAACCTGTTATCTTCGGTTTCCCTTTTCCCGTACTTAACCTATAAATCCTTCGGGGGGCGCTATGCGGATAGCATCATTTGTGATTTTTGGCTTGATATTCGGCTCTCTTTCCCTAATTGCTGAGCGAGCCCGTTTGGGACCGGATCTTAAAATACCACATCCTCATAAAACCTCCTTGCAATCCAAGGCTCCCAATAGATTTAAAGCCTCCGTGACTTCTAACAACGTGGATAGAGACCTGGAGCTGTTGCCCGAGCGACAATCACTTCCTGATGTGCCAGGGCTACGTTTTGCATCCACTATAGACTATGCTGGCTTAGAGACTGGCGATGTTGGATCGGGATGGGGTGGTTTCATATTTGGTCCTGGTGATTCAGCCATGGTATGGTATCGGCCTGATACTGATTGCACCCTTGAACAAATTTCCTTTCGGGTGCACAGTGAGAGTGATTTGGCTGGTAATACCGTAGAGGTCCTGGTCTACTCGGTTAAAGCGGACTGGTGGCAGGGAATGGGGAATGGGACGTATGACTTCAGTCTATTGGATGCAGTTTTTGAGGATAACGGACCCCATGATGAATTGCTTTTGAGTGCCACTGTAGACATCGGTACTGAAGTTGGACCGAACGTGAGCCATGTTGTGGATATACTCCAATGGACAGATAACGGCTTGCCACTGGATCTGGGTTCAAATGATTTCATTGTTGTTATCGGTTTGCCTATGGATGGTGACCAGGATCTGGCTGATTTTTATTATGGCAATCTGTATTCTGATATCGGTCAGTACCACGGTTTCAAATATTATCAGAATGGTATAGGTTGGAAATCACGACTCAATTTTGCCATTACTGCAACTGTGGACTATTATGGTGATCCACCCCCATTTATTGAAGGATTGACTGATTTATCTGATGTGTATTATTCTGATAATCCTGGACCATACTCTGTTTCAGCGAAAGTGTATGATCGGGGTATTGATGATTTTGAAGGCGGTCTGACGGCAGTAGAGCTTCGATATCAGGTAAATGAAGGGGTTGAGCAGGTCGTGGTGTTAAACGATCAAATCCCTTCAGCGGATAGCGTTTATACAGGAATGATTTCTGGAGTCTCCATCGGGGACCAGGTGAACTACCATTTTTACGCTGCTGATAATGGAGCCGAAAATTCAACAGATAGCGTTATGCATGAGAGCAATTCCAGGATCAACTCATTTTCAATCCGTGAAGCCTCCCAATTCACCAATCTCCTGCTGATAAACGATAATAATCTGGAAATAGCTGCCACCCACTGGGCACCCTTGCTCGATTATTATGGGTTTCTTTATGACTATTGGGACACGGCAGTTAGCGGTTTCCCCACCCGGGGTGTCCTGGATAATTATCAGACCCTCTTTTGGGCTCAGGCAAACCAGGGTGCGGGTATCCTGGCGGATAGCAGCATGGAATCCAGCGTACGTGGTTTTATGGATGCCGGGGGTAACCTTTTTCTTAGCTCATCAGATTATATCGGTGAAATGTTGCCGAACGATCCCTGGGATCCAGTTTGGCAGGAGACTACCCAGGGATTTTTGAGGGATTATCTTCATGTTTCTTTATTTGTTAGTGATGCCAATGTTGGTGGCCCTGATGCGGTCTCCCAGGATGTTCTATATATAGGTGTTGAGGGATCACCTATATCCGGGGAGTGGAGTGATGAGCCATTCTCAGTCGATCCAGCTAGAATCGGTTTGAATAACTGGGCCGATGAAGTTTTTCCTGCGGATTATGCGGAAGTGGCTTTTCGTGTCTGGAGTATTTCTGATGATACCTGGGTGGAGGCTGGAATACTCTATGATGGGGATTATAAAATGGTTTTTCTTCCCTGGCAGTTTGAAGCCATTGTGGATGAGGATATTCGACTTGAATTGTTATCAAACATAGCATCATTCATGTACGAATCAATTCACATCCGACCTACGTATGAGGGGGGCTCCAGATATGCTCAAGCTGCGGATGCTGGTGATATCGTTGTGTATGGCTCACTTGCAGGAGGAGGAGAGACTTTCAGTATGGGTGTTGATTACACGCAGGATGGTGGCGACACCTGGTTATCCGTACCCATGGTTGAAGGTGATGCCACAATTCCCGCCCTCGCTGTAGGAGATACCTGCACATTCATGGTTACAGCTACGGACACGGAGGGTGGTACAGGTTATGGTGATCTGTATAATGTATGGAAAATCGACTTCACCCCTGCTGCCGACATTCTATATGTTGGTGATGAGGCCTATACCTGGTATTACGGTGCCAAGTATGATTCTGTGAATTATGCCCGTACCCTGGAATCGACGGAAGCCTGTGGATTGACTATGGATTATTACGATCTTGATGAATTATATCTCATGGACACATACTCAATTTTAAATCGCTATAATGCAGTGATCTGGAATGCTTATGGAGACTGGAATCCGACCTATATGCCACTGAATACATTCGACAATCCGCTGAGCGAGTATGTTTTAAATGGTGGCAAGTTGTTATATAGTTCTGAAGAGATTATCGGAACCTGGTTTGATTGGCCTCAGTATCAGGATTTTTATCAGGGTCAATTTATGTATGATATTTTAGAAGTGAATTGGGCCGCTAATGATTTTGGAATTGATTCAATTGCGCCTGATCCTAACGGCGATTATACAGGGGGAATGTCCAATTTTAACCTGGAGTCCAGCGACTTCTTCTGGGGCAATCAGAGTGACCTTTGTGACCCCATCGGGTTCTGGACGGGAACTGCTCATTACGATCCACCATTTCAGAGTATCATTGATGAGGGGGGAGGGGGTAGAAGTCCAAACTCAGCCAGGACCCGAAACACAACATTTTTGGCTTTCTCAATGATGATGATGCCGGATAGTATATATGCCACATTCATAGAGCACTGGCTGGCCACCGTCGCCATTGATGAATCAATATCCTCAATACCTACGGCGTTTACTTTAGGTGATAACTATCCTAACCCCTTTAACCCCAGCACCTGCATTGATTTTGAGCTTCCTGCTTCCAGTGAAGTCAAAATCTCAATCTACAATGTTTTGGGGCAGAAAATTATTGATCTGGTAAACAACGATTACACTGCGGGTGAGTATAGCATTGCCTGGAATGGTCTGAATGCTGCCGGGATTCCGGTTTCTTCAGGTATTTACTTATGCAAAATGACTGCGGGTAGTTTCACAGCTTCAAACAAGATGCTGTTTTTGAAATAGCCAATCTTTTCCATCTAAACCTTTAATAAAAAAGGCGAGGAATAAATCCTCGCCTTTTCGTTTAATCATCGGGTTGTGAACCCCTATAAAAGATATCCTACTTGATGTAGGCCATCTTGATGGTCTTGGAGTAGTGACCGGCCTGCAGGTGATAAATGTAGATTCCTGTGGCCACGGGCTGACCCGCATCATTCAAACCATTCCACATCACTTCATAACGTCCGGCATCCTGTCTTGAGGAAACCAGCGTTCTGACCTGTTGGCCCAGCATATTGTAGATAACCAGGTTGGCGTCAGCCGTTTCCGCAATATCATACCTGATATTGGTGGTGGGGTTGAAGGGGTTGGGATAGTTCTGCAGCAGACTGAACTCAGTTGGAGCTGGCAGACCAATATCAATAGCACTGACCAGACATTCACATTGAATCTCAACACCGCCAACACCAGAGAGGATAAGTTCTTCAACATCGAACCCTGTAGCCCCTGAGGCATTTTCATCGATGACCTGAATAGGAACATTCATCAGCAGTCCTGAAGATAGATCAATCTGGCTACCACCAAGATCAATGGCCAGAACGCGCATTGTGTTACCAGTCACTGCTGTGAAAACACCAATGTCGGCATTTTCAGAACTGAGCTCTGGTACTCCAAGTTCAACCACGGCAGGATCAAAAACCAGATCTGCCTGGAAACCTGAAATCAACCCGCTGAAGTCAACGGCCACAGGAATACTCTGCCATTCACGTGTGTTGCTGAGTATGGTGGCTGGAACGACTGCAGTGAGTGTTTCAGTTATGGGATCTTCTTTTGCCAGACCAGGCTGAAGAAGTGCAGTTTCGATCATAATCACAACATCCAGAATGTTATAGGCACCATCACCATTGAGGTCCATGCGACCCTCTTCATCAAGCGTGGGCTCATCACCGGTGAAGGTCATGATTTCGATAAATCGTACGATATCATAGATATCAAGTTCACCGTCGGCATTCATGTCACCCATCATGATGGTTTCATATCCCACAATCATAACGTTATCCATGGCCCAACCTGCGGCCCAGGTTCCATTGTCGTTGTAATGGAATCCCAGATAGACATTTGGAATACCTTCTAACAATGACAGATCGATGGATATGTCTTCCCAATCCATGCTGGGATCTAGGACCTCCAGCGGGCTCCATCTGCCAGTCGTTCCAACCCGATATTCAACAGTAGCTGAACCTTCGGCGTCATCATAGAAGCTTTCAAATACTAACTCAGCATTGTCCGAATAGCTGAAATCAAGAACCCCAGTAATCAGATAATTGTTACCGTTACCCGTGGATGAGAGGCCGTCATTAATTCCAACAATGAGACTACCGTTATCTGGAATTGTGAAGGCCCAGTTGGAAATGTCGCCTGCATAGCCCACGGTCCATGGAACCGCCGGTTCAGGCAAGGTCTGTGTCCAATCTGGAGGAAGCATTCCGTCCTCAAAATCCCATTCCAGAGGCGGTTGGCCTCCGTAAACTGTGATGATGATAGATTCACCGATATTGGGTACTTCATCCCGGGGGATAAATTCGTAAGTGTTGGCACCCTCAGGAATTCCAATATCCATATAGGTAAGGTCACCTGGATCGATGGTGGCAACTTCAATCCCATTGCGTTTGACCTTGATACCATCAAGATCAATACAGGGGGAGCCATCCATGTTCAGAGGTGAGTCTACCCAATTAAATGTGACATTCCATAGTCCGGTCATGGTCACTGTGAATTCATCAAGTGGACCGGGTGCCATATTGGCAGTTGCTGTGGCCTCGTTGGTAGCTGATGATTCCTCACCATTACTATAAACGGCAGTTACCGTATAAGTGAAGGCTGTGTTTTCTGGAACCAGATCGCTGTAATATGTTTCAGCGGTCGTCCCAACTGCTTCATTGTCGCGATAGATAGCATAGTGAGAGATTTCTTCAACCTCACGCATGTTTCTAACTTCCTCGGACATTTCAACAAACTGTGGTACGAATTCCACCATTTCTGGCATGTCTACAACCAGTACCTGGCCTTCTTCGGCACTAATTTCACCCAGGTTTACCATTTTCTGAATGGCATACTGTGGGGGTTCCGGTACGAATTGTCTATTGGTAGCAGCCTCGGTGATAGTGATTTCATAATCGCCAGCATTGGCGCTATAGCCATCCACGACGACAAAATAAATGCCTTCTTCAAGTTCAGCACCGAAAATTCCTGAGTAAAGCCCACTCAAATCACATTCCCAGTTGTCATCGTTATAGTAGATTTCTGTGGTGCAATCCTCACCAAAAATGGCAACTTTTGTATCATAGTTGGTTACAGGGCTACACAGTGTGATATCAATGGCACCGGCCTCAGACATATAGAGCTGGTACGCATAGTCTTCATTGTTTGAGCCTGTCAGCGCAAAGTCATCACCCATCCCCACGTTGGTGCCAGTCATAACGAAAGGAATTTCTTCAATCAATTCATCACCACAATCCTGGAGAGGAGGCATGGGGTTGCCTGGTGTCCGCCAGATGAGCTCAATGTGATCATCAAAATTACCATCAGCTGTCAGGTTGGTAGGTGGTACTTCACCAACCAATACTTGAATCCGCTCTGACAGAGAGGATTCCATCCCACCGGTATCATAGGATGAAACAACATAGTAATAATCACCGTCATCAACTACATCATCATAGGTTGCAGTGAGCGCTGTTGGAGCAGTTCCAAGCAACACCTCATTGCGATAGACATTGTAGCCTGCGAGATCGTAATCACCAGTCTCGGTCCAGGTTAACGTGACTGTATTGGTCGTGTTGTTCACGGTAGCTGCAAGGTCAATTGGTTCAGTAGGTTCATGGTTTACAGGTATACCAGAAACTTCCACAGAAGCTGCGGACCCTGTATCATAGGTAGCAGTAATTTTGTAGTAGTAGGTTGTTCCATTGGTCAATGGAAAGTCTGTATATGCACGAATGTCTGCGCCAACTGATTCAACCAGATTTTCTGCTTCAATCAGAACCGGTGAAGCTGTGCTTCTGTAAACACCATAGCCGGTAAGATCACGTAGTTCTCTGGTGCTGGTGTTTTCATAGATAGTTTCATAAATAATGTTCAGACTGGAAAGATTGGCTGGGGATGCGCCCTCTGGACCAGTTGGTACGCCATCATAGTGTCCGTGACGCAGCGCCAGGATACCGCCGGTATCAAAGGTCACACTCTCTGAGGCTTCAAAATTGTTACCTGTCATCAGCACAGAGTTGTTCATGTGCACGGTGTAATAACCAGGATCATAAATCCCACCACTCCACTCATCATAAATAGTGAAGGTGTAGGTTCCTGGAAATAATTCAAACTCCCAGTTGTACAGTGTATTGTTTTCCATGGTTGCTGGACCAACACCAGCGACAAAGTTGCCATCACCATCTGTGATATCCCATGAGAGGGAAGCGCCGCCCCAGTCCGTGAGAATCTCCACATTGAGAAAAATCAACTCAGTTCCGGGTACTCTCCAGGCCAGATCAATGCGACCGTCCAAACCAGATAGCGCTGTCGGATATGAAGGTGGTACTTCACCTACCAGCGCGATAGTGAACATGGATGAAGGAGACTCCATATCACCTGTATCAACGGCTCTGATGTTATAGCGATAGGCACCATCTTCGACTATTTCACTGAAGGTAGCCTCAGTGACATTGCCAATCAGGACATCATCGCGATAGACATTATAGCTGGCCAGGTCATAATCGCTATTATCATCCCAGCTAACTGTTACTTCACTGGTTTCTACATCAACAGCATTCACAACATTCTGTGGTGCCAGGGGAGCATGGTTTTCGGGGATGGCAGACACTTCTTCAGAAGCGCCCATACCTTCACCCTCATCATAAATAGAAGCAATTTTATAATAGTAGGTTATTGCATTGGCCAATGGGAAATCAGTATAAGCCAATACGTCGGGAGCCAAGGTTGCCACCAGATGATCTTGATCAAGAACGATTGGGGATTCTGTACTGCGATAAACAGCATAATTAGCCAGTTCGCGGAGTTCACGGGTGGGTGTTGTATTATCAAAGAGTGTTTCAGTGATAACATTCAGCTCTGCCAGGTTGGTGGGTGCAGAACCTCTGGGGCCCTGAGCTACATCATCAAAGTGCCCTCTTCTCAAGGCCAATGCACCTTCTGGACCAAACACAACACTTTCTGACTCATCAAAACCTTCACCACCACCACCGGTCATGATCAGTTGATCATTGACAGTCAGGGTATAATATCCTGGATCATAAATACCATCACCGAAGGAGTCGTAGATGGTAAAAGTGTAGTTCTCTGGGGGAAGTTCAACCTCCCAATTGTAAATTGTATTGTCAACCAGGTCACCTGCAGAGTATTCTGCGACAATTGCTCCGTTTACATCAGCAATATCCCAGCTGGTTTCGTTGGCATACATATCGGTCAATATTTCTATTTCAACCAACATACGCTCAGTACCTGGAGGGAACCAGGCCAACTCAACCGTCCCATCCAGCCCAGATACTGCGGTTACATAAGTCGGTGGATCTTCACCAACCTGCACGCTGTATGTACCAGAAAGACCGGAAAGCATACCACCGGCATCAACGGCTTTCAATGAAAAATGGTAAACCCCATCTTCAGCAACCTCGCTGTAGAATGGATCTTCAACAAATTCAGCCAGTAAACCGCCACGATATACATTGTAACCTGCAATGTCATAGTCGGTGTTCTCTTCCCAGCTGAGTGTGATGGTGTTGGTTTCATCATCTACGCTACCCATGAGCCCCATGGGCGTCATTGGGGGATGATTGGTTGGGATAGCTTCAACCTGTTCCGAGGGTGACTCTCCATCATCGTACATGGCCAGGACTCGATAGAAATGGCTGATCTCATTTTCTACGGGGAAATGGGTATACGTCAAGGAATCCATATCAATGACTTCAACCAGATTCTCAGCTTCGATGAGAACGGGGGATGTTGTATTGTGATAGATTCCGTAGTTGATCAACTCACGTAACTCCCTCAAGGAATAGTACTCACGGGGACTGCTGCTTAAAGCTTCAGGTCTAACCCGCAGACCTAACTCCTCAATTTTGGCCAGCTCTTCTGCCAGGCCGCTGGCGAAGGATTGGCTTGGAGCGCGGGCTACTTCAGATTCTGAAACAAAGAGTTCATAATTTCCAACAGCACCATTGAATCCATCCACAACAATCACATATACGCCAGCTTCCAATGGAATATTCACCAATTCAGACGGAGTAAAGGGAGCAGGGGACTGATCACAACTTCCGAAGGGGCCATCATCGTCGTACCAGCCAGTAGAAACTGTACATTCTTCAGTAAAGATCTCAACTTTGCAGTCATAGTCTGTGAGCTCGCTACATAGTGTGATATCAATAACACCGTCTTCAGGCATCCAGAGCTGGTAGGCTACATCTTCACCATCTCCACCGCTTACATCAAAGTCATCACCCATACCTGCGTTGGAACCTGTGGCGCTGAATGGAAGTGAGGGGATTGGAAAATCAGCACATTCAATCAGCGCTGGTGCCTCAGTGCCTGGTTCTGCCCAGAGTAAATTTACGCGTCCATCCAGACCGGATTCTGCTGTCAGATAGACAGGGGGCAAGTGAGAAACCACATCAAAGAGATATACTTCCTCAGGTGCATCAGCAGGAGCTGATCCTTCATTCCCTGCTTCATCAAAGGCAGAGACATAATAGGTGATACTGGTGCCCGCTTCCTGTCCAGGGATATCACCATGGTAAAGATCATGACCCATATCCGTCATCATAACAGGAAAGAATTCACCACCATTAAGGCTGTAGTAGAGGTAGATTTCATCCACACCAACATTATCAGTTGCCAGGGCTTCAATGGTGTAGGGACCTACTGTATCAAGCGTGAAGGTAAATCGTGTCACACCTGCAACTGAGGGTGACCAGATATCTGTATAGGGTGCTGCCATAAAATCAAGATATGCTGCCAGCAATTCGCTGACTGGTGTATCATCACCGACCAACCCACCAAATTCAAAAGAGTTACCGATAGTATTTGCACCGGGTGTCAGGTGGCCGATACCACAGGCATAATCCTCAGTTGGATTAATATGGAATACCATGCCATCATTGGTTGCGGGCTCAAGATGATTCACATCAACGTTGAAGCCGTTATAGGTATAATCCATTCCTTCCATGAGGTTTGCGCCGTCCACATTGAACAGGTCGTCGCCACCATCACTTACGCCATTAATGCCAAAATAGGCATGTAGTGTGGTCTGAGTGTTAGCGGCCCAGGTGTTGCCACCTTCCATATAGAGTGGAAATCCGGCCTCTGCATACTCTACCAGAGCCATGACCTCGATATCTCCCTCATTGAGGATGTAGTTATCGTTGTCATACATTCCCAGGCAGATGAAAATGCCGGAGTAGCCAACATCTACGGGATCGCCAAACAGGAAAATGTCAGTCGTGAGTGTTGCAGAATGACCCAGGGCATCTAGTTGATTCAGAAAGACCTCTCCACTGATGGAAGCAGAGGGGTTCCAGATTAGATATTCGGGAAGACCATCATAGACCATGGCTGATGCAGTTATGGTGATGGAAGTTGTATTATCAGCAGTAGATGTGAGTAGGAAAGTTCCTTCGGCAGGCCCCTCAACTGTCAGTGTAAGTGTGACATCCATATCGATGGAACTACCAGCAGCCACAGTAGCAGGTAGCGCCAGAGATGTGTTAAATCCAAGGCCCTCTATGTCAACAGCGGTAATGTCAAAAGCCTCAGTTCCAATATTGGCAATGGTGACATTTTGAGAAATCGATTCATCATCGAGTTGGAGAATACCAAAATCTATATTCTGAGGAGCAACGGTCATGAAGGAACCTTCAATCTCTTGTGGGAGATAGGTGGCTGTTATGCCAAGGTTTCCTGTATAGAGTTCGTTACCGGCAGTGAATGTTTCCAGTGTAGCCCAGTCTTCTACGAAAACCCAATTTCTATCAGTGTAATTCATCTGGAGATCATTTGCTATACCGAGAAAGCCAGTTCCATCCTCCCAGACCACGACATAAAAGTCGCCGCCGTTAATGGCCAGATTTTCAAGCGGGATATCAAACATGTGGAGCGAATCATCAGGAGACGTGAGATCCATGGGGGAAGATTCCCAGAGGGCTGAGGCATGTCCGGGACCTATAGGGGCTTCAGGTGGTCCAGCAATACTGGCACCGGGGTCAGCATAGACGCTCACCACTGCGCCAGTGGCGGATGCATCTCCCAGAGTATATATGGTCAAGCCAGTTAGATAAATAGCGGCATCGGCTGAGAATCGCACACCAAATCCAAAATTACTATTTCCGATTTGACCTTCAAAGATTCCATCATGATAGGCTAGCTCTTCGTCACGAAGTGAGTTCACGTCTGCTGGTGTTCCGGTCCAGTTCACATCCAAAGTACCATCGATAGATGTTTTTAAACAGTCATCGCAGTCGGCTTTTGGATTGATCTTTGGGTCAGCGAAAACTCCTGTTGTCATCAATGCGACAAACACAAGTATCCATCCAGTTGAGAGCAATCGTTTCATGGTGAACTCCTTAATATTCAATTAATAATAGTCCGCTTCGGCTTCTACTCTGGGCCAAATCGATTTACAAGTTAACGGTAAAACCAAAAAAAAAGGACAACAATCTCCTGCTTTAGCTGGCAAATATAGATTTTGCGTCTCCTCGATTCAAGAGGATTGCTTTTGGCAAATATGCTGACATACAAATGGAATATATTAGGGTATTATATATAAAGACACTAACCCCTGGTCAATTGACCAAACCAAAACCGCATGGAAATACCGGTTAGCGGTGCGTATTTTGGGTTAAATCCATACTCTGAAACTGGGGTTCGGCCTGAAAAATCATGAAAATATCCCAGCTCCATTCCCCAGGTTTTGCGGAAGTTCATTCCATATAGCAGTCCAAACAAATGCTGGTTTTCACCCCAGAACCCAGAAGGCAGGTAATTGTATCTGAGACCGATATAACCATAGTTGAATATATCAACCTCGGTTTGTTTGAATACTTTGCCATCTCGTCTAACGGTTTTGGTCCGTTCTTTTCGGGAAACGTTATAGTAAGTTGCACCAAAGGAACTTTGCTCAGCGTAGGTTAAGGCCAGGTTCATGGTATGCAGACGTTTCCCCTCATCTCTGAGTAACATGGTTGCATCAACACCACTACCGTGGATGGGTAACATGCCAATGCGTACACCCGCATCCATTTTCTCACCCATACCTTTGCGGTAAACAAATTGAGGGATCATGTTTTCTGCTGACAAGACTACACCGGCATAGGTTTCATCTGTCTTGAGTGGCTCAGGTGAAATCACCGCATGGGATGTACAGGACATCACCAATAGCAAGGGCAGACACAAAAGAATATATAATCTGGAATTAAACATGTCTTGGAATTTCCTTTTGGGGGGCATTAATGACAAGCGTTTTGTTCTACCGATCTTTTGGACAGTTGAGGTCCTTCAAACTGTTTTGGTCAGGGAGGACTCTGGTTAGATTATGACCATGGAAACAAAACAACAAATAGTAAAAGATTGGCTCTATCGCTACACTGGGGTAGAACCGGAAGCATTCGGAGACCGAATACTTCTCACAAATTTCAGAAATTATGTCGATAAATTTGCCCACCGCTTTAACGTCCCCATTTTAGGTGAGGATCGCACCATGACGGTTGCAACCAATAACGATGGTTTAAGCATCATCAATTTTGGGATGGGCAGTGCCAATGCAGCCACAGTAATGGATCTGTTGTCAGCCATCAATCCATATGGGGTCCTCTTTCTGGGGAAATGCGGTGGCTTAAAGCAGTCAACAGAACTGGGTCACTTTATTTTGCCCATCGCAGCCATTCGTGGTGAGGGTACCAGTGATGATTACATGCGGCCGGAAGTTCCGGCGATGCCCAGTTTCAAAATTCACAAATACACCTCTCAAATCCTGGTTGAGAATGATCTGGATTATCGTACCGGCGTGGTTTATACCACGAATCGTCGCGTCTGGGAGCATGATATTGCTTTCAAGGATTATTTACATGAAATCCGGGCCATTGGGATTGATATGGAAACGGCCACCATCTTCATCACCGGACTGGCCAATAATATTCCAAGAGGTGCCTTGCTTCTGGTAAGTGATTTACCCATGGATCCAGAAGGGGTCAAAACCGAAGCTCTGGATAAGAGTGTGACTCAGAAATACGTGGATTTACACCTGGATATCGGTATTGAAGCCATGACCCATATCGCAGAACAGGGTGAGCAGATCAAGCACTTCTCGTTTTAACTGATTCACAATATATTGTATAAATCCAGGCGCGAATTCGAATCCGCGCCTAGAATTACCGAATAATATTTATGTGGTTATGTGGTTATGTGGTTATGTGGTGAATGTAAAAAATTAAAAATCGAGATCTGCACCGGTAGGTTTGCTGCGGTTCCCGTGTTCATCACACCTCTGAGTAGGAGCTGTTCCCGGTAAAAAGACTTCACGTATAGGCGTACAATATTGGGTTGCCAGCTTGTGGGTCTCTGAACAAACATTGGTAAAAACCACATCCTCTTCCGGGACTTCAAATTCCTGACGATCCCATTCCAGGCTATCATACACTGCTTTCATGTATTGCGCCCAGATAGGCACACCCAGAGCTGAACCAGCCATCCCAGGACCAAGGCTGATGGATGGTGAATCCATTCCAACCCAGACTGCTGTTGATAAACGTGTGGTGAAACCCACATACCAGGCGTCTGTAAAACCGGTTGTTGTCCCTGTTTTTCCCCCAGAGGGTTCATGAAAACCAAAGCGGGTGCGAGCACCAACACCAGTACCACGATTGGCTACGGTTTCCAGAAGTGACAGCATGACATAAGAAGTACCGCGGCCCAGCACTTCCTTTCTGTCCGGTGTATAATTCCTGAGCACACCACCAAACCGATCCTGTACGGACATAATCCCCAGGGGTTCAATCCAGATTCCTAATCGAGGATAGACTGCATAGGCTGCTGCCATCTCAATGGGATAGACTCCAGATGCTCCCAATGCCAGTGCATCACCGGGATACAGGCGCGTGGTGATTCCCATGGCCCGCGCTTTTTCTACCACGGCAGATGGGGCAATGAGCTCCTGAATAACGCGTACGGCAATCAGGTTTAATGATCGACGAATACCCTCACGGATCGTGGTTTCCCCGCCCATACTCAAATCATAATTTTTAGGTCGCCAATCCGTGGAATCATTGGTGCCCATTTTTATCACAACCGGTTGATTCAATAAAGTGGTGGTTACAGGATATCCATTGTCAATGGCTGCCGTATACAGAAAGGCCTTGAATGAGGATCCTGGCTGACGAATCATCTGTGTAGAGCGATTCCATTTAGATTTGTTGAAATCTTTACCGCCCACCATGGCTTTTATCTGGCCGGTCTCAACATCCATGGAGATCAGCTGAGCCTGAACGGTTAACAATTGTTCAATTTTGGGATCCATGGGGATGGAATCACTGATCATCAGGCGAACTGAATCTACAGTAAATTCAATCCTGTGCTTTTCCAGAATATCTGCCAGTGCCTTGGATCTTTCATCAAGCATACGGGCATTGAATAGACCTTGAACCCGCTCCAGCTCCTTGGCAACTACTTCGTTGGCAATGGCCTGCATGCGGGTGTCCAAACTGGTGTAAATGGTCAGCCCATCCCGATAAAGATCCACACCCAGCTCGTCATCCTCTTTTTCCAGTTGACGCCTGACAAATTCTCCAAAATGTGGTGCCACATTACCAGCATCAACACTATCTGGGACATAGGCTTCCACCGGCAAGGATTTGAAATAGTTTCGCTCAACGGCGTTGATGGCTTTTTCCCGAAACATATTGTTAATAACAACATTACGAATATGCTTGGCTCGATCTGGATGCGTAATAGGTGAATAGTGTGCCGGTGAACGGAGCATCCCTACCAGAATGGCTCCCTCGTCCAGAGTCAGGTTCTCCACTCGCTTGTTAAAATATTTTGAAGCAGCCGCCTGAATTCCATAGGTGCCATGACCGAAATACACCGTATTCAGGTACATCGTGAGAATTTCTTCTTTGGTAAATGTGTGTTCAATTTGGACGGCGGTTATTAATTCGCGAAGTTTGCGGGTGTAGGTCTGAGTAAAACCGATCCGGGCATATAAACTTCTGGCCAATTGTTGGGTAAGCGAAGAGGCACCACCATGAATTTGTCCTGTAAACACATTCAGAGTGATATTGTAAACAGTTCTGAAGAGATTCATGCCCCAATGACTGTAAAAGCGCTGGTCCTCAGTGAGTATCAACGCCTTTTTTACATGGGGAGGTATTTCGTTGGATTTAACCAGCGTCCTCTGGGTGGTGAATAATTCTTGAATAATCTGATCATCGGCGGAAACAATCCTCGTGATCAAATCAGGGTCATAGCGTTCCAACTCATCCAGGGAGGGTAAATCCTGGGCCAGAAACATAAGCCAGACAAAGACGCTGCAGACAACGACCGTTGTGAGGGAAAGCGCAATGTAAACGCGCCTCTTGAAAACCTGTTGACCACCTTTAGTTCTAAACGTTTTTGCCATATCATCAATTATAAACTTTTCAGACGGAATGTTTAATCGTTTTTAAGCGGTATGGTGAAATATTCAATGTTGCTCCAACCATTTCAAACTGGTTTTAAATTTACCTGATCTTGTGCTGAAATGAATATTAAACACCTTATTGCGGTATCCACTTCCCCAACTATATTTTTTGACTGTAAGGCCCAAATTTATGGATGT
This sequence comes from Fidelibacterota bacterium, assembly GCA_016844955.1. Taxonomy (GTDB): domain Bacteria; phylum Fidelibacterota; class UBA8477; order UBA8477; family JABMPR01; genus JABMPR01. Next base: position 18,360 of record JAERTH010000056.1, on the reverse strand, counting down.
CTGCAAGCAGCATTCCTTTGAAGGATTCAATGATGAGTTATCACATACGAAAATATTCGCCAGAACGGGACTTTGAAGCTGTAAAGCGTACCTGGCAGGAAATTCACTGGATTGAACCAGATCAACCTGATGATTTTTTGGCAGCCTTTGTAAAAGGGGGTAGGTCCCTGGTTGCCGAAAGCGGAAACAATGCGGAGTGTCTGGTTACCTCCAAACCTTCCCACCTCCGCTATCTCGGGGAAGATCTCAATTTGTCGGTTGTCACCTCTGTGACAACCAGCCACGTTGCCCGAAAACAAGGGCTTGCCCAAAGCTTAACTGCTCGGCTTATCGCGGAAGATGCAGCTGCCGGTGCAATTGTGAGTACCCTGGGAATTTTCGAGCAGGGCTTTTATAACAAGCTTGGTTATGGCAATGGCAGCTATGAACACTGGATCACATTTGATCCTGCGGATATCCTGGTTGATGAGGACTTGAGACCCCCCCAACGCTTAACCAGTAAAGATTGGTCTGCTATCCATCAGGCACTGCTCAATCGCAAAAAACGGCACGGCGCTTGCACTATTCTCACAGACACCTATATGGAAGCTGAGTTGGGATGGTCAAAAGGTGGATTCGGTCTGGGTTATAGGGATGGGGTTGCAGACGAATTGACACATTACTTCTGGGCTACCAATAAAGGCGAGCATGGTCCCCTCACCATTCACTCCATGGCCTTTCAAAACTCAAAACAGTTTCTTGAATTGATGGGAGTAATTAAATCTCTGGGGGATCAGATTCGGCTGGTGAAGATGCGGGAGCCGGCAGGTCTGCAGATGCAGGATATTATCCGAACTCCTTTTCGCTTGCGGATTGCCACAGAGAAGTCTGGCTTTGAACATATAAATCGAGCTACATCCTATTGGCAAACACGTATATGTAATTTGGAAGCATGCCTGGCCGCCACACATTTGAATTCGCGATCCATTCAATTCAATCTGGATTTGACGGATCCCATTGAAACATTACTGGATTCAGATTCCCCATGGAAGGGTTGTGCCGGACAATTTACCATCCATCTCGGCCCTGAGTCATCCAGTCAACCAGGTTTTGAGACAGGACTTCCCACTCTGAAGGCTGATATCGGTGCCTTTACCCGGCTGTGGTTGGGTGTGCAGCCGGCCACGGGATTATCCATCACTGATGGGCTTTCAGGACCAGATGAATTACTCAATGATCTGGATGACGTTCTGTGTCTGCCAAGTCCTCATCCAGATTGGGATTATTAGTCATTTCCGGACATCCCAGGCTGGCGTGAATTCATAGACGGTCGATTTAAAGGTATATCCAGGAAGTCATTATTGCGCCACATATCCTGGCAACTATATTTTTAGCACTTTTCACAAGCGGGAAAACAGTACGGGAGTGTCTTCAATGCAACGTAAATATTTGTTTATCTGGACCATCAGTCTTGCCATTCTGCTAAATGCCTGTAGCTCACAGAAGGTGGGTGTCTATGATGATCTGAACAAAAGCAAGATGGATAAATCTTTTGATAAATACCTGGGTACACCTTACAAATGGGGTGGTACCGAACCGGGCAAGGGCGTGGATTGCTCCGGGTTTACCTCAGGCGTTTATCGTGATCAGGGAATCATAATCCCGCGGACCTCCCGCATGCAATACACAGTAGGTGACGAAGTTGCCCGGGATGAGCTTCAATACGGAGATTTACTATTTTTTGATACCCTGGGGAAGGGTGTCAGCCATGTGGGTGTTTACACAAAAGGCAGCCAGATGATTCACGCCAGTTCCAGTAAGGGGGTTACCGAAGTGCCCATGAATTCTGATTACTGGATGAAGCGCTATATCGGAGCCAGAAGACTGACGGGCTCGGATCTTCGATCAGGTGAGGTTGGCGGTGAGTTTCATCTCCTGCCAAGTAGCTACCCATTGCGTGTAAGGCGCCTTATCGATATTCCCACAGCCGATATTATTGAAAATAGATTTATCGGTCTGGACATCCAGAATGATGCAGAGGGCAATCTGCGTGTAGCCAGTTCTGTGAGCATCTGGAACCGCTGGGAGTGGGGCCTTGAGTTCCAGGTGAATCAATTTCTGGGACATGACATTGATGCCTTTGGGTTGGAATTACCCTTTGTCAGCACCAAGTTTCGCATCTGGGATCAGAAGGGTAAGGTCATGCCATCTCTGGCCGTTGGTGCAGAAAGCAACAGCCGCAATTGGACCTTAACCAGGGATGATTCCCTGGGAAATGAAGTGGTTGAGAATCAGTGGAGTCCTCCCCGAAATATCTATGTGGTGGCCAGCTATAAATACAATCAGATTAAAAAGCTGCACCTGGGTCGTGGACGAGTGAGTGGAGGATTCGCTCAGACCGATCTGTACGCATATCATGATACCTCAGCGACTTACGATGGGGCCAAGGATGCCTTTTTCTTTTTGGGTGTTGAGCAGCAGATTACCCGGCGTCTCATGACCACACTTGAATTTGATCACATGTTGTTGAAAGATGTGGGGATCACCATGAATATGGGAGCCCACTTTGCCTTGAACAATTCATCCAGCATTGCATATACCTGGCGAAATATCGGTGCTGAGGAACGCTCATTGGAACGCGCCATGCAATTTAGTTACATCCTGGAATATTAAAGCGGAGTCAGAACATGCCATTTCGGTGGAGACCAGACGGAACCTATGTTTCAAACCTGAAAAACACGCGCAAGATCATGCCCTTTTTAATGCATGGCAGAACCGAATCCTCGGTATACTATGAACAGCATATTGAAGTTGAAAAAGCCTGGAAATTCGTCGAATCCTTTCACAAGCAAACCGGCAAGAAAGTCAGTATCCTGCACTTCATCATCTGGAGGATTGCGCAGGTGTTGGAGCAGCGACCGGGCTTGAATCGTTTTGTGGCGGGTCGTCGGATCTACCAGCGGGATGGAATCTGGGTAAGTTTCTCCATGAAAAAGGAAATGACTGATGACGCGCCCCTGGTTGTGGTTAAAAAGAAAATTGATCCCAGCTGGACTTTTGAAGAAACGGTTGACCATATTCAGGGTGGGATTCTCAAGGGCAGGGAAGGCAGTAAATCAGTTTCAGACAAGGAAATGGACCTGGTGTTTCTTTTGCCCAATTTCATGGTCAGTTTTTTCACCTGGTTGTTGCAAACTCTGAACCATTATGGGCTACTGCCTGGCAGCATGATTCGTGCTGATGAGCTTTATGGCAGTGTCTTTATTGCCAACCTGGGAAGTATCGGTTTGCAACCTGCCTATCACCACCTTTATGAATATGGTGATATCCCCATTTTTATGGCACTGGGCATGAATGAACCTCGCATGGCTCTTGATGATCGGGGGCGACCCGCTGTCAAGGATATGATGACCATCCGCTATAGTTTTGATGAGCGTATCAATGATGGGTTTTATAGTATTAAGGGCCTGGAGCTTCTGAAAAACCTGGTAGAGAATCCTGACATGACCATCGATGAGGAGCCCTTGATGGAACCCCAGGATGAGGCATTGGGAATTTAACCATGAAGCACAAGGGGATCGGTATACTCCATCCTGGTGCCATGGGGATTTCTGTTGCGGCTTCTGCACAGAATACGGGTCACAGCGTCTACTGGCTCCCCCAGGGAAGAAGTTCTGAAACTTTAAAACGGGCCAATGATCATCACCTACTCCCACTACCCTCACTTGAGGAATTTAACCAGACCTGCTTCATTATAATTTCCGTGTGCCCGCCACATTCAGCCGTTGATGTTGCCCAACAGGTAATCCATACCGGTTTCAAAGGGATCTACGCTGATGTGAATGCCATATCACCTGAAAAATCAAAACGTATTGGTCAGATGATAACCTCAGCAGGTGCTGAATATGTGGATGGAGGTATTGTGGGTGGACCAGCCTGGGAGCCTGAAAGCACCTGGTTGTATCTCTCTGGTTCCCAAGCCAGTCTGGTTGGCGATTGTTTCCGAGGTGGACCGCTTGAGGTGGAAGTTATGGATGACCAAATCGGGAAGGCATCCGCGGTCAAAATGAGTTTTGCAGCCTACACCAAAGGAACCACTGCTCTGCTGTGTGCAATCATGGCTGCGGCTGATGAGATGGGTGTTAGACCTGAGCTTGAAAAGCAGTGGTCTCGGAATGGGTCAGACTTTGCCCAGCGAACACGGAATCGTATCAGTAACGTCACGGCGAAAGCCTGGCGCTTCTCAGGGGAGATGGAAGAAATTGCTGCAAGCCTGGAAGCAGCAGGACTCCCGGATGGTTTCCATCTGGCGGCTCAGGATATCTACCAGCGAATCTCTCAGTTTAAAGGCGCTGATCCACGCCCCCCAGTTGAAGTCGTTCTAGAAGCGCTGAAGCAAAAAAAAGAATGAAGTAAAATCACCTCAAGCTGCAGTCCAGATAAATCTTCACAAGTTTGATTCCCCACCCGCTAAATATCTAAGTATATTATGCTAACCTAGCGGAGGTCTTACTCAATGGAAACCCATTTTGCCTCACCTGAACGAGCAACAAAGAGTAAACTAATCGATCAACGGGCAACCTTAAGTCAAAATCTGGTTATTGATGGATTGTTGAATACAGTGGGGGGACTGTTGGCTATCCTCAACAAGCATCGACAGATCATTTCGCTAAATGACTCACTTCTGAATAAGTTGGAGATTGAGAACCCGCTGGAAGCGCTGGGCTTGCGGCCTGGAGAAGCCATGAGCTGTGTGCATGCAAAGGGGCTTCCTGCAGGATGTGGTACCACCAAGTTTTGTTCAACCTGCGGTGCGGCCAAAGCCTTTGTGGCCAGCCTGGAACAGCACAAGCCTGTGGAGGAAATCTGCGTGCTGAAAGCCAGCAAGAATGGTGTGGAAACTGATGTGGTGCTAGAGATTAGATCTCATCCTTTAAAAATTGAATCAAGTGTATTCCTCCTGGTTTTTATGCGGGATGTTACCCATGAGCAGCAACGGGCCGCCCTGGAGAGAACCTTTTTTCACGATGTGAATAACATGCTGTCCGGATTGGTGGGGGCCAGTGAGATTTTGGCCAGCGTGGAGGGCAAATCTCCCCTGGTGGATATTGTGCGTCGTTCTTCGCTGCGATTACAGAAAACAGTTGAGATACAACGATTCCTGTTGGCTTGCGAAACAGATAGCTACAGTTTAGTTCAGAACCAGGTAAGTGTTGGGAATATCAGAAAAGATATTATCAGCCTTTTTTCAAATCATCCAGCCAAACAAAACAAGAGGCTAAAATTCTCTAAAGACCTGGATGCTTTTATAATTATGACGGATATTTCACTATTCCAACGCGTACTGGCCAATATGATCACCAATGCTCTGGAGGCTTCTTCAGAGGGAGAAACCGTCACCGTCGGAGTTAATCTAGAAACCACCAGAATTGGCTTTCAGGTTCATAATCCCCAAGTTATCCCTGATGAGGTTGCCCGTCGCGTGTTTCAGCGAAATTTCAGTACCAAGGGTTCTTCAGGTCGAGGTATTGGTACCTTTTCCATGAAGCTGTTTGGTGAGAAAATTCTGGGTGGAAAAGTAAGTTTTACCTCCACCCCGATGGAAGGGACAATTTTCACGTTTTCTCTGCCTATCTAAGGCCAGTGCATGACAAAAACTGGATTTTCCCTACGCTTCTCCATCACGGGTTATCTGAGAGCTACGATCTCGGATAAATCCCCCTAACATCGCTACATTAAGTTCAGCAAAGTCTTCTAGAAATAGTGCTGTGAGGAACCGGGACAGTACTGATGTTCCTCGCTCGCGCCTTAGAAATATGGGGTCCAGGTAATGGGCTCCATGGAAGTTTCACGTTATGCGGATCGCAGGGATGAGATAAAAACTTAATTTCATCTGACGAGTCGCGAAATTAATATGTTTGTATCAGAGGGTCCAGCCTCGATCTTTTACTGAGATTTTGGTCAAAGGGAGTTTCAACGATTATGGATATCAAAGTAAGCCTCAAACTGATAACAATTGGAATTCTGGTGTTACAGGTGTTGGCCTGTGAGGATAAGCAGGATATCAATTCAAACAAGAACACCTATATTGATGATATAGCCGACATCACGGCATTGAACGGCTATTTTTACTCAACCAATTATGATCTTTCTGGCAATTCGGGATCACAGATTGATCTCCTGAAGTACGAGATTAATGGTGACAATATCTTTTTAACTGATGCATTCGAACTGGATATGAATGGGCAGGGATATCTGGCTATCACCAGCGATGGAAGCGATCTTTATCTGCAATCAAGACAAACCGAGTTGCTCATCAAAGCCTCTGGTATAGGAGAGCTGGTCTTTCTGAGGTATGATGACCTGGCCTCCAACTGGCACCCCAGCGGTCTTGCTTTTAATCCTGATACGGACTCCCTCTTTGCACTTTATCGTAATTCACAGGCACCCATCCAATACCGCATGCGTACCATCTCTAAAACGATTGATCAAGTGGCCAGTCATGATGAAACCTTCCAGCTCCCTTTTATTGATACCCTGTATCATGGTGTCTATGCCCTGGAATATTTCGATTCGCATTTCTATATGCTGGGTGTGGATACCAGCTACCAGGACCTGCTGCTGGTCACCGATTTGTCCTATAATTTGACCTCCATCGATACTCTGTCCGATTCCACGGTAGTTGGCCTCGGGTTTCTGGGCCATGATTTATATTTGAGCTATAGAGACAAGCGGATTGAGATGTGGGGTAGTTATTAACGGTTTCTGGTTTAAAAGATCAATATTTATTAATGAATAAATGCTGATGAAGAATCTGGATTAACAATGCGGGTTTTTGTTGAGCCTCAATAGAGTTTGGGCTGCATGGATACCTGAACATGGAAGGAAATATACAATGCCCTGGATCTATCTGGCTGTAGCCGGTCTTTTTGAATGTGGCTGGGCAATCGGAATCAAATACACAGAGGGTTTCACCAAGCTACTACCCTCAGTTCTGACAATTGCTGCCATGGGCATCAGTTTATGGCTGTTATCTGTAGCCATGAAATCTATTCCGGTGGGGACGGCCTATGCTGTATGGACGGGTGTGGGGGCTGTAGGGGTGGCCATACTGGGGATGCTGCTTTTTGATGAATCTCGGGAATTGATGCGAATCCTCTGTTTGCTACTCATTGTCGCGGGCATTGTAGGACTCCGATTACTTTCGAGTTCAAGCGGAGCTTCCTGATATGAATATTGTCTATCCCAAAGCAATAATCGCTGGGGTGAGTCTGTTGCTGCTCCTGACCTGTGAATCTGATACGACCCAACCTCCTGTTGGCGATGAAAATGAAGAAACTCCTTTATCGCTTTTTGAGCCTGCTGATGGTGAATGTTTGTTCATCCTGGGTCAGGCCAGTGAAAGTCATATGAGAGCCTATATGTCTGAACTAAGGCCCACGCCTACACCTGCTGGATTTGCCTTCTATACCAGTTTATCCGATGGGGCCATTCAAAGCGATCTTCCTCGCTACAAATCCTTTATGGATGCGTACCCCAATACCGTTTTGCAACTGGCCATCTGGACCGGTGAAAGAGACTATGGTCAACCCGGTTATTATTTGGATCAAATCAGGGGTGGTGTTTTTGATGCAAACATCGAGTCACTGGCCTCAGCCTGTAAAGAATTTAATAAACCAATATTTCTTCGCTTCGGGTATGAATTTGATGGGTGGCATAATGCCTATCCCCCAGACAAATACATCCTGGCCTATCAATATTTTGTCGACAAAATGCGGTCTGAAGGTGTGAGCAATGTGGCCTACGTATGGCACTCCTGGGCGGTGAGTCCTTATTATGGCACCGAGGATTATCCTGCCCAGTATCCAGCCCTCGAATCAGATCAGGAAGTTATTCCAGAACTGTGGTATCCCGGTGACGACTACGTGGACTGGGTTGGTCTTTCAATCTTTGGTATCGGGTGGGGCAGTCTGGCTAGCAATGAAAGGGTGCAATGGTTACTTGATTTTTCTGTCGCTAGGCAGAAAGCTGTAATGCTGGCAGAAACGGCTGCCATTAAGACCACCGGGTATAGCGATACTGATTGGGTGATTCCCAATACGACCTGGTTTGAAAATGTCTTTGACCTTTGTAATGAAAATGTGGTCAAAGCGTTTACCTATATCAATGTGGACTGGGAAGGGGATAATCCATCAAGCAGTTGGGGTGATACCCGTCTACAATCCGCTGCCCCTGGAGTGATCAACTACTGGTTGCACAATATTGAGCCATTTGTGCATGCTGATTCCAGTCTGTATGACAGGATACACTATCCATGATTGAGCATCGCTTCCACCATCTACTGGCAGTTTTGCAGGCACTGCTGGTTACGTTTCTCTGGTCAACCTCTTTCATTATCATCAAGTGGGGTCTGGCAGAGATTCCACCCATCACCTATGCTGGATTACGCTACTTCCTGGCCTTCCTGTGTTTCATCCCATTTATACTGAGGAAGAAATATATCGAAGAAATCAAAGGCTTGAGTTTTACTCAATGGAAACAACTTCTGCACCTGGGGTTTGTCTTCTACACCCTTACCCAGGGTACACAATTTCTGGGCTTATCTTTGCTACCTGCTGTTAGTGTCAGTCTCATGCTAAATTTCACACCATTGATAGTTGCTGTCATGGGGCTCATTTTTTTAAATGAAATCCCCAGCCGACTCCAATGGGCAGGAGCGATACTCTTCATTTTTGGGATACTGTTTTATTTCTTTCCCATCTCATTTGAAGGGAGTCAAGGGTTAGGCCTGCTGGTAATGGCTTTTGGTGTGCTGGCAAATTCCGGGTCGGGCATTTTGGGAAGAAGCATCAATCGTAAAAAGGATATCAGTCCGGTAGTCATAACCTTTATTAGCATGGGGGTGGGAGCCGTACTGCTCCTGATTATTGGTCTGGCTATGAATGGAGTGCCGGCAATCGGACCGAGAAACTGGGGCTTTTTACTCTGGCTGGCTGTGGTCAATACTGCACTGGCCTTCACCCTGTGGAATCACACCTTGCGTAGTATCAGTGCCATGGAATCAAGCATCATTAATGGTACCATGTTGATCCAGATTGCCATACTGGCCTGGTTTTTCCTGGATGAAAAAATATCAACCCAGGAGGGTGTAGGGATGGCAATAGCCGCACTTGGGGCAACTCTGGTGCAGCTCAAAAGAAGACACGCTTGATCACAACCCATATCCCCGACATTGTATAAAGGTGAAACGGGAACTAAATTACCCGACTTGATTCATGAAATTTGACGTATGGCTAGGTAAATAGCCTGAATATAAATTTTTTAATAATAGGGAGTTGTAATGCAGCATAGTAACTGGGAATGTCCTAAATGTAAAAATTTTGAATATGAGACCGGTCAGTTTGCCGCTACAGGTGGTGGCTGGACTAAGATTTTTGATATCCAGAATAAAAAATTTACAACGGTTACCTGTACGCGTTGCAGATATACTGAGATTTATAAAGCTGAGACTTCGACTCTGGGCAATGTTTTTGATTTCTTTACAAATTGAGGATAATTTAAAAGTCGAAAGTTTTAACTCTATGTTGAATGTTGAAACATAAAACTATGAGTGAGTTATAATAAAGGAATGTAATGATGGGGCTTTTGGATGTTATAGTGGTAATCATTACGCTTTTTCTCTTTGTGGTTGTTGCCTATAGGTTTTATCAGAACACCAAGCAAATGAGATCCAGCGGAAAGCCAGTTGCCAGGGATTCGGCTGAGGACTTCATGCATGATTTCGTAGATCAACCTGAGTTATGGGTGAAAATGGCCAAAGGGGAAAAGCCAGTTTCTGCTGAGGAGGATGCCAGTATGTCACTCATGGTTGGTACTGCCTTCGATGGCTTTAATGCTCAGTGTACTCTATATGAAAAGGGAGAGCTGGAGGATCACGACCTTGAGATCCTGCGGGAATCAATTTTGCGTATAGCTTCAATGCCCGGTGTGGCAAAATATTTGGAAGCATTAAAACCACAAATGTCTACCTGTCTACGATCTATTGTTGATGGTGCGGCTCAATAGTTTTATGTAGCGTTGTGGCCTTATAGTACTTCACTACCTTCTTGTTAAAACTAGAATCATAAACAATACAACTGATATGCTGATTTGGGGGGAGTATTAAAAAGTTAACACAAAGTATATTTACAGGCTTGCTGGCAATGTCACTTATTGTTGTGTCGGGTTGTGATGAAACGGGCACAGAACCTTTGCCTGGGACAGAATTGTACGGCGTTTGGGAGTTAAGCGAAGTTGATTATACCGCCGAGGCAGTCTGTGCCATAGAGCAGGAAATTCATCTGGAGTTTAAGCCTGGGGTAGGTGCAATCACTATAAGTGGCGATCTAAATGCAGATCTGACCTATATGTATTCAAGTGGTTCAGGTTTAGCCGCAAATACACGGGTAAGTAACCAACTATTCTTTCTCGAGGATTTGCCACGCTACGCCCTTACAGTATGGACAGGTAACCCAGCAGTCAATTGGATGGAATTGGAAGTCTTGCTAGAGGATTCAACTCGGTACTACTTTGAAACGGGTGGTTTCATCGGTTCATATGATCTTGAGAACATGCAGTTAACACTTGAACCAATGTCATTAATCGCCGGCGATTCAATCACTACGATCACATTGGGTGGCCAGCTGGGGGTGGAAACCATAATTCTTGCACCCGGCGAGGCTTCCAGCTTTTCACCGCTTGAGCCACTGGCGCCAGATGTACTTGGCATGGAATCTTCAAGGATGGTATTGCTGGATGATCTGGAATTTCAACTTATAACCAAGTACGAAAACCCGCTCCTGGCTGACACCAGCATCGGCTCCTGGCGAATTGATGAAGGAACTATTATCACATCCATGCCTTCTGGTTATGGATGGAGTGACACTGAAATTTTAACCTATTCCGTGGATAACGAGGACTTGATTCTTTCAAAACTTGTGGCCTGTGATGATTATTATTATCCGGAGGATTGTCTTTCTGCAAATGAATCCACACTGGATCTGGAACCTGGTTCGTTGGTAAGCTATCAAGAAACACAAAGATTCAGGTACAGTAGAGTTAAGGATGATGGCAGTGCGAAAAAATCCGAATCTGGGATTGGTAAAAATAACAGCTTCCTTTCTCATTGGAATTTAGGGCAGGAGGCACTTTTATTTGAAGCCCTCGAGATTCTCAATAGACAGGAGCGTTCACACTAATTCCTGATAAATACCACATAGTCCTTGGGTGATCAAAAATTATCAGTTTATCAAAACGTCTTCTGATTCAATAATTATTCAGGGAGAGGAGCAGGTATGCGCCATTGGTTAGGGGAACAGAGTGTTGAGCAGAGGGAAGCCGCAGATGTCCAACAGCTTGAAATACTAAAACAGGGCGCTCATGCCTGGAATCAATGGCGCAAAGATAACTCTGATGTTTCCCCTGTACTAAATGATGCAGATCTGAAGGGGGCGGACTTAAGCAAGTGCAATTTGCAAACATCAGAAATGAATGGGATTGATTTAAGCAATGCAAACTTAAGTCTTACCAACCTGTCAAAAAGCTCGCTTAAAGAAGCCATCTTGTTTGGTGCCAAATTGGATCGTGCAAATCTTACGGGTGCAATACTGGAGGATGCTGACCTAAGAATGGTCACTGCAAAAAATGCAATCTTTTCTACGACACAAGCGCACGGAGCAAATCTTTCAGGTGCCATAATACAAGAATCTCAGCTTGGTAGGGCGGATATGATTGATACTGACCTCCGAGAGGCAGAATTTCAAAATTCGGATTTGAGGCGCGTGAAAATGGAGGGTGCGATCCTATGGACAACGCACCTGGATGGGGCAGATCTACGTGGTGCCACAGGGATGAAATTTGATGATACCATCATCAAAGATACGATATTTTCGCCACGCTCCCCTGACCGTTGGTCAACCCTGCGGCGATATTATACTGGGCCACGATATGCCATAACTCTGATCCTGCTAATAGCTTTTATTCTCCCCTACTTCACAAAAGCTGCTGGTTGGGTAGCAGCAGCTAAAGCGCAGGAGTCAATGGAATCTTTCGTAGATGATATTGAAACAGGCCTTTTAAATTCCACACAAGTTGATGCAGCTAATACCGCTATCGCTGAAGAACTAATTAAATCTATTAGGCATAAGCTTCCGGTACCAGGCAATCAAGAATGGGAACAAGCACAAGTCTGGGAGCTATTACTGGGAGTTGATAAGGGACCATGGTATTTCTTTTCCACCTGTATGCTAATCCTGTACAACCTGTTTAGGGGAATGTTAACCTGGGTCGTTGGACCTATGCGTGATGCAGAAGAGCGGTCAGGAGTTTCTCCACAGCACCGGGTAGATGCTCCTGGGAGAGGGAAGAAGATTCGACTTTGGATGCAAGGTGGTTGGGCAGAAACCTATGCGTGGCTTTGGATGCCGCATAGAATTGTCAGCTTCCTATATGTGGTTGCGGTTGGATCATTTTTATTGCACGCCGTAAACTGGCTTTCACTTGAGGTCTGGCTACCCCAATAGTTAGCTGCTTTTGAATGCGGAAACTTAATGTTTTAAGATGGATGAAGCATGCCTTCAGGTTTTGATGTTTTATCTGGAATGAGTTTCACTCCCATCAAAAACTTAAATCTTCTCGCATTAGCAACATAAAACTCTATTTTGGGAAAATATTATGAGCATCAACCTATCTAAAGTTTTTGATCTTTCTCGGAATGTCTTTATCGAGGCATGTGCCGGTGCGGGTAAGACCTGGCTACTCTCAAAACGCTATGCTGCTATCATGGATGATTTTGCCAGACAGCATGCGGAAAATCCTCAACTCCCGAGAAAAGATGCATCCAACATTCTGGTGATCACCTTCACCCGGAAAGCGGCAGCTGAGATGTCGGGTAGGATATATGCTGACCTAAATCAACTCTTGAATGATCAGGAGCTCGACCATGTTCCTTCCGGGTTTGGAAAACATCTTCGCCAAGCATCAAAACGCACTAAGATGCACTTACGCTCGACCTATTCCAAAAATGCCATCTCCACTATCGACTCCTTTTGTACCCAGATTCTAAGAGAGAAGGCCGAGCAATTGAACATTGACCCTGAATTTCGCATTCAGGATGAAGCCGATACACAACGCATGGAACTTGAGACCTGGGAACGGTATCTCAGAGAATGCAGTCGGAATGGCGATGAAGATTTAAAGTACCTGCTGGAGCAGCTCTCCGTGTTTCACATCAATGAGTATGTTAAAAAACTCCAGGGACACGCACAGCTTATGACAGGGTGGCTGGAGCACCATGCCGGGACTCCACCGGAAAAATTGCAAGCTGAATTCAAAGCCAAACATCCACTCCCAGATGTCATTGAATCAATCGAATCGGCCCTTATGCAGCTGGTGGATGGCTTACCAGATGCATCTGATATGCTGGACTCTAGCCATGATCAATATTTAACCTTCAAAGAATTGTTGGCGCTGTTAAGTAACCCCAGGGAAGATGACTATGGTTATGGCCTGGAGTTGTTGGAGTTTGTGCGGCGGCTGGCACTGCTAAAAAGTAGAGCAAAATACATAGACAAACCGTCCGTCCCGGGGAAGGTCTGGCCTGAGGACCGCAAGGATGAATTCAGATCAAGACTGAGGGCTTTTAAGGAGAAAGCGGAACAGTTGCTCCCCTATGAAACCCTCATGGGCAGAACCCCAACCGTCTGGGATCTGGAAGCTTGTAATGTTCAACATCATCTCGCGAAATTCTTTCTGGGGTATTGGGATGCACTCAACCAGCGTTTAAAACGAGAAGGTGTACTTAGCTTTAATGAAGTAATTATCCAGACACGAAAAGTGCTTCAGGATAAGGAAGTGGCAGCCCATTACGGCCAGCGTTTCAGTCATATCCTGTTTGATGAATTTCAGGATACCAATGATCTACGCTGGGATATTGTCAGGCTGATCGCCCAGGGTGGAAAAGCCCAACTCCGTGATCGTGGTCTGTTCATTGTGGGGGATACAAAGCAGTCGATTTATCGCTTTAATCAGGCAGATGTACAGGTCATGAACCGTGTGCGTGGTCAGATTGAGGCTGGATCTGGATTGAGCCTGACGGCAGATGAAACCTATCGCTCTTCACAGGCATTTGTAGACTCAATGATCAATCCTTTGATCACTACAGCTTTCCCTGAACCTGGAGAGCGTGAAAATATTGAATTATATGAGACGGTGTTCAAGGCAACAAGCGCAGCTAAAAGCAGTCCATTAACAGATGAAGAACGTAAATTATCTCGATGTGTCATCAGTGCGGTCCTTGAAGATGGTGAATCCAGTGGTGCTTCGGCAGATATTTACCGTATTGCTGATCTTACTGATGAATGGCTACAATGGGTCACAGAAAAGAAGGTTGAACCGAAAGCTGGGCCCTCAATTGGAATTCTGCTACGTTCATTTACCCACATTCTGGACTATATCCGCATCTTCACATCAAGAGGACTGGAGTTTGAGGTGCTCTCCAGTAAAGGTCTCTTCGCCCAGCAGGAAAGTTATGATCTCTATCATCTTCTCAGTGTGTTGATCAATCCACTGGATGATCTGGCGTTGGTCGGGCTCCTGCGTAGTCCCTTATTTGTTATGACAGATGCCGATATTCAAAACATGCGCGATGGGGTTGAGCATAAATCAAGCACAGGCTGGGTCTGGAATAGTTTAAGTCAATCACATCCTCAAATCATTGAGACACTGAGGGACTGGCAACAGGATACCGCCCGGGAGCCAGTGGATCGACTGGTGGGTAGAATTCTGGCCGAAGGCGACCGTCGCCTCGGTTGGATTTCAGAAACGGGTGGGACGCTGCGCCTGGCCAATCTTGAGCGTCTGATCCTTATGATTCATCAGCTATCACTGGATGGTCTTGGGTTGCGCGAGATTCATGAATTTTTCAAATTCCAAATTCAACATGGGGATGCATCACAAGCTGAGTTGCCTGGATCAGCCCGGATTCAAATTCTGACAATTCACAAGGCCAAGGGATTGGAATTCCCCGTGGTCATGCTCCCCGATTTACAGTCACCCATTCCGAGTGAAAAGGGAGGCATTTATGTTGGTAGGACCCATGATGAATGGGAGGTGGGGATCACAATTGATACCCTCACATCAAGTCACAACACCTGGATGTTGGAAAAAATCAAGTCCCAGACCAAAGCTGAAGAAGAAGCCGAAGACAAAAGACTGTTCTATGTTGCTGTCACTCGCGCCAGATATGGAATCAGTTTTGTAGCCCGCCTCAACCCAACACGTAAAGTGTCATCAAATACCAGATGGGATCGTTATTTGACTCCGGTTTTCAATCTGGATGTTGACAAGGATCTGGCGCAGATTGATCCGCATGCATTACAGGCGGACTGGCGTACGCGTACATCCGAAAATATCATTTATGACCTCACCCTGGGAAGTGACCTGCTGCGATCCGAATCAGGTGAAACACCAGGTTTTGGTACCCCAGTCCACAGGCCGCCTCCTGTGACAAGCAGGCTTGTTTACGAAGAGATATCACCCCATACCATCATGACCTGGATGGATCAAGAGCATTATGAGGGATCGGAAGAACGGCAGCTGGGTGATGATCTGGGTCTGGAAACCTCAGCTCTGACCTTTGGACGTCTGCTCCATCGGGCCATGGAAATGGAGTGGTTTGTCCCTGAGCAATATGCTGAAGAGATCGAGCAGTTTCTAGACGATGAAGGGATCGTGGAAACTGAACTGCAGCACCCCTTCCTTGAAGATCTTTCTGATTGTCTGGATATGTATCAGGCGAGTTCACTGGCCAGGAAAATGGCAGCCCTCCCAGGAGCAAGCAAACTTCCAGAATTGCCAGTTTTTGGCTATCTGAAAAGTGATTTGCGCATCTATAAAGTATCCGGGATAATTGATCTGCTTTATGAGGATGGGGATCAATGGGTAATTCTGGACTACAAAACAGATAAGGAAGTCCCGAATCTCGCGACCTTGAAAGATCATGGCTACTGGTACCAGATACAGACCTACCAATGGATTCTGAAACGACTCTATGGTATCGAAGCTCGTGGGGAATTATACTTCAATCGATTTGATAAAATTATCCCCATAGCCTATGAGGAAAATCTCTACTTCTCCAAACTAGGCCGACTTGAACACGGGAAGGGACTGGCCCCTGTGCTTCCAGCTGAGCAGGTTCCGCCAGAAGCCATGCAGAAAATCCTGCGACGGCTAAAACCAGAGGATGAAGTGATCGTGGTTGAACCCACCAAAAATAGTGGGGAACGCCTGGCTCAATCATTAGCCAGCACAGGCTTGAATCATCCTCGCTTGCAGATCCTCACCCTGGGAGAGTTACGGAAAATGACTGAACCGACTGGACGTCGGTTGACTCCATATCTGGCACGTCTGGGGGTAGCGCAGGTGCTGGGGAAACGTTCCCAATGGGGCATCGTTAACCGAATGGCTGAAGCTTTCCACAAGGCTACTTCAGGTGAATCAGTTACGCCCCAAAAGGAAACCCTCTTTCAGGAATTTCTGGAATGGTGTCAGAACCACAGCATCCTGATCCCCGGTAGGGATGTGAGCAATTACGAGTTGTCAACCTCAATCAAGATTATTGTGAATTCTATCCACTCTACCTCTCCTTCAGATTATGGATTCCTGGCCGACCTGGCGCAGAAGCACGATCTCATTTTTCTCGATCCGCTCCAGAAGGGGAAAGCCAGCCCAGGATTTTCCATGTCAATTGCTGACTGGATGACCCAGGAGGAGATGCCAGCCCAGGAGAGTAATCACAGCTACACACCCTGTTTCTCTACCTATGAAGAAGTCGTGCTGGTTGCTTCGCAGATCAGACAATTGCTCATGGAAGGTGAGGCTCCACATAATATCCTCATTGCTGTTTCCTCAATGGAGCGCTATGTCCCCGCTATCAAACGGGTTTTTGATCAGATGGGAATATCAGTTCGGCTAAGTAAACGTGAACCCGTTATGGAAAGACCTGTCAGTCATCTGGCATTTGCACTTATTCAGGGACGTTTGAGTCGTCATTTATCCTGGGATCTGGCCATGGCGGTGTGGTTGCACCCCCTGGTGATGCCCTCAGGTGCTGAAGGCTATAGCAGGCTGCGTCTGGATATTGAGATGCGGAAAATGGGCGTCACCCATATCGATGAATCTCTGCCGGAATCAATTGAACATCCGAGACTGAATCAAACAGCCAAAGATTTGCTGAAATTCATTACTGAGGAGTGGAGAGATGGTAAGCAACTGAGCCTGGACGCTTCAGCCGAATGGTTACTGTCAATGCTTAAAGGGTTTCAATTTACCCATCGCCTTGGGTCTGCTACTGTGGCCTCCAAAGCCTATACTTCACTTAAGAATGCCATTGTCGGCATTCAAAAAGACTGGCAACGCTACCTCGGGCGCAAAGGGAGCCTGGGTGATTTAAACCGTGAGCTGAAAGAGCGACTGCGAGGTGTGGAAGTGGCGTCGGCTCAGCAGGGTTTTGGTGTGGATGTGATCTCTCTCCTGGACACCTTGAATCTCAATGGGGGGCATTTGTTTGTCATGGGACTCACAGAGGGACAATTCCCGCTCACCGCAGACACCAATCCCTATATTAAAGCCCCCGTACTCAATCCCTGGTTTCTGAATCTCTATCTATTTAAACAATGGTTGAAACGTCCGGTGGGGAAATTGCATTTGACTGCTCCATTGCGAAATGCTGATGGTACCTCACTGGAAGAGAGCACCTTCTGCCAGTATCTGGAGAAATTGACCTATCCCAGGCTGCCTGCCACCAGTCAGGATCAACAGTATGAGGTCATGGCAGGCAGACAATTCACTACTCCTGATTCTCCATGGCAAATGCGACATAACAAATTACTTATGGATGCAGGTCAGGGTGCCTGGCATGGAACATTAGCACCCCACAACCAGAGTAATTTTGAGCATATCTCGGCTTCAGCTTTTGATGAATTGATCAAGTGTCCGCAACGCTACTGGTACTCACGTAAACTCCAGCTAGAACCCGCAGAAACCAACATTTCAGACCGGGAAGAAATAGAAGTTGGCAATCTGGTACATAAGGTTCTGGAGCTTTTTGGCCAGCAGGATGGTTTTGTATTGGTCGTCACGGATTTACCTGCTGGTCTGAAAAAACTTGAAACCATAGCCACGGATCTCCTGGAACGCAAAGAAGTCGATCTGGATGCAGACCTGCTGCACAACAAATGGGGTGAACTGTATTTCAAAAACTTCCAGGATCCAGGGCGAAATCTGCTGGCGGCTATGCTCAGTATTGAGAAAAGTACCCTGGAGGCCTTCAGGGATCCCGGTGTC
>JAERTH010000055.1 GCA_016844955.1 Fidelibacterota bacterium | reverse complement strand
GAGCATCAATTGGTCTGGAAGATTTTTGCCTCAGAGATGACAGGAATTACCAGCTCCAATCGATATTATTATGATGAATTGGGTCGTGTCCAGCGTGATGAGATCATTGAAGCCCAGCGATTTATTGAAGCCGTTGAGTATCAATATTTCCCAGAGTATTATCTGCGATTGGCCACACATATGACTCCCGATGGTGATATTCTACGCAAGGAATTGGAAAATTATTTTAGTGAAAATGTTTTCGCCCTGGCATTTCAAAATTCTGAATAAAGGTTAAACCCTATGAAGTTTAATACCCGTCTACTTGTTTCATTGTTACTCACCATCAGCTTATTTTCGTGCAATCATTTAAAAAAAGACGATTCTGGAACAGAGCCCCACGAAGTCGGAATCGCTTATATGAATCTCGAGACCAATGAAATGCTGGCATATAATGCCCACGCTTTATTCCACGCCGCCAGCACCATGAAAACACCGGTAATGTTTCAGCTATTCAAAATGCGGGATGATGGTGTCATCGACCTGAATGCTGACATATCAATTAAAAACAGTTTTACCAGCATCGTAGACGAAAGCAGCTTCAGCTTACCCATTCAATCTCAAAAAGATGAAATCCTATATCCCTTTCTTGATCAATCCCTTACGTATTATGAAGTCATTGAAAAAATGATCACCCATAGCAGCAACCTGGCCACCAATATCCTCATTGAGCATACGGGAGCTGACTCAATCGGATTGACGATGAAAAAAATCGGGGCCAATGGCGTTATGGTTGTGCGGGGAGTTGAAGATTTGAAAGCCTACAATATTGGTCTTAATAATGTAACCTCTGCTTATGGAATGATGAAGGTCATGGAGGCAGTATATCGCTCCGACCTGGTTTCTGAAACCTCAAGGGAGGAGATGATTTCAATTCTCAAGCGTCAGGAGTACAACCAGATGATTCCTGCTGGCTTGCCTGACAATGTTAGCGTCGCCCACAAAACCGGCTCTATCACCAGGATTGCCCATGATGCTGCCATTGTCTTTCCAGAAGATTCGGCTCCGTTTATTCTGGTTATCCTGACCAGGGGTTGGGGCAAACGGGAGGACGCCCATAAAGTTGGTGCCAGAATTGCCGGAGAGGTTTACAAATACCACAAGGGGTTATTGGGACGAACAGATATCGTGGTACCGGAACTCCTCAAGGACTAGCAGGCGCACCCATCCAGCGAAATACTGCTGAGCAAATCTAATCAAATCCGAACTGGCACCAAGGGGTGCAAAATGTTATGATACGCCCATGAAAAATCTACATACTCTGGCTGCGGATGCAGCACTCCAAGCCGGCAACATACTTCTCAAATATTATAAAAATGCATATGAGATAAAAGACAAGAGCTACCATAATCCGGTAACCACTGCGGATCATGAAGCCGATGCCTTTTTGAAAAAGTTTCTCATGGAGGCCACACCTGATTTTGGCTGGCTTTCTGAAGAGACCGTTGACTCCGCTCACCGTCTGGATAAAGAATTTGTCTGGATTGTAGATCCACTGGATGGGACCAAAGAATTCATTGAGGGTGTTCCCCATTTCGTCACATCAATTGCTCTGGTTCAAAATGGTATCCCCGTTCTCGGTGTACTTTATAACCCTGTCACCAAAGAGATCTTCAGCACTGATGAATCTGGCAATGCCCTTTACAATGGTGAAGCAGCCAACCTGTGTGGAGTGACAGAATTAAAGCAGGTGGGCTGTCTCAACAGTCGTTCCGAAACCAAACGCGGTCTCTGGGAACCATGGGCCAATGAGTTCAAGGAATTGATACCTATAGGAAGTGTGGCCTACAAACTGGGATTAGTGGCTGCGGGACAGCAGGACTTTTTTGTCACGTTGCGCCCCAAAAGTGAGTGGGATGTGTGTGCCGGACATGCACTCTTGCTGGCTCTGGGTGGTACCATGAAAACCATTGAAGGTAGTGATATCATCTATAATCAAAAAGATGTCATCATTACGCCCGGTATGACTGGTGGAAATGCTGATCTGGTAGATGCTTTCGTGAAAAGATATACAGAACGTGAAGGAAAATAACATGGCTAATGATTCAAAGCAGTTCGAAGCATTTGATGTTCTCGGTGATGGAGTCAGCTTTGTGCGTTT
The DNA here is from genome assembly GCA_016844955.1 of Fidelibacterota bacterium. Lineage (GTDB taxonomy): Bacteria > Fidelibacterota > UBA8477 > UBA8477 > JABMPR01 > JABMPR01. The sequence goes on along the minus strand of JAERTH010000055.1, from coordinate 17,112 downwards.
GATTAATACCATGGGCTCAGATGTTGAAATTGTCAATGGTGCCCGTGTTTCCTTTGGAAAACGTCGTGAAGAGCTGGATAAAAAGGATGAAGTGCTGATCCAGTATCTCGCTGATGAACGGCATACCTCCCCCTTTGAGCACGTAGCCTTCACCTTCCACATCAAGTGTCCGCTCTTTGTCACCCGGCAATGGCATCGTCATCGCACCTGGTCCTACAACGAAATCAGTCGACGCTACACCTCCATGAATCTTGAATTTTATATTCCCAAGGCATATCGACAACAAGCCGAGACCAACCGACAGGCCAGTACAGATGAACTTCTGGAAACAACCAAAGATGGACAAAATATCCACGGTATGGTTGCCAATCATACACAGCATGCTTTTGATTTTTATGAATCTTTAATTGAACAGGGTGTTGCCCGTGAACAGGCACGCATGGTTTTACCTCAGAACATGTACACTGAGATGTATGCCACGGTAAACCTGCACAACCTGATTCATTTTATCGAATTGCGCATTCATACCGGCGCTCAATGGGAGATTCAACAATACGCTTTAAAACTCTTGGATCTAGCCGAAGAAGCAGCCCCTTACGCCATCAAGGCTATCCGCAAAGCGCGGAACTGGTAAGGATTGTAATTAGTTACACATTTATAAATATGGAGAAACAATTTTATGGCTAAAGCAAACGCAGTTTATGCACAATCTGGTGGGGTAACCAGTGTGATAAACGGCTCCGCATATGGAGTTATTAAAGCAGCCCAGGAATCTGGAATCATTGAAAATATTTACGGTGGTCTCTATGGCATCAACGGTGTGCTGGAAGAAAACCTGGTTGATATCAGTCAGGAAAGTCCAGCAGACATTGATCGTCTACCCTTCACCCCATCGGCAGCCTTTGGCTCCTGCCGTAAGAAACTACCTTCACTGGAGAAAAACCGAGCTGATTTCGAGAAAATTATTGAGGTCTTCAAGGCTCATGATGTCCGTTACTTCTTCTATAATGGTGGTAATGACTCAATGGATACTGCCCACAAAATTTCCCAGCTTTCCCATGATATGGGCTATGATGTGACCTGTATTGGGGTTCCAAAAACTGTAGATAATGATCTTCCAGTTACTGACAACTCCCCTGGATTTGGATCGGTTGCCAAGTATAATGCCGTTTCCCTGCGCGAAGCCTCATTTGATGTTGCCTCCATGCATCATGACAGTACCAAAGCCTTTGTGGCCGAAACCATGGGCCGCCACGCTGGTTGGATCGCTGCCTCAACTGCCATGGCAGGTAACAATGAATCAGAAGGTCCACACATTATTCTTCTCCCTGAGATCGCTTTCCGTGAAGAAGCCTTCCTGGCTGAAGTAGAACGCATTCGGGCCAAAGTTGGCTACTGCGTCATTGCTGTTTCTGAAGGCCTGCAGAATGAAGAGGGTAAGTTTGTAGCTGATGCTGGAACCGTCGATATGTTCGGTCACACCCAGTTGGGCGGCGCTGGTGATTTCATTTCCAACTTGATCAAGAATAAGCTCCAGATCAAGGTGCATAATGCCTTGCCTGATTATTTCCAGAGATCCGGTCGTCATATCGCCTCTAAAACAGATGTGGAACAGGCCATTGCTGTGGGTAAAGAAGCCGTACGCCTGGCTGCTGAGGGTCTTAATGGCCAGATGGTGACCATCGTTAGAGATTCAGATACACCTTACTCCTGGAGTGTTGGGCATACTGATATCGTAAACATTGCCAACAAGGAAAAAGTCCTCCCCGCTGACTACATCAGGGAAGATGGCTTTCATGTAACAGATGCTTTCAGAAACTATTGCCGTCCACTCATAGAGGGTGAACTCTGGCCGGATTATGCAGGCGGAATACCTGTTTATAGTCAACTTACGCGGAATTTGGTACCTAAGAAGCTTAGCTAAAAAAGCGCACGAAAAAAAGTTGGAGGAGCATTTTCAGCCGCATATATTGACCCGCTTTTTAAAGTATGCATGGTGGGCGTAGCTCAGTTGGTAGAGCGCGCGGTTGTGGTCCGCGTGGTCGTCGGTTCAAGCCCGACCGTTCACCCCATGATAGCCGATTAATTTTCCTTTGCGTTTTTTACGAATGGAAATATTTTTATCGCGCTTTGAAAATTGGTCCCTTCGTCTAGTGGTTAGGACTCGAGATTTTCATTCTCGCAACAGGAGTTCAATTCTCCTAGGGATCACAAAAACCCCGGTCATCTGATCGGGGTTTTTTGTTACTGGAATTGTGCGTTGATTGATACTGAATCAGATCTCTAAAGCTCTACTTGCTGCAACCCACTGATCCAGTGCTGTTGCATATGCTATCATGAATGAATCCACCTTAAAAGCTTTCAGTAATTCTTCATAAGTTGTCTCCTTGGATATCGTAATCTTCTCGGAAACGTAGTTTGCAGTGGCTGATGGCAGGGCAACAGGCATAACCAGATGTCCCTGATATGCTCTATAGCTGATCCCAATCGAAACATCAAAGACAAAATCATCCCATTCTCCAGTCACCGGCTCCTGGCGCGTGGCTGTGATATAGCATTCAGCCAAGGCATCGGTTCCCGAAGATTCCATCATGTCAAAGTACCATGAATCGGTACCCCCAACTCGAACCTTGATATTTTTCCACGAACTGAAATCTGCCAGGTCTCTTGCTTTCACCACAAATGTTTTTGAATCCGATTTGGCCTTTAATTCTGCCATACGCTGATAGGGTGGGGTATTTACAAAATCATTGCGTGGCGTCTCTTCAGCCCCCAAACCGATGGTCATAGATGTCATAACTCCATCTGCTATTTGGTTTGCAAACTCAGTGAGCACGGGAACACCAAAATCCCGACCCCAACTTTTTGTAGTGGTAATCACCGTATTGCCCTGCGTTTCCTTAGACTCCCATGATCCACCAGTAACACCTTTAAAAATGAAAGAGCTAAGTCCAACCCGCTTTATCTTATCCACATCTGCCAACGCACCAACCATGGGGTTATGCTTGTAGGGAGTTTCTGCAATTGTCAGTGTTACATCCCCTTCATTTACAACAATTTCCGGGATTGCGGGCCCTTCACGTTTCTGAGGTGTGCCACTCACGTTAACCACAATAGCGTCAATATCCGTGTAGCTAACTATGGCATCGCCATTGAATATGTACCTGATCTCGTCCTTCTGGCGCTCCAGTTGTAGAATATTTGCTCCCAATTTTAATTTGGTAGCTGGCTGTAACGTTTCAGCAAGCATTTCTGAACTAATTGTGGCATGACCCACATCTTTAAAAAGCCCCACGGGCAATACATTTTCTAACCCAATTTGGGTCACCATCATGGATAGCTTAACCATTTTTGTCGTATCTGAGCCGGGTGTCCACTCTATTTCAAATCCCTGGGCCAGATCAATCTCTGAATTAGGTGCGGGTGAAGTAAGTGTGATTTTTTCACCCACATAAGTTTCGGTAAAACTAACTGCTTCTTCAGCAGACCCTTTGACTGTAAATGCGACCTCAGTTCCACTTGCCAATTCAAGGGATTTAGCATAAACGCCACTTCCATAATAGGTCATGTCTTCCCCGTCTGCCTGAACACTTCCCTCAACTTTCAGCAGTTTCATGCCCCTGGAAAAAAGGATAGTCGCGTTGCTGGGATTATCGGGAGCGGAGATTCCAGCCTTAGACATATACTCTGCTTCTAATGCAGTGAGTGGTCGTGCCCGATTTACATTATTCAGCTTTATAAATGGGGTGACATCTGAAACAGTGTTAGTTGACCCCTCCATCGCTTTCGCAACGACGCCACCAACGGCAAGTAGCGCTTTGCCAGAATATTGTTCAACGGTGGCACACCCCAACAGCAGGGTTAAAATTATCATTCCACTAATTATTACCTTTAATCGCATTTCGCCTCCTTGGAAATATTTTGTATAGAAATCCAGTGGATTGATTGCTCAAGCCCACCTTCGCACTTCACGTCTGTTGTGATCAATTAAAATATTTATGTAATTGCTAATATCAACAATAAATGATACTGTTATTGTCATCTTTGATCAGGAAAGGCTAATTCGAGAACACTAATAAGGTTTTGCCCTGGGGAGAAAAATGGTTTGAGACCGGTCTCAATCCGTGTCGGTGAAGCGCAATCTACCGAATACTATCCAGTGTTTCCAGAAGATATCGCCAGCCCTTTTTATCCAACTCTCTGGACATTTTGCGGTAGCCAATACCATAATCCGGATCCTGGCTCTCCTGCATGTTGCGGAGTTGAAAGCGGGCATATTCCGAGCGACTATACTCGTAGACCATCTCACTTCCAAGATTACAGAAACCTTCTCGAATGTCCGATCTCAGGTCAAGATCATGCTCAAACAGATAGACGTGCAATAACTCATGGGCCAACACGGCCCTGAACATGGTGAGCGGCAGGTGGGAAAGGATGTATATATGACTTTCCCTGGAGACAACCCTACCGTTACGGGTCTGCATGCTGTGATCAGTAAATCCATGCACGGAGTCAGAGTATATCTTGGAGAGTTTTTTTAAGGTGTGTGAGTCCACCAGGGTGATGGGAATATCCTCAGGAAGGCCATCAATTTCATTTGATTCGAGCAGCCTTTTTACATGATCCAGTGAAGATTCCAGGAGAAAATCACCCTCCACAGCAGTCTCATTACAGATGCTGCAAACATGGCGACCATCGCTCAATTTGAAGCCACCCCGGGTTAAATTTTCACATATGAGACGTCCGCATGAATGACATTCAGGAAGTTCCGAATTGTGTGAGGCATGATAGGAGTTCCCCCAAAAATCATCTATATATGTGCCCGTCAGAGGACCCTCACAGATGTCACACTTAGGGATGATATGGTTGGTATAGCATTCTGGGTGATACTTCTTTCCATCCAGAATGTTGTAGGCATCATAAATCAATTCACTACAGTGTTCACAGTGCGGCTGGATGTGTTCACGGTAGCAATCCTCATGATAAGACTTGCCTTCAGAAGTAAGATAATTGCCGGTAATCGTCTTCTCGCAGTAGCCACATTTTAGCTCCGCGGATAGCGTGGACACCAGCAACAGTGTGAAAAGAACCAGAAATATTAATCGATTGGAATGCATAATGCGATATTACACACATCCCCATGAAATCCCAAATGGAATATGGAGTAAGCGCTTAAGCCTTTTCCCTGACATCATACACAGCTGGACTATTGGTAACAATGCCCTTATCTGCCTGATAAGCCCGCCATTTTCTGTCAATCCAGGGGGTGATGTACCAGACGGCAGCACACAGAAATAGTCCGGCATAAATGTCCACGATATAATGATGCCGCAAATAGACCGTTGCTACAATGAGCGAGATACCGATGGGTACAAAGATCCAAAACAAAACCTTATGAAAACGCCAGGCCATGCCCAGTGTGAGAAAGGTGATCGTGCAGTGCAGAGATGGGAAAGCCCCTCTGGCTGAAGAAGCACTGATATTAACCACCTTGCGAGCGCTGTCTGAAATCAGAGAAGTACCCTTGAAAATATTGATGGTATAAAGGTCAGCCAGGGCCAATCGAGGTGGAGCCGCCGGTAACAGAATATACAGCATATAGCCACCATAATAGCAGAGCATCATGGTGAGCATCACGGTTCGAAATTCACGCATTTCACCCTTGTAGTACATAAACATGACCAGGATCACCGTAATCCAGAAGTAGTTCATGTACGCAAATGAAAGCCAATCCGTCAGTTGAGGGGAATAAAACTTTTCCGCCCACACCGTGGGTGAAACTCCAAACATCCATTCGTCGATGGCATTCAGTTGAAAATGCACATCATTGGGGTTCACAAAGTGAATGGTATCATGGAGATTGGTATAAATGGCGATGGCAAAAATGAAGGGAGCCACATTGCGGATGAATTTGAAAATTCGTTTGTCTGGTCTGAACCACAGGAACCAGTAAAAGATGGCCATGAGGATCAGGGTCACAATTATACGCCAGATTCCCCCTTCGATTTTTTTTGAATCTTCTTCAATGGATGTGTAGAAATACCAATTCGCTCGGAGCGTGATTAGAATTGAAGGAATCAGGAAGACCAGAAAAATGATCTCCTCGATTCTCAAACTTTGTAGCCGATGTATCCACTTCTTCATTTTTTTACCACTCCTGCAATTCTATTTCAGTCACGAGCCACTCACCCATCACTAATCTCGGAAAGTTCAACAATGCTTAAAATCCCCAACGAAGCCAGCACAAAGATGAGACACCCCAAGACAGCACCCAGCCCAACTGCAAATATGGTCTGCCGATTGGAAAGATTCATCACCCGTGCTAGAGAGGTTCCGGTCCACACACCACCACCAAAAGGCAGGGCAGTTATAGCCAGGGGGCCTACCCAACCGATGGTCATAAGCCAGGAAGTCCATTTGCTCTTGGCCAGATGGGCTTGAATACGTTCTGAGCGTTCCCTCAAATAAATCGCCCACTTGAATTTTTCAAAGGATAGATCAAATATGTGATTGATGATAGCCATAAGCACAAACTCTGAGAGCACTACCACAATACCGATCTCATACGCGGACAAACCGATGAACAGCCCCAGAGGGAAGGCCACTTTTTTTCCAAGAGTATATTGTGCCACCAGTACTGAAAAGATGGCAATTACTTTAGGAGGGATCAGCTGAGTCTTCCTCGACCTTCTTGACAATCATCAATCTCTGATAGGCAGTGTAATTGGTTCCGATCGCCAAAATGATTATTGAAGTTTTTAGAATTATTTCACTGTCCCAATATTGAACCCCAAGTGGATTCAGGATAGCGCCAGCAGACAGGATGACAAAGCGTTCAAATCGCTGCATAAAACCCACCAGTTCCTGCACACCCAGAGATTGAGCCCTGGCGCGTACATAACTGACCATCATGGAACCCATCACAGCCAGAAAGGACCAGAAAAACATTGGAGTATCTTTGAAGTGGTACGTGATCCCCAGGAAGACAAACATCTCAACATAACGATCCAGAGTAGAGTCCAGGGTGGCTCCAAACTTACTCGATCGCTCACCCAGTCTGGCTACGGTTCCATCCAGTGTGTCCAGAATGCCGCTTAAAAGCAATATGAGTCCTGCAATGGCACTATGCCCAAACAGGAAAAAGAGTGCCGCCACGACACCGATAAGGGACGCAGAGAAGGAAATAGTGTTGGGATTCATGCGCGCCAACGGTGATCTGGAGACCAGGTATTTCACCATTTTATAGTACCCCTCTATCAGGGTGTGGCGATGAATCATACTGAAGTCCCTGGTCTATTCATAGCTGTCATAATACTCATGCCCCACATGAGTAATCAGCTCCTCGCCCATCATCCAGCGCAGTGTGTTTTTCAGCTTGGTGAGTTGAATAAAAATATCGTGCTCAGGATAGAGCTCCGGCGCCACCATGGGAGATTTGAAATAGAAGGAAAGCCATTCCTGAATGCCACGCATATTGTGTCTCAGGGCCAGGTCAGCAAACAAGACCAGATCAAGAACAATGGGTGCAGCAAGGATGGAGTCACGACAGAGAAAATCCACCTTGATCTGCATTTTGTAACCCATCCAGCCAAAGATATCAATATTGTCCCAGCCCTCTTTGGCATCACCGCGAGGTGGATAATAATTGATTCGGACTTTATGATAGAGATCTTTATAGAGGTCGGGATAAGTATCGGGTTGGAGGATGTAGTCCAGGGCACCCTTCTTGGAGACTTCTTTGGTTTTGAAGGACATGGGATCATCCAGAACTTCACCATCACGATTGCCAAGAATATTGGTAGAGAACCAGCCATCAACACCCAACATCCTTGATTTTAGACCGGGAGCCAGAATGGTTTTAATCAGCGTCTGTCCCGTTTTGAAATCTTTACCTGCAATGGGCAGACCAGTTTCCATGGCCAATTCCTGAATAGCAGGAATATCTACCGTCAAATTGGGAGCACCATTAAAGAAAGGTACACCGGATTTAAGGGCAGCATAGGCATAGATCATACTGGGAGCGATGCGATCATCATTGTCCCGCAACGCTGCCTCAAATTTTTCCAGGCTACTATGGATATCCGAGGGCTCAAAATACACTTCGGTGCTGGCGCACCAAACCATGACTTCACGGGTGGTATTGTTGGTTTTTCTGAAGGTTTTGATATCCTCCATGAGCATTTCAGCCAGGAGCATTTTGTTGGGTGCAGATTTCTTATAGTCACCATCAAGATTTTTCACATATTCCTGATCAAAAACAGCCTTCATGGGCTTAACAGCTTCCAGGGCAGTTCTGGCTTTCTCAAGATCCTGTGGTGAGAGTACGGCAGCTTTGGTGGCAGCCTGAAAACCATCATCTTCAAAAATATCCCAGGCACCAAAAACCAGATCACCCAGGTCTGCGAGAGGAACAAATTCTTTTATCTTGGGATTATTATTATCAGTCCGTTTCCCCAAACGGATTGTACCCATCTGAGTCAGACTTCCTATAGGGGCCGAATGCCCGTTAATAATGGCATCAACGCCTGCAATAAATGTTGTTGATACGGCGCCTAGACCTGGGATCAAGACCCCCAGTTTCCCCGCTGGTGCTTTTGTATCCAAAAATAACTCCTCTCACACTATCAATAGAATTGTACAATTAAGACGACGCAAAATTTAATCCCACAATGAGGCAATTCAAGGCATGGATTTGCCTGTATAAAACTCATGCTGGATAGTGGAAGCTAGCATTCCAGATGTTGAGATTTCTAGAGATCAGTTTTCATGTTGGGGAAATGATTATTTTTGCGCTATAATTCCCTTTGTAAGACATTATTTTGATGGGTATGGAAGCAAGAACTCAATTCCTGAAAACCATTGTCCGAAGCTTAAATATTGACGAGCTTATTGCTCTATTTTTTATTGCATTTGTCCTGCTGGGGGCTGGTTTAGCTAACATCAACTTTTTTCTGAACGGGACCGTACAGGCGCATTTAATTCTACTAAATACCCTGCGGATAATCTGTACAGCCGTGCTCACATTCCAGTTTTTCTGGTTGATCGGTTCAGCACCACACAGTAAAGTTTTCCGGCACATCAGGGACTTCGCTCCGTTCCTGTTTATTCTGGCTAAATTTTTGAATCTTCATGATGCCATTGCCCTGGTGAACCCACGAGATGTACACGCAACACTGGCCATGATGGATCAATCAATTTTTGGGATCCAACCCGTGGTCTGGGCTGAGCAATTCTACCACCCCCGTCTCACTGACTGGTTTTCCCTGGCATATCTTAATTACTACCTGATCACACTCATTTTTCTGTTGCTCCTCTATAGGGAAAACCGCATGCAGGCTTTTCGGTCTGTAATGGTCACCATGATGGTAGCCTATTACATCGGTTTTCTAGGCTACATCCTTTTTCCAGCCTCATCACCCTATGTGGTCAGTCCAGAACTATTTCATGTGGATATCTGGCAGGACACATCAGTCACTTCCTGGTTGGTGCAATTCATTGTTGAGCTCTCACCTGAAAGAGTCCGAGATGCCTTCCCCTCCCTGCACAATGCCATCACACTTTTGACCATGATATTTGCCTGGCGATACCTGCGGATTTACTTCTGGATTCAGTTGCCCCTGGCACTTTCATTGGTGCTGGCCACAGTTTATCTGAGATACCATTTTGTGGTGGATATCTTTGCTGGAGGTCTGGTGGTAAGCATGGCCTTTTACCTGACACCACGTCTTGAACAGTGGTGGCAGCACTATTTATCCACCAATTCCAAACCACTTGAGACGCAGATGGAGTTAAAGCAGTGAAGATTTCGGTCGAGTTGATTCAAACAGATGCAGCTATGATTGCCTCTCGAGCTATCCGCGAAGAGGTGTTTGTGGTGGAGCAGGAAGTCCCCCCTGAGATTGAATACGATGAGTATGAAGACACCTCTACCCATATTATTGCCAGATTGAATGGAGTTCCAGTTGGTACAGCACGCTGGAGGAAAACGGATCACGGTCAAAAGCTGGAGCGCTTCGCCGTATTGAAGTCCGCCCGTGGAATGGGTATTGGTGAAGCTCTGGTAGCGTTTGTCCTCAAGCAGCTGGATGACCCGGAATCAGCCTATTTAAACTCACAAGTCGTAGCCATTGGTTTTTATGCAAAATTAGGTTTCATTGCCCAGGGAGAGATTTTCTATGAGGCAGATATTCCTCATAGAAAAATGACGTATAAAGTTTAACTGAAGGACTATTACATTGGTGGCTGAGCTCGCCGAAGCCATATTCAAACATAAATAGATATTAAAAATGGCCAGAAACTCCGGCCATTTTTAATATCTATATTGCTCTAATTCAATCAGCCAAAAATAAGTTTCTTAGCGACCTCATCAGATTTTGCTTTGATGGATTTGTGCAGAGATCCACCGTGACTGTCCATGGTGACAACCGCAGGAAAATCCTTCACTTCAATATGCCAGAATGCTTCTGGAACACCCAGTTCATCCAACATATAGACATCATGAACCTTCACCACAGCTTTTGCCAGTGAAGCGGCCATACCGCCGATGGCATGCAGATACACCCCACCGGATTTAGCCAGGCCAGACAGGGTTTTTTCACCCATACCGCCCTTGCCAATAACAGCCCGAACTTTATAATGCTCCATAACAGCAGCCTCGTAGGGTTCTTCACGGATACTGGTAGTAGGACCAGCAGCCACAAATGACCAGGACCCATCATCATGTTGTTTCACAACGGGACCACAATGATAAATCATGCTGCCTTCCATGATGGGATTCAGCCAATCCGGCCAATTCTCATGGATATACTTATGGGCAGCATCCCTGGCGGTCACCATGAGACCTGAAATTGCGACTTCATCACCCATTTTTAATTCACGGATGGCTGCTTCAGATACGGGCAATTGTAACTTAATCATAGGTCACCTCCCCACCGGCTTTCAGAAGCATGCTGTGACGCCTATACGCCCAGCACATGTAGGAAATGGAGACAAAAAAGGATGCCGGTAATCTGTGCATCGTACCCATTTTGACACCGAGTACGGTAGTTTTGCCACCAAAACCCATGGGGCCCACTCCCAACGTGTTCAGGTCGTTGTAGAGTTTGGATTCAAGCTCAGCCAGATCTGCATTGGGATTTGTATCAGTCATTTTCCGGAATAGTTGGGTCTTGGCATTCATATGCGAGGACATTCTATCTCCACCAATACCAATGCCCAGAATTCCAGGTGCACAGCCCAGACCTTGAGCAGCATTGACGGCGTCTACAATCACTTTATAGACCCCATCAAGATCACGACCAGCACCCAGTCCTACATCAGGAAGCTTGTACTGGGTTGATACATTTTCACAGCCACCACCCTTGAGCATCAACTTGAATTCGATATAATCATTATCCCATTCTTCAAAATGGATATATGGCTGTCCCTCACCAATGTTATTGCCTGAGTTTTTACCTGTGATTGAATCAACGGCATTGGGACGCAGGTAACTTTTGTCAACGGCTTCGGCAGTTGCTTCATGAATCAAGGTTGTCAGCTTGCGCATTGAAACACCTTCAGGCATGTGGACCAGATAGATATTGGTTCCAGTATCCTGACAGATTGGTGTTGATTCTTCACGGGCCAGATCGATATTTTTGAGAATCATCCCGAAAACACTTCTGGCTGCTGAATCAGCATCTTCATTTTCTTGAGCCGCCTGAATGGCTTCGACCACATCTTCAGGAAGATCGGTGGCTGCCCGACGGATCAACTCCAGGAGCTGATTCTTGACGGCTATTTCATCGTATTGAAACATATTTCACCCCTAAAAATTGAATGCTTCCTTAAAGGAAGACATCCTCAATTGGACTATTTTACCTCCCAGACATCACCACTGTAGAACAAGTCTTCCAGGGTACCTTCACCCTTGATTTCAGTGACTTCTTCAATCTGAGAAACTAACATATCATCATAGGTGGGCGCTTCTACTGCACGCAACACACCAAACGGTGTTGGGTTTCGTGGATTAAAGGTCATTTCCAAAAGCAGGTTGGTAATGATGGGATTGGTTTCATCGTGAACCAGCAGATCATCTTCTGTCCAGTCAGCCCCCAGGGTTACTACCTTGGGATGATTGTCCTTCATGATGATACCCTTGTCTTTATCTTTACCAAAGATCATAGGTTCACCATGTACAACAAATAGCGCGTTGTCAGGACGCGTCGCTTTATTCTCTACATCACCAAACTCACCATCATTAAAGATGATACAGTTTTGGTAGACCTCAATAAATGAAGCTCCCTTATGGCGCTGAGCGCGCTTGATACTTTCCTGTAAACCCTTGGCATCTACATCCAGAGCACGGGAAATAAAGGTTGCATTGGCCCCTAGAGCGATGGCACTGGGGTTGAAAGGACGATCTACTGAACCAAATGGCGACGATTTGGTCTTTTTACCCAGCAATGAAGTGGGTGAATACTGACCCTTGGTCAAGCCATAGATACGGTTATTGAACAACATGATGTTCATATCAATATTACGTCTCAGTGCATGGATCATATGATTTCCACCAATAGAGAAACCGTCACCATCACCGGTGATAATCCAGACTGCTAAATCCGGATTGGCCAGTTTCACGCCTGATGCAATCGCTGGAGCGCGACCGTGAATTGAATGAAAGCCATAGGTGTCCATGTAGTAGGGAAAACGACTTGAACATCCAATACCGGAGATAAAGGCGTAATCCTCTTTTTTTACACCCATAACCGGTAGGGTTTTTTGCATGTTGGCCAGAACCGAATAATCCCCGCAACCCGGACACCAGCGCACTTCATTCCCGGGGACAAAATCCTTACGGGTTAGATTTAAATCTTCAACTTTTAGAATATCTTCACTCATCATTCTATACCTTATTTCGCTTGATTTCCCGGGGATTAGCCGAGGATCTCGTTGATTTTATCTTCAATTTCAGAAGCACGGAAAGGTTCACCCCTGACCTTGTTTACCTGATGAATCGGTCGGGTTAGTTCAGCCTTCAACAACAGGGCTAATTGACCTGTGTTCACTTCAGGAATGAGAATCTCATCAAAATTGTCACAGATAACTTTCAAGTCTGATGGGAACGGGCTCACCCAGCGTAGATGCAATTGGCTAACGGACTGACCTTTGGCCTGGGCGCGTTCAACGGCAACGTGAATGGCACCATGTGTGGATCCCCACCCAATAACCAGCACTTTGCCTTTATCCTTGCCATATACTTCTGACTTGGGAATTTCTTGAGTAATATTCTGAACCTTACGGGCTCGAATATCAGTCATGACCTGATGGTTCTCAGGATCCTGACTAACAACTCCCGTAATATTCTCCTTTTCCAGACCACCAATACGATGCTCCAGACCAGGTGTTCCAGGAATTGCCCAGGGTCGGGTTTCATTTTCATCACGGGTGTATGGCATAAATCCATCTTCACCCCGGAGGGAGGCATCAGGGTGTTTGATCTCGATCTCAGGTAAGTCGTTTGGATCGGGAATCTGCCATGGACCAGAACCTTGCCCCAGGTAGCCATCTGTTAGCAGAATGACGGGGGTCATGTATTTCATGGCGATTCGGGCAGCCATAAATGCACATTCAAAGCAGTCTGCAGGATCTTGAGCAGCAATGACTGGAATGGGTGCATCACTATTGCGACCATGTACTGCCTGGAGTAGATCGGACTGTTCCATTTTTGTGGGCATACCTGTACTTGGACCGCCACGCTGGACATTGACAATGACCAGAGGAAGTTCAGTAATGATGGCCAGACCGATTGCTTCAGTCTTCAAAGCCATTCCAGGGCCGGATGTTGTGGTACAGGCCAGGGCGCCAGCATAGGAAGCACCGATGGCCGATGCAATTCCAGCAATTTCATCTTCTGCCTGAAATGTTTTTACACCATGATTTCTCAGGCCAGACAGGGTATGTAGAATCTCACTGGCGGGTGTGATGGGGTATGAGCCCAGGAACAATTCCTTGCCAGCTTTCTGAGCAGCCGAAACCAACCCATAAGCAACTGCCACATTACCAGTTATGTTGCGATACTTCCCTTTTGGCAATTCCGCTTTCTCAACTGCGTAGGAAGTGGTAAATATCTCAGTGGTCTCCCCATAGTTGAAACCCGTTTTCATGGCTGTAATGTTGGCTTCAGCAATAGATGGGTTTTTGGCGAATTTTTTTCTTAACCATGCTTCAGTGGGCTCGATGGGGCGATTATACATCCAGAACAGCACACCCAGGGCAAACATATTTTTAGTACGCTCAATCCCTTTTGAGGTCAGGTCTGAATTTTCAAGTGCCTTACCCACCAGTTTCGACATCTCCATGCTATAGACAGTGTAGCCTTCAAGAGAATTATCCAGAAGTGGATTGGCTTCCCAGCCAGCCATTCTCAGATTTTTATCTGAGAAGGCATTCGCATTGGCCAGTATGGTACCACCTTTTTTCAAATCTTTCAGGTGAACCTTGAGGGCCGCCGGATTCATGGCCACCAGTGTATCTGGAAGATCACCCGGTGTGAATACCCGTTGTGACCCGAACATCAGCTGGAAAGCACTGACACCAGCCAGCGTTCCCAGAGGTGCACGAATTTCTGAGGGATAATTGGGGATTGTTTTAAGGTCATTTCCTACAATGGCAGTGGCTTCCGTGAAGCGTGTACCTGTAAGCTGCATACCATCGCCAGAATCTCCTGCAAAGCGAATGGTTGCCTCGTTAATACGTACTACTTTTTTCGTCATGAATACGAACTCCCGCTAAAACGAAACTATGTTATTATGATTAGAATTGACTGATTTATCCTTGTCAATCCAGGGTTGTTTGAATGTGAAATACCGCCGAGCTGAATGCCAACTAAGGCCAGCATTTGGACGTATACAAAGGCCTGAATATACCGGCTCATTCATAACCAAAAACTAACGTACGCCCAGGCTTAATACAATGCTGAATGATATGTAACACCATTTTATTTTCACAAGTATTTTACAAAGCAACTATTGAGCCGCAACGGCCATCCCTGGCGCTCTTACATCACTTATTCAGCGTCTGACCTTTGTCAAAATATTTCTTGAGTTTGTTTTGTGCCTCACCAAATACGCTCCGAGCAGGGAAATTTCCATGCTTATTGATAGCACCGGCTTTTACCCCGGTTAATACTTCAATCCCTTCTGCTATTGAGCTGACTGACCAAATGTGAAAATTTTCGGCTTTGACTGCCGCCTGAACATCAGGCATTAACATAAGATGATCAACATTGGAATCTGGGACAATAACACCCTGGTCACCGGTTAGTCCGCGCAGATTACACAAATGGAAAAAGCCTTCGATTTTTTCATTTACACCACCGATGGCCTGAATTTCACCCCACTGGTTTACTGATCCTGTCACAGCAATCCCCTGTTTGATAGGAATACCAGAAAGGGCAGAAAGAATGGCATAAATTTCAGTCGAGCTGGCACTGTCGCCATCAATACCACCATAGGATTGTTCAAAGGTCAGGGTGACAGCTACGGATAGGGGGAAATTTTGAGCAAAGGTCTGACCGAGAAAGCCATTAATAATTAGATTTCCCTTATCATAGGTTTTGCCTGAAAGCTTGGCCTCCCGTTCTACGGCAATGATACCGGGTTCACCCATATATGTGGTTGCTGTAATTCTTGAAGGCTTGCCGAATGAATTATCACCCATGGAATAAACAGCCAGGCCGTTGATCTGTCCAACACGTTTACCAGCGACATCAATGAGCAGGGTTTCACTTTCTATGTTTTCCCAGACCTTTTCCTCATAGAGACTACCCCGGAAGCGTTTTTCTGTGATGGCCTTGCGCACATCCTCCATCTGCACCTGACGATGTTTTTGCCGTTTGGCCCAATAAGCCGCTTCGGTAATGAGACCCACCAGGGTACCAAACTGGAGTGACAGCTTGCTCTTGTCACCTGCCAGTCTGGAGCTAAAGACAATGATCTGAGTCGCAGCCTGTGAAGTGAAATGAGCCAACTTGCTTTCACGACACACCCGGGCAATAAACTGACACAGCAGATGCTCATTTTCAGATGTTCGATTCACTTCATAATCAAAATCAGCCCGCACCTTGAAAGTTTTATTAAAGGCATCATCCACTTCCTGGAGATAATGGAAATAATCCGAGCGCCCCAGGAGGATAACATTCAGATCAAGGGGTATCGGTTCTGGTTTTAATGAAGTTGTTGAAGAGAATCCAAATTGTTCATTCACATCTTCAATCTGTAGCGATTTGTTTTTCAGGGCGCGCTTCAATGGTTCCCAGACATGGGCATTCTGTAATACGCTCTGAATATCCAGGATCAGGAAGCCGCCGTTTGCCTGAAGCAATGCGCCTGAGGTGATCATGGAAAAATCACTGTACCAGCCCCCCATGACGGGCTTCTTGCCAATTCGTCCAAACAGGTTGTAATAGGAAGGATTGGTATCAATGACTACTGGAGCACCCATTTGCCTGGAATTGTCAGTTAGCAAATTCACCTTATAGCGCTGCATTAATGCTTTTTGCACCTGTTGCGGCGTAACACCTTCTTCAGTCTCCTGGCCTGAATCCATGCCCACAAACTCCTGGACATGTTCAGCAATATCATCTCTCACATTTTCCAGGTACTTTAGAATACCGGCATGCTCAGAATAGTTCTCTAGCAAACGACCAATACGGTGTTCAACAGAATCAAGGGCGATTTTTTCCTGAAGATTTTCAACCACATCTTCACGCTCCTCCTCCAGTTCGGCCATATCTCGCAGGGCTTCACGCAAATGCTCCTGAATCAGACCAATACGTTCATTAATGACAGTCTGCTCCTGGTCAGAAAGCGCAGCAAAAGCTTCCTCGCTCATGGGTTCACCCTCTTTCAGGGGGATGGTTTGAAAACCGGCCTGCGTGAGGGTTAGCTGAATATCACGTTCAGCCGCTTCTGCATTGACGCTGGCAATAATCTCTTCCCGACCCGTGTCAAATTCAGCGGTGATTTCCTTTTTACGTTTTGCGTACAATTCACCCTTAAAAACTTTGGGTAGATCAGTGCTGAGACTGGTAATGAGTCGCTTCATCTGCTTGCTGAATTTTAGACCTTCACC
>JAERTH010000054.1 GCA_016844955.1 Fidelibacterota bacterium | reverse complement strand
CATTTTACCCTCATATTTAAGACCCAGGGTTCTATGCTTGCCTCCTCTGCCATCCATCCATAATGTCAGACCAGCCATTGCCAATTGTCGCTGGAAGTCCCTATCCAGGCTGCTCAGGGCGATATACAGGTAATTTTCATCATTACTGATGCCCATGGCAAAGTTCTCACCTTTTGGCATTTGAAACCGACCAGTCCATTCACTGCGTTCGCCATCATTTAAGAAATCAGGATTGGCCGGTTGGCTCAGATATTTATTGCCACTGCACCCGACCAAGAGTATCAAGGACAGGCTGAAAAATGTGAATTTCATAATTTTTAACATTGGAGCTCCTTGGTTTCTAAAAACTTTCGTCCTTCTTTGACACTTAAACCAATAAATAGTTAAGCCCTGAATGCATGTTTTTTTTGAATTTTTAGCTGAATTCAGGTTTGGAAGCGTTGGGACAGAATAATTTATCCTTCTAAAAGGTGCTTAATCCTATCGATGAGTATTGAGGACGCTTGCTGAACATGAGCTTCTTCACAAAAACGTCCCAGTGAGATCCGCAAGGTACCTAATTGATAATCCACGGGAACTTTCATGGCTTCCAGCACTCCTGACCCCTCGCCATCCCCACTATGACAGGCAGCACCAGCCGAAATCATAACATGGTTTAGGTCGGACAGAATATCCAATGCATTGAGTTCATGAAAGCTCACACTCAGGGTATTTGGTAATCTTGCCGTACTGGCAGCATTCACACGCAGCTGAGGAAAGGCCTGTTTGAGACTGGCCTGTAGCCTATCACGCAGATGGCTTACGCTACGATACTCCTCTTCAAGATGCTGGTTGGCAATTTCCGCAGCCATCCCCAGACCAACAATCTGAGCCACATTTTCAGTCCCTGCCCGGAGACCTCCCTCATGACCGGCACCATGAATGAGTGGTTCCAGTTCGATTCCTGCTTTGCGGTATAATACACCGACTCCTTTGGGCGCGTATATTTTGTGCCCCGCAAGACTTAGAAGATCGCAATCAAGTTCATCAACCTCTACTGGAATCTTGGCAGCAGATTGAGCTGCATCTGTGTGAAAAATTGCACGGTTCTGATGCGCTATATCAGCTAGTTCACGAATAGGTTGTATGCTACCCACTTCGTTATTGGCATGCATAACGGAAACTAGGATCGTTTTTGAAGTAATAATTTCTTCCAGGTCGGATGGGCTTACCACGCCCTGATCATTCACCGGTAAGTATGAGATTCGATAGCCCTTATGCTGGAGATAGTTCATCACCTTAAGAATGGCTGGATGCTCCACTCTGGATACCACAATGTGTTGACCTTTGTCAGCCCGGCGGGCAGCTACTCCCTTCAAGGCCAAATTGTTTGATTCTGAGCCACCTGAAGTAAATATGATCTCGTGGGTATGGCATCTCAACAAAGCAGCGACCTGACTGCGCGCTAACTCCACGGCTGCTGCTGCGCTTTGACCCATGCTGTGGTAACTGGACGGATTGCCAAATTCATGCTGAAAGTATGGCGTCATTGCTTCTACCACACGCGGATCGATTGGCGTTGTAGCATTGTAGTCTAAATAAATGTGTCCATTTGCTAAGCGCATGGTTCAGTCCTTTCTCAATAAGGTGAATGCACTACAGAAATTAACCATGAGAGGCTTAGTCCCTCAGAGAAAACTTTCAGTCTTAACCTTCCTGTCTCTGCCCAGTCTAAACCCACAGAATTGAGAAAAACTTATTTGAAAGGAAGTAATATGCAAAGAGAATTGAAAAGATTAATCGTTCCTATCCTGGTACTGACCATGGCACTCCCAAGCTTCGCTCAAGCCGGAAAATCCAAAATGCAGCGCGGAAATATGCTGGATGAACTGAATCTCACCCAGGAGCAAGAGACGCAGATGAAGGAACTGCGCTACAGCCACGAAAAAAATATGATTGATTTAGAGGCCAAACTAAAGCGTGTACAGTTGGATTTGAAAAAACTGGAACGAGCAGATGAGCCCAACAAAAAGAAAATTCATGCCCAAATTGAAAAAGTTGGATCTGCCAGAGTTGCCGTTCAAAAAGCCAGAGCTGATCAGCAACTGGAAATTCGAAAAGTATTGACCGAAGAACAATACAAGATTTTTCGCAAAAATATGCGTGGCAAGGGTGCTCGTGACGGCAAGATGGATGCAAAACCTGGAAAACCTGGCAAACCAGGACGTGGATTCAGAAAATAATTCTTCTTCCTCCCTGTAGAAGGAAAGCGCCTCGGGAAACCGGGGCGCTTCATTTTTGTGGCAACAATATGATTAAGCTGTTGGCTGGAGCGTAATACTCGTAATCTCTGAAGGAATGCCCAACCGCAGGGGTGGTCCCCAATAACCGGTTCCCCGATTTACATAGACCTGCATATCCCCATTTTGATAATGCCCGGCAACATATGGATGTGCTTTGGCAACAGCCAGATTGAAAGGTATGAATTGCCCTCCATGGGTGTGTCCGCAAACCATTAAATCAATATTCAAATCACCAACTTGCCCGGCAGTACCAGGTTGATGTGCCAGCAAGATGGTTGGCATATCAGCCGGAACCCCTGCCACAGCTTTGCGGGGATCACTCCGGTGTGACTTCAGGACCCTTTCTGCCATTAAATCGGTGACTCCAGCAATAGCCAGTGACTCCCCGCCAATGTCCAGTATGCGGTGTTCATTGTGCAGGTGGATCATCCCCAACTCCCCTACCTTATCAATCCAACGCTCGACTCCCGAATAGTATTCGTGATTCCCAGTGACAAAAAATATTCCGTATTTGGATTCCAGGTTGCGCAAAGGCTCAACATCCTCTGATAGATGATCTACAGATCCATCAACCATATCACCAGTGAAAAATATGAGGTCAGGTTTTAACTGATTCACTTGATCCACCACGGTTTGGACAAAATCAGCTTTAATGGTGGGACCCACATGTAAGTCTGAGATTTGAGCTATTTTCAAGCCTCGCATACCCTCCTGTAGATTCCTGATTGAAACACTTTGTTGAACAACGCTTGGTTTCCGCCTGGCCTGGAAGAACCCAACAAGTCCCAATGCACTGGTAACACCTGCAATACCAAGATTCATTGATGTGAGCAGAAACTGTCGTCTGCCTGGATCCATAGGTACTGATTCACTACGTCCTGAAGTAAATGCAGAAAATAGTTTCCAGGAAAAGAATCCAGTTGCCCACCCCATATCCCGAATCAGAAAGGCAATAAATGTCAGGGCAAATAGCCCCTGGCCAAAAAATCCGATCCAGAGCAATCCATCAATCAAGCTGCTTTCAAAACCTCTTGATCGGAGAATCATCCCTCCTACAGGAGCAATAGCTAGCAGCACAACGACGGTCCAAAAAACATATAAATCCATACCGGTCATAGAAAAAGGGGCGATCATTCTAGCACCCACATATCCATACAGGATGGTCATTACCAGTAACACAATAACTATAAACACTTCATTTCCTTTTCTTTCCCCGGGCAGAACTAAATAATTACCACTAATGAGGCAACAATTTTATGGATCGACACCACCTGAGTTCACATTTCAAATTGAAAGGTGCATTCCATCCACAGGCTTCTATATTGTGCCAAGCTATTTACTCATTAATTAGGATTAGAGGTTGATCATATGTCATTTCTGCGTCATGCATTCATGAAATTCTGGAAGCTCGAACTGTATTGGAAAGTCTTTATTGCCATGGCTGCTGGTATCGTCTATGCGCTGGCTCTGGGTGATAAAGCCATGAATGTCGCACCTCTGGGCGATATGTTCATGAGGCTGTTGAAAATGGTGATCGTCCCCTTAATTTTCTTCTCAATCACATCAGGTGTTGCTGGAATTGGTGAGAATAAGAGTCTGGGGCGATTGGGGGCCAAAACTTTTGCCTATTATTTCTTAACATCCATGCTGGCCATTCTAATTGGCTTAACTCTCACCAATATTATCCAGCCTGGGGTAGGTGTGAATATTCTGGCCGGGGGTAAAGATTTTGATCCATCCACTCTCACTCAACCTGGAAGTCTGGGAAATATTTTGATACGGATGATCCCCACCAATCCCATACAAGCTGCAGCCAAAGGTGATGTACTCTCTGTCATATTCTTCTCCATCGTCCTGGGAATGTCAATCACTGCCCTACCGGACAGACAATACAAAATTGTCCATGATCTGTTTGACACCTTTTTCAAAGTGATGATGAAAATGACCCAAGGTGTGATTCTATTTTTACCCATTGGTGTATTTGGATTAATAGCCAAAGCAGTTTCCAGCACTGGCTTTGAGCTATTCAAGGCCGTTGGGTGGTACATGGTGACCATTGCATCAGGTCTCACACTACATATCTTTCTGGTACTTCCCATCGTATTCTGGCTGTTAACGAAAATCAATCCTCTCAAACATTTCAAAGCTATCGCTTCAGCGATGGCAACAGCTTTTTCGACCAGCTCATCGGGAGCCACACTCCCAGTTACCATGGATAGTGTGGAAAATCGTGCTGGTGTATCTAATAAGGTCACCAGTTTTGTCTTGCCACTAGGAGCTACTATCAATATGGATGGTACTGCTCTGTATGAATGTGCCGGTGTGTTGTTCATCTCTCAGGCATTGGGATTTGATTTAACATTCAGTCAACAATTCGTTGTTGTCATCACTGCCTTCCTGGCCTCAGTCGGTGCCGCAGCTATTCCTTCTGCTGGATTGGTAATGATCTTTATTGTGTTAGATGCGGTGGGCTTGGGAAATCATCCTCAGGCAGCCATCATCGTGGGAACCATGCTGGCTGTGGATCGCCCACTGGACATGTTTCGCACGGTAGTAAATATCACCAGCGACTCCATGGGAGCAGTCATTATCGCTAAATCTGAAGGTGAAGACGTCCTCTCTGACAAATAATATTCAGGACGTGTTTTTCAAGTTTGCCAACCTCTGATTGGTTCAATAACTTAACAAATTAACCAGATTTTTTTGGTCTAGGACTCGGTGCAGTTCTGCGCTAACTTTGTCGCATTGGGGGAATATTTTGGACGCTTTTAGAAAACTTTGACTGCAATGATGCTCGACATTTTTTGAACGAGAACTTACCAACGGGAACCCAACTCCTTGCTGCTAAGGCAGGCCTTTCCCCTCACCAGGGGATCAAGGAAGTCTGATCTTCAAGGGCGGTGCCCACCGTGACTAAACACGGTTCAAAAACGTCACATTGTTGCAGTTTTTTTTGTAGTTCAAAAACCGGTAATTATCTCCATATCAGTGGCATAGAGACTAGTCAAGGTTAAATATCTCGATCGGGTTCAAGACAGATTCAGAAGTAATTCCAAATATCCGGCAATAGAAATAATATTCACTTTCAATTGCATTGACTATGGTTTCGGCCCTTCGAAATCCATGCGACTCACCCTCATATGGGATGTACGCTACTGGAATACCATTGTCGCGAATTGCCTGCACCATTGTCTCTGCCTGATTGGGTGGCACAACAGGATCATCCAAGCCCTGGAAAAAGATGACAGGACATTCCAATTTCTCTGCACTGTATAGAGGTGATCGATCAAGATATTTCTGACTTTCCCGAGGATATTCACCAACGAGATGATCTAGATAGCGGCTCTCAAATTTATGAGTATCACCGGTGAGCAACGTTAAATCCCCGATACCATAATAGCTGGCACCTGCTTTGAATACATCAGTAAAAGTCAAAGCTGACAGGGTTGTGTACCCTCCTGCACTGCCACCCTTAATGATCATTCGGCTACCGTCAATACGGCCTTCAGATTCCAGATATTGAGCTGCAGCCACACAATCGTCCACATCCAAAATCCCCCAGTTTCCATTCAAACGCTCTCGATATGCACGTCCAAAGCCTGTACTTCCACTATAGTTCACATCCACAATGGCAAAGCCTCGCGTTGTCCAATACTGAATGGCCAGACCGAAAGCTGCTGAGCTATAGGCAGTTGGGCCTCCGTGACTGAGCACGATGAGTGGCGGTTTGTCCCCCTCCGGAGCCTCATACTCAACATTTTGTGGAGGATAAAACCAGGCATAGGTTGATTGATCTGAAGCATTTTCAAAGCAGATTAGCTCAGGTGTAGAGATTGATTCAACCAAGAGGTCTGTCTCAGCTGACCTTCTCAGCACATGTAAATGGCCAGTATCCAGATCCATGGCCACGATTGCAGCTGGCTGATCATGTCTCTTCCCGATGAAGGATATCAAATCACCCTGCCCCTGCAGTTGATCGATATCGCTGTAGGGTGTATCAATTTCTCGCGCATTAGATGTGGCGACATCAATTGCGATAAGATGTGAGCCATTGATATCTCTATAACTTGCTATCAATTTGCCTGAACTAAGTACTGCATAGGTACTCATCCCAAACACCCATTGGGGTAAACCGAATTCGGCATCCATTTCCAATATGCAGCGCCTTGTCCCCTGGCTGTACTCATACAGATTCCACCAGCCTGATTTATCCGATACAAAATAGATATTCCCGTTGGGATCCCAGAGTGGCTGGAATATCGATTCAGCTGAGCCACCGGCGATTACTTGAAGGTTGCTCAAGTCTCCAGCTTCATCAAGATCGCCCATCCACAATTGTGTGCCATCCCAGGGCATGTTAGGGTGATCCCAGGTGATAAACAGAAGCTGGCTACCATCAGGGCTTAGTTGGGGATTTGAGTAAAAGTCATGTCCCTGACCGACTATATGTTGCTCACCATTGCCATCGAGCCCAACCCGTAGCAGCATGTTCTTAACATCGGCAGGATCTGAGTGATCCTCCCCAACGACAAAAAGCATATCCCGTGTCGAATCCAGGACTGCATCAGCAAAATGAAAATCGGGAGAATTGCTAATTTTTTGGGATGGCCCACCATCACTTATTTCATAGAGTTGGCTATCAGCATTATTGACACAAAAATATCGTCCATTGTGGGCCAGGATGGCACCTCCACCATATTCGTGAGCCCGAGTACGAACATCCCATCCCCCAGGGTTTATTTCGCTAATAGTCGTATCAAGAGCGCCCACCATCCAGGCAGTACGCCCCTTTTCAGCGGGTCTACCTTCTGTCCAGTATACTCGTGAATTATCGATTTGTATTTGGCCCAACCTCAGGCTCTTCTGGACCAATGATTCACCTGAGACAGGTGACAACCATGATCCGAATGGTGCAGTTTTTTTGGTTGTATGATTCACTCTATCCTCGATTATTCAACACCCTTGTAGTCCCGACAAAGGTAAATTTCTATTTTCCGTACAGGCTGATTAAAGTTTTCAATGCGTATGGTTCTCAGCTTTGTAATCTCATCAAAGTACGGTTGAATTTTCTTCGATTTAAATTTGTATTCTCGGCGGTTATCAGCCACTAGAATGCCGGTTCTGCCCTCCAATACCTCTTCCTTCTCCCAGATGTCGAACTGCAAGGCAGGTTTACCGATGATATCCTGGGCATAGGTCCTAGGCTGGTCCTCCATATAGAATTTCAGGAGCGAGCTGGCCTTGTAATTCGTACTAAAAACGAAAGGAGCTTCCCCTGCTGCTTCCAATGAATCCTGTATGGTATCCACCTCCTGCGCAGCATTTTTCCAACCACTCCAGGTGTTGCCTTCTCCCAGTGGTACATCCGGTATCGTGACAACGGAGACTCCAATGCCCAGAAATAAGATTGAGGAAAAGATACCAACTTTCATTCTTTTCAAACGACTGGGGTTTTGAAACAAATAATAAATACCCAGGATAATCAGTGACCAATATGCAGGTGCCAGCCAGTTCATTTTCACTAGACTCCTGAAGCTCACCGCAATAAAAACTAATGACGTCACCAGACCGCTACTTAGCAGCAGCAGAATCTTGTCCTCCAACCCGGAGAAAAGCTTGCGTCCAAATCGATTGATGGTAGCAAAGACCAGGACAAACAAATAGGGAGTCAGAATAAAGAACTGGGAACCAAACAATTCACCTACAAATCGTAATTCCCACTGCCCCATACTGGCTGTCCGCCGGGATCCCTGGAAGGCAAATGATATCCAATCATGGTTCGCATTCCAGATTAGGACTGGTGCAAAAGTGATGATAGCAATCAGGACACCTAGATAGGGATGGGGTGTGAGAAGCCATTTGCGCTGAGTTTTGGATGCCAGTACAAACAAGAGGACCGAAGGAACCAACATTATCCCTGAATACTTACCCAACCAGGCCAATCCCATGAAAAATCCTGCTATATACCACCATTTGGCATCCTCACTCCTGATTAATTTCCAGAGAGCAAAGATGGTGGCGGTCCAGGCAAATAGCAGCGGGGTGTCTGGTGTGATGACAAAGCCATACAGTTCAAAAACAATTGAAGCGTTCAAGGCCAGAAGTGTCCAAAAGGTTTGTTCAACATTTTCAAACATCTCTTGAATGAGCTTCCCCCAGAGAATATTCATCCCCAGAAACCAGAGTACTGCCGCCAACTTGATTCCAAAAATATTCTGTCCGAAAATTGAGCTTGTTAGCCAGATACTGTAACTGGCCAGGGGTGGGTGATCAAAATAAGACAGGGATAGATCACGGCTCCAACTCCAATAATACGCTTCCTGTGGGGTAAGTGGCAATATTAGTGCAAGCAGTAGTCGGAACAGGGTGAAACCGATTATAACCTTCCACGCTTTTAGCGGTATTTGTAGATAAGATTCTCTCAGATACATACTTGCTGACATACTACCTTCCAGAAATTTCAATTCATTTATAACTCGCAATGATTAGGGCTAAAAGATAGAATATCGAAACAAGATGTCGATTGATATTGTTAAAACTTTTTGGGGTTTTTGGGAAAAGGTGGTACTAGAAGTAAACTAATCCCGTCCGCTATTGTACTTCAGACGTTCAACTGCAATATTGCGCTCTGTTTTGCCCTGATAGGCCTCCTGAGAAACGATGTCATTGCGACCAGGGTAACCCGCTTTTGATAAGGTGGTGAGTTGATCCTCATCCTCATCATTGGGGCAGAAAGCACAATGTCCTTCTTCCCCATCCATTTCATGGGTGGCTGCACAGGAGCTATGCACTCCACTTTTACCAGTAACAATGAGAGCGATACTCATGATGAGCATGGCACCGCCAATAATTCCCATGGTCAATAGTAAAGTCGTAGTCATCCTTTCACCTCGTAGCCTTCATCGCTCAAGTATACACGAAAACGGTCCCGGTGTTCACCCTGAATTTCAATTTTTTCGTTTTTTGTCGTCCCGCCGGCACTTACCAGGTTTTTGAGCTGTTTTGCCAGCGCTTTCATATCAGGGACACCTTCCATATCATATAGTATGGTGGTTGGTTTACCTTTGCGTTTCTCCATGCGCAGACGAATGATCCGTTTTCCGCTTGTGTTATTTGAGCTGGGTTTTTCATCTGAAGCATTAAAGCTCCACCCATCACCACTATTCATCCGTCTTGATTGCTTACGACTCATATGCCAATAATCTATACATGACACCCCTGCATGAAACAAAAAGTCCCACATGAAATCATACGGGACTTTTTAAAACAACCTTGCGAAGGTTTGAAACCTTCGCAAGGTTAGACAAGGGTTAGCTCTGACTTTTCTTGACAGCCGCTTCCATTTCTTCCAGAACTTTTGGGTTCAGTATGCTGGCCAGAGTTGGCATGCCAATCTCTTGTAACTTATAAGTGACCCGTACTGAAGGTTTGTCAATATTGATGACCCTGCGAAGATCGATGGGCGTACCAATCACGACTGCCTCACATTCAACCTTGTTGATAGTCAGTTCTAGATCCTTCATCTGCTCATCACCATACCCCATGGCAGGCAGAATCTGGCCAATATCTGGGTACTTGTCGAAAGTCTCAGAAAGTTTTCCAACTGTCCACGGGCGTGGATCGATAAGGCTAGCGGCGCCATATTTCTCAGCGGCCACTACACCGGCACCGTACAACATTTCACCATGGGTCAATGTAGGACCATCTTCAACAACCAGGACATTCTTACCATAGATAAGATCTGCATCATCAACCGAAACAGGTGAAGCGGCATCAACAACAATTGCATCTGGATTGACGATTCGAATATTCTCACGAACCGTGGCGATATCATCAATATCAGCGGTATCAATTTTATTAATCACGATGACATCAGCCATTAGCAAATTGGTTTCACCAGGATAATAGGTCAATTCATGACCGGCACGGTGGGGATCCACAACGGTAATCATGATATCGGGCATATAGAAAGGCATATCATTATTACCACCATCCCAGATGATGATATCAGCTTCTTTTTCAGCTTCACGGAGGATAGCCTCATAGTCAACACCAGCATAGACAACCGTGTTGTTCATGATGTGTGGTTCATACTCTTCCATCTCTTCGATGGTACAGTCATGTTTCTTGAGGTCATCCAGTTCGGCAAAGCGCTGAACCTTCTGTTTCACCAAATCGCCATACGGCATGGGGTGACGGATGGCAACAACCTTTTTACCCTGAGCAGTGAGATGATCACAGACAGCGCGTGTGGTCTGGCTTTTTCCACAACCGGTTCTGGCGGCACAGATTGCAATAACTGGCTTGGTGCTGGGAACCATAGTTGACTTTGCACCCATGAGACGAAAATCTGCACCCGCATAATTTACAATGGCTGCCTTGGACATAACGTAGTCGTAAGGGAGATCGCTATAGGAGAAAACGACTTCATCGACATTCAGGTCATATATGAGGTCTTCGAGTTCTTCTTCATCGTGAATACCAATACCCTCTGGATAGAGACTACCGGCCAATTCAGCTGGATATTTTCTTCCATCAATATCAGGAATCTGGGTTGCAGTGAATGCAACCACTTCGTAGGCTTCATTGTCGCGAAAATAGACATTAAAATTATGAAAATCGCGCCCTGCTGCGCCCATGATCAACACTTTGATACGATCGCTCATTGTTTCTCCTTTATATCGTTAATACTAATTATGATTGTAACAGTACTATTCAGGTATTAGCAAAATTCCAGCCAATTATACTGGATAGCATGGCTAATATTATAAACGTTATTTTAAAAAGAATAGTGTTTGTTAGGGACAAACCGATCAAGACATTTTCAAACCAACAAAATCAATAATTATCTTTACTACCAGGGACATTGGGAAAAAGCGGTCCATCCTCACGATAAGTGAAGTTTGCTAAGTCATCATCATTCTCGAGTTCATCAATAATCTTGTTGATCTCATGGTCCATGGTCGCGAACTCCATACAGGTGTAAAGACGTTGGCGATATGAGGAAGCTCCAGGAAAACCCTTGAGATACCAACTGAGATGCTTCTTGATATAATTGGTACCCCGAAAATTTCCCATGGCCTGTACTTCCATATACAAGTGACGATGGCACAGTTTCATACGATCAAGCAAGCGCACAGCGTCCGGAAGGGTTCCATTTTTAAGGTATTGATTAATTTCTCTGAAAATCCAGGGATTCCCTAGCGCACGTCGTCCGACCATTACTGCATCACAACCGGTTTCATCCATCATGCGTTTGGCATCTTCGGCAGATTTAATATCCCCATTCCCGATGAGTGGGATGGTAATGGCTTTTCGGGTCTCAGCGATCAAACTCCAGTCTGCTTCCCCCGTATAAAGCTGTTTGGTGGTACGAGGATGGAGGGTCAATGCCACGATACCTGCATCCTGAAGCGCTGCGGCCGCCACGGGAGCTACGATACAGCCATGGTTCCATCCCGACCGAATTTTGGCTGTAACCGGGATTGAAACCGCCTCTACCACAGCTTGGGCCACTTCATCCATAAGGGGAAGGTCTTTGAGAATCGCTGACCCAGCACCCTTTTTTGTTACTTTTGGAACAGGGCAGCCAAAATTCAAGTCTATCAGATCAGGTTTGACCATATCCTCGATGTACTTGGCACTCTGGGCTAAAATTTCGGGGGACTCACCAAAAATCTGCACACCAATGGGGCGCTCAGCCTCGGTGAATTTCATGAGATCCAGGGTTTTCTCATTTTCTCGAATGATACCGTTGGCACTGACAAATTCAGTATATACCAACCCGGCCCCCTGATCTTTGCAGAGCAAGCGGAAAGGGTGGCCAGTGACACCAGCCATGGGTGCCAGGAGGGCTTTTGAACTTATTTCTATGTTGCCAATCTTAAACATGTCAGAACATGTTATTTGACAATGCTATGGTCAACAAATAGTTTTAACTTTTTGTGAGTATTATTGTATCATTTCCAGGATTTCGGCCGCAGATCGTACCAGACCAGGGCATATGGTATTTGAAGTATCCTTTGCGTTAGCCTCTTGCTTGCCTTCAGCGGTACTAATATCGCAACCCAGCAAATCCCGGCAGAGAATTGATCCACAATTGTTCTCAAATTTCTCAGTGAAGGCAGTCACTTGAGCATTCACGGTGTCTTTTGTCGCTGCAGGATCTTTTGCCTGGCTGTTCCTTAGCCCGATAACCATTATGGCTCCCGTCACAGCACCACAGACTTCAGCGCGTCGCATACCTCCCCCAAAACCACTACTGATTCGAATGCAGTCCTCATTGCTCAAGCCATATTCCGGGCCATAAGTTCCAATAATGGACTGTGAGCAATTAAAACCTGATTTGAATGTGGATTCCGCTAGATCAGTTTTATTCATTTTCTACTCCCCTAAAAGCTCAACCTCATGCCTCGTTGCCCTGTCCCCATACTTCGTTAGGTAAGGGTCGTCTGCTTCAGGTTGCCTACTCTACAACTCTTGCATCATTCCCAATTAAATACTGCTATGCTAGATATCCCTGACACATCTAAAACCGATCAGGTAATGTGTATAAGATGTTAGGACTGGCAAGGCAAACCAGCTCTCAAGATGTTCTGTATGCGTGTTCCAGCTCCCACCTTTAGCGATAATCAGAGGTCCTCCTTCATACAAATCACTTGTCAGCTCCCAAACATTTCCAACCATGTCAGCAACACCATAATAACTATCCCCTGTTGTGAGCCCTACGGCGATCGTCCCATCGTGACAGCCGGAATAATTTGCCAATAAACAGGTCGGTGTATTATCGCCCCAGGGATAGTCCCAACCCGTTGTAGATCGGGCCGCCTTTTCCCACTCCCTCTCCGTGGGTAGTCGCCAGCCATAATGTGCTGAAAAAGCCTTGGCTCCCTCCCAGGTAACAAGCGCTATAGGATTCTGATCATAACCGGCTTGAACTTGAAATTTTGATCCAGTCCAGGAGATTTTGCTTTCAGGGTTGGACAAATCACAATAAAGGATGCTGTCTATTGGAAGTATTATCGATTCCGGATCAACTTCAATATCCCCCCTTGCCAATGCTTCCTCCAGATAGGATACATACTGACTATTGGTTACTTCATACTGCATGATTTCATAATCATAAGCAATGTCCACCAGTATATCACTTTCTCCAAAAGTAAATTCACCAGCAGGAATATTGATCCACTCCATATTGAAAAATGTTATAAGACCACTAGCGGTATTGGTATAATCTGAGGTTTGATTCCCCACAAACGCTGCCACCCGATAACTGTATTCTAATCCGTATTCAAGTCCCGTGTCTGTGTAACTCGTGTTGTTTTCCCCCACAGTGTCCAATTGAACAAAACCAGCACCCTCATCTCGTTCGATCCGATACCCCTCTTCAAAATCACTATTGTCTTCCCAATTCAGCTCAATAGCATTGTTTAAGGTGGTAACCACAAGATTTGTGGGAGAGAAAATTGCAGTATTATCTATGATTACTGTCACCGTATCACTATTCGCAGCATTACCGCTATTGTCCCAGGCTCGTACATATAGCGTATGGTATGTCTCATTTGGATAGGTATAGGTAGCCCAATCAAATGTATAGGGCGAAGTATCATCAATAATCCCGGAAGCGACATCATCAATGTAGAGCTCAGTTCGATCAATTTCCTCATTGTCGGATGCAGAACACCCAAAAGTGACAGTACCGGATACAAAAGAACTATCTTCCAGGCCTAGCAAGGATACAGTAGGATCTGTTTCATCAGGATCGGCTTCCAGAAGATCGCAAGATACGAAAACCAGGAAAAACAGTGCCAAATGTATGAGTCCGATTCTACGCATGAGTTATCCCTTCACTGAAGCATATTTATGTTCGGCCAATATAGAGTTAGTTTTAGTTCGAGAGAGTAGAAATGTGCTTTTAATGACAAATAATGCGTCACTCACCCTCACCTGAGTCATCACTACCGATCCGTCCCCGATGATAATCAGCCCAGAAAAAAGCAGTACTGGCCATTTCTTTCACACCAGGGATAGAACCCTGATCATCTCGCTTTGGTTTATGTCTGAGCAGAAGTATGATTGCTATTATTAATATGAGCAGTAGGCTGAGAAGAAATGTTAGCTCAAGCTGCTTTTCAACATATACAGGTGTTTCTGCGCTCTCTGATACTGGAGGACTACTGAAATCTTTCAATACCATGGCCTCTAAAATTGTCAGTTTATCTGGTGTACTGAGTTTCGTAAAATCATGCTTTGAGATGAATGAATCCCGTGAGGAAATGATGGATTGGATTTCACCCATGGGCGTCCTCACTTCCCTGCCTTCATCATTGAGGAGACGTAAGTATAGGGTATTGTCAAGCAGTCTTTCAAGCTTAAAGTTGTTGATCACTTCCCCTGAATTCAGGGTCATTTTTATGATATGATCTGCTCGCAAGCTGGATGTGATAAGTATAAGGTGAAGTAAAAATACCAGGAATATCGCACATCCCCTCATCCGGCTTTGCTTACTTGGGACAATCTCTAGCACAATACTTCTAATATAAAGTCGGTGCATCTATTGCCTGTGATTCTGAACAAGTATGCTATCGAGTCTCGCAACTTCTACTCTACCAAGATAATGTTATCGGCGAAAGTCATATCATTTCTTCCCTGCATTTGTAATTGCTGATTCAGTCTGACAACCCACAATCGCGGGTGCCTCGTGAATGAGGTCATCATTATCAAGAGCTGACACCATAAATTGGGCAAAATCGATGCGTCGGGTCATATTGCTTACAAGCATGGGGTCACCAACATGTCTGCTCCAGACTGGCAATCCCTGACTCTCCCCCTCCTCCAGATCACTTCCTCTGACAACTGTCCATCTGGTGTTACTGGCAAAAATGCGATTGCAGGCTTCCACTTGATCATCTATCTCTATCATGCGAAACAAACGGCCTACCCAACCGGCAATCTTCACCATGGCTTTAAAAGATTTTGAGTAAATATCTTTTCCATCCCGGGTAATGTGCCAACCACAGGAAAAGATGAGGCGAGCATCCAGATCTGCATTATCTAAAACAGCCTGCGCAGTCCCTGATGAATATTGCTGGACACCCCAGGGCACTAGAACCGTGAGGACGCCTGAACATCCCTCAACGGCCTTCTTGATAAGGTTCGGGTCGTTTGTTGGCCCCGAATAGAGAGTTATACGGTCCTTGAATGCATCCAGTTTTACCACACTGCGCTCACGACAAACCCCTACGACCTCATATCCATGATCAAGTGCATGTTGAACCATATACTTGCCCAATTTTCCAGATGCCCCAACGATACAGACCTTCTTCATGAAATGCTTAAGCTCCTAATTGAGTGTTAGCGTACATTAATTGATAGAGGAGTCACTTCAGTGCTTCCAATTCTCTCGCAATCTCAAGTGTGAAATCAATATCTCGAGCCGTAAAATCAGCTGTTTTCTGAGTTTTCTCCTCATACATGGATCTGATTTCATCCCCGGAGTACCTCATGATACTCCTAACCGAGTCAATACCAGCATCAAACAGCATTGCGGCAAATGTTGGTCCTACACCATACAGGCGACTTAAATCTGCCAAACTAATCACTTTGGAAAGCTGATTTTCTTCAAGGGTATTCAAGGATAAAAAAGCTGAGAGCTGATCAGCATCAGCCACCAATTCATACAACTTTTTTGATGTTCTAATGCCCGCAGCCTCCAGCACAGAGACGACTGATTCATCTACGCCTTCAAATCGTGATAGGTTTACTGGTGATGGGAAGTAGCTATTTGCTTCCCGCCTGAGTAGCGTCAGATAGTTCGCTGAGATTCCTGACCGCTGTGCAAAATCAACAATCTTTGCATTCGACCCCAGCGCTGACAACAAATCTGCTAAATTCTTCAGCCCCATTTGATGGAGCCTATTCAGCCGCTGATGTAGCTTTTCTTTCAAAATTTGTCGGCTGGGGATCAGTTCCCGCGAATCCAGGCTCTTTTGAAATTTTGCAAGAGAATACATCTCAGGGTTTAAATAGTAGTGTGATCTCAATGGAAGCTCCTTTTAGGGATATTTATGGAAGCACTCTAGCGATTCTATATTCCATGGGAACGTATTTAATTCCGTTTTCAAAACACTCTGGACCCGTTGGTTCAAACCCGAGTCCTACATATGCTGGAACAGCAAACAATGATGCGTGGACTGTGATTTCAGTTAAGCCGGGAGTTTCTCTCCTTTTAATCTGGATTGCGGCATCAAACAAGGCCCTCCCAATCCCCTGTCCCAATGATTTCACGAAAAATAAGGCTATATGATTTTCTCCGCGGAGTTCTATCATTCCAACGATGGAAGTGGCTGACTCGCACACCAGGACCAGACCTCCGGCTTTCACCCTGTCTGCCATGGCGTCAGGATTTGCATAGGTTTGGAAAAGACCATACCCTTCAGGCGTGAATTCTTCTAGAATAAATTGTCGACTCACATGGGTGACTAAATCGCAAACCAGAGATTCTTCACCGGGTTGGATAGTTCGAATATTCAATTTGTTATCCTTCATTTTGACTCGTCAGTTTCGCAGAGCAATTTCAACCTTTCCAGTTCAGATTGGAACTGGGCCGTAATCTTTTTCTTTAGAACTGCTCCCCTAAAACACATGACAAGTTTTGTGGCTGATTTGAATCAAATTGAAGCATTAACAGTCAATATACTTCAATTTTCCAGCTCTCTGACCAGATACACTACGTGAGTATGATTATATCTTCCCGATAAATCAAAAGCTATCATTTCTGGGGGATTGTACCCTGATATAACACCCTGTAGTTGTGTACTTCTTCCGTTCTCTTCGACGACCTCGATAAAGGTTGTACCCACCCTATCTTCGGTCTCATTGAGGATACGTGCGTCTGAAACACTGGACATCCATTCTCTGGCCTTCTCTGGTTTATCCAACCAGGAAAATACCACATTCTGGGAAGCACTAATCAGAGTTTGGAATGTGAATTTCACAATATCACCTGGAGGATTTACCAACGCAGCTATTGTTTTGGCAGCTGGTCATATTTTAACAGAACCCGCAGTGCCCGCAATGTATTCCAGCGACTCGCATGGCCCGTTTGCTCCATGTCAAAATGGATTTGGCCGGCATGCTTTGCCTGGACAGGCCATTTACCATCTTTCAATCGCTTCTTGAGCAAGACATCAATAGCATCCTGCATCCGCGGGTCATAGCTGATCCCAGCTTTTTGAAAGTAATCCAACACCCGCAGGATGTCATACTTCCAGCGTGAAGGATAGGAAAGCATGAGCATTTTCTTATCCATGACTTTCCCAGTACGATGGGATTGAAAAAGTCTATGCTCCAGAAGGAACTCTCTTGATGCTTCCGCAGCGTTATAGAGTTCATCTATGCGATAACTATATCCCTGTTGCACATATTCATGAATTCCCTCCAGGACTGAAAGGGTGGTATGTACAGAACTATGCGTTGCGCCAATGGTGTTCAGATTGCAATTGAAGCCACCATCGCTCATCCATTCAGACAGCAGGAAATCAATGATGGATTTCAGCTTGTCTTCTGGAATCTCAAAATAGGCAGCATAATTCAAAAACATCCCATTGACACAGACGTCGCTATTCTTGTCTGGTCCGATTGGCATTATTCCCCCATCAGGACCTTTCAACGCTTCAATTACCTGTAATATTGAATCTCTGATTTCTTTAGTTTTTGGTGAGATAGCAAGGTTTTTCAGGTCGAGAATTGTGTAGTGAGTTGAAATCCATTTGGGTTGGTAAAAGCGTTGCCCCCAATGTCCCTCCCGATGCCTGAAACTGAGGAACTTTGAGCCCCACCCTTCTGAGGTAATATGCTTCCTGATCTCGGGTTTTTCTATTCCCAATATATCTCTATACGTTTGATACTGGATCGAGACATCACCTTCCAGGAGCCACGAAATTAGTTGGTCACTGTTCAGATACATATCGAGCTCCTTTGTAAAAGACGGTTCTATTCTATAGGATGTAGATTTCACGCCCAGAATCCGGATTCTTAAATCCTGAATTCTAAACTGTTAGGCTACAGTTCCTATGTGTTCCCCCATCGTTACTGTGGTTTCAAGACCCTTTAGGGTATTTTCCAGGAGATCAGGGTCGATAGAAATTTTATCTTTTTCAAACAGTAGAATTACAGTAGAGCCTCCAAATTTGAACAAGCCCTTCTCCTGCCCTTTAGAAACCAGAGTTCCAGGTGAGTAACTCTGGATAATGGAACCCACCATCGTTGCCCCCACTTCGCACAGTAATATATCACCGACCTTCTCTGCCTTAAGGGTACTGTATGCTCTTTTATTCTGCCAATAAATGCTCATCATTTGTTTCACAGCATGAGGAGATACAGAGAAATAGGCTCCTCTGATTTCCTTTGATTCAGATACGATTCCATTAGCAGGAAAATGAAATCGGTGATAATCTACCGGGGCTAAGCGGATGATGAGCAATGCCCCCCCTCATACTTCTGGCTTAAGGATTTATCCTCCAGAAAACTCTCCAGTGAAAATTCCTGCCCCTTGGCAAAAAATGTATCCATGCTATCCATGTTGTTGAATGCGACTATCTTCCCATCTGCAGGTGAAACAATACTGTTTTCACTTGAATCAATGGGTCGGACTTCTGGTTTCAGTTCTCGGATAAAAAAATCATTAAACGTCTTGAATGCCTCGGTTGGCTGAGATGCTTCACTCATATCGATCTTGAGGTTATTGATAAATTCGGGAATCTTGGAACTTGAAGCAGGAGAATCCATCTTTCGTCCGTACCATTCTGATAAAAACTTACGCTTAACTAGAACATTCAACGCGAGTTTGCCCAGCGGTTTAAAATACAACCACTTTAACCACTTTTCACTGGGGACGATTTCCTGATGAATCTCACCGGAAAGTCTATTTATAAATTTTATGCTCGTCATTTTGTCACCAGAATTCTGCTTTCAGCCATTTCTTTTTTTGTCAAAGCTTTCGACACACTTTTTTCCCGAAAAAGCACAAGTTATATGCTCGGAAGCTGTGTTTTATCTGTTTAAAATGATGCAGCCCATTTATCAAAACTCCACTATACTCTTGTGGAAACACCTCTTTGGGTTTGAGTAATTTTTTTAAAGATTAGGGTCAAATGAAATGACCGTTCTAGATGTTCCATTTCTTTGATTTTGCATCAACTCCATACCCTCTTAATACCCCAATATATTCATGCCTGCCACCGGACTTTTCATACTCAGCTGCATCTTTTTTGCTTGAAAGCCAGTCCACTTTTCCCTCCTCTTCCGCGTCAAAGATACTCACGTAAGGCTTTATATTAACAAGGGATTTTCATCTAGTATATCAAAATTCTCTACGAATAATTTGTTAACGTTGACTGCATTCAATTGTAGAACTGACATACCTATCGAATTCGGTACATGGGGAGCCCAGGTGTACGCTGTCAGCTCTAATGCTTTGTCATACCGCCTTTTTTTCTTATAAACAGTTCAATTAGTGATAGACCAATTATCAGAAGAATGATTTGCATAAACATTCCAACAACTTCGCTAGTAAATGCGGTATCCTTATCGCCGGGGACAATCATCCAGATTGAACTGGCGTATTGCAGCTTCATTCCAAACAGACTTTGAAGCCAATTAAGTCCAAAGTGTAGTCCCAAGGGAAGCGCTATCGCTTTCGTCCAAAATGCAGCCAACCCAAAAAATAGGCCCCAAACTCCAGGTCCAAGCAAGTTCATTGGATCTAATCCATGGTATAACGCAAAAAATAATGACGTAACGTATATGGATGTCCTGATCCCAACACTCTCCTTTAAACGGAATAATGGGTATGAACGAAACACGATCTCTTCCATCAATGCTAATACAAAGAGAACGAGTGCAGCATATGCAGTTGCATTCCAAAAATCTGGACTAGCTACTCGTTGTACACTTACAGGGGTAAGCGTTATCAATATCAGTAACATAACTCCCACAACCACAATACCAATGATCGTGCCCAACGCAAATTCCCATAGTGATTTAAAACTCCAGGTAAGTCCAAGCCCTCCCGCCGTCCTATGCTCATGTTTCAGGAAGAGGAACACCAATAACAAACTGAGTCCAACTAGCAAACAGCCTGCTATAAGGACAGCCCAATCATGTCCACCTAGCTGGGGAAATGCTTGTAGAGCTATTAGTAGGAGCCAAAATATGGACCAAAATATCAGGACGCTTAAAATCGTTTTACTGCTCTTATTCAATGTATTTATCCTTACACGTTATAATCATAATCATACTCTTTTGTAGTCGCCCTCGTAATCGGATTACGCAGGCAATCAGGACTGTATAACGTGCTAGGCTTCAACAGCTTCCCGAGCACGCATCGCAACCCAGTTTCCATTTATACGACCTCTTCATTTTCATATGCAATTCCGCCACATATTAGTCGGCTCAGGGCCTTTGTTTTGCGTTTTTTCTTTGTGGAATTTTCACAAATCGGTTGTATACAATCTCAGATATTGTCCATGAGTTGCCAATAATATTTGATGTATTTGACCTTCCCTGTCAGCGGACACTTTAAAATAGGCCACCCCAGCGATTTCAGTTTAGCTTGTCATAGATTCTTTTTCCACTTCTTTTTTCTCGATATTCATTTCTCCTTTTTTTATGTTTCTCAGTCGATAACTCCGACCAGTTATTTTGATAATATGCACCAGTTCCAGACAGCGATCCAGAACCGCAGAAGTCGCTGCATTATCACCGAGGATCTTACCCCAGTCCTCGATAGGTCTGTTTGTAGCAATGATGGTTGATTGATGCTGATACCTTCGGTGAATAACCTCTAGAAGAGCTTCTGCCGCTTTTGCAGGAAGTGACTTCATTCCCAGTTCGTCTAATATGAGTAAATGAGGTTTTAAGTATCTTGTCAGCATGGTTTTCTCCGGATCATCATAGAGATCTACAGCCATGTCAAAGACAGAACGATAATAGACACTGTAGCCATTCTGGATCGCTTCTATCCCAAAAGATACAGCCAGATGAGTCTTGCCCACTCCAGGAGGACCAATTAGTAGGATGTTCTCAGACCTGGTCATGAAAGCAGTGGTCGCCAGCTCCTTAATGGAGCGTTTGTTTAAGCCCGGATTAAAGTTGAAGTCATACTCATCAATACTGCGCAGGTATGGAAAGCGGGCCTGTTTCATACGCCGGTCCAAGAGCCTTTCCCTTCTACGTGCAAGATCATCACCTAGCAGATTCTGTAAGAAAGTGTCATATGGTAGATCATTGGCTTTGGCCTCATGAAGTCTTACCTGTAAATGCTCAGCCATTCCAGACAGCCGAACACTCTTGAGCTGATTTTGGATTTGCTCTATCATAGACTCACCTCCTCAAGCTCGCCCACTATATGAGCATATTCTTGGGGGGATCTGATAATATCAGAAGTTTGGCTAAGACGCAGATCCAGTTGCTGCTCTTCCTGCTTCATGATCCCTTCTTCCAGATAGTTACGGATAAGCTTCCGCGCTCACAGGCCAGTTCACCGGCTCTGTTCAGATCTTTGGCTGGGTACTTACTCTTTAATCGGAGAACACCATTGATGGCACGATAAGCCAACAGCCCCCTTACAGCAATGGCCTGGTCAGCCCAGCGGCGCATTCCTCTACCTGCGGAGTCACATTGCTGTAGGAGCTTTCTTTGCCAGGCATTCTGATCCATGGATTTATTCTCAGGTAAACAGCTATGATCATCGTGAAAGCTGCCTTTGCGGGTTGATTCCAACCATTGGATCACTTCTCCATTGTAAAGCACTTTGACCCACCCAGTGTTATAATGAACATTGACCTGTTTGCCCATATACTTGGGAGGGATGGGATAAAATGCACCCTTCACTTCTATATGACTGTCCAAAGCATTGACCTTACGAACCCCAACCTGAAAGTAGGCGAACGACTTTTGGGCAAGTGGCTGTAGTGTGGGTAGTTCTTCAGAGAACATAACACTCACCTGACGCTTCGTAGTACCGTGGGTACGGGTACTTGCCCAGGTATTATTCCAGTTCTGCAAATGAGCATTCTGTTCATTGGTAGATTCAAAGCGTTTACCACCCAGGGCATTGTCCTGAACATAATCCACATTGGATTCAACCTTACCTTTATGCTGAGGAGTCGCTACCCGGCAGGGTAAGGGAATGAAGCCGGCATGTTTGCTGTCTTCTTCATACAGTGGATTGAGCTCTGGTTCATACAAGTGAGCTTTCAATACACCCGACTTGAGATTATCAAGAAGTACTGTTTGAGTAACTCCTCCAAAAGCAGAGAAGGCCTCCTCATGACAACGGATAAAGGTTTCCACATCCTGATGCCACACAACCTTCTCAAAGCTCTTACGGCTATGTGACAGGGTCATGACAAACAGCCAGGGTTTTACATAACGGCCATTCTTGAGGGTGGGTGCTCCCTGTCCAAAATCTACTTGAGCTTCAACACCGGCGAGAGTCTCTATCCGGGCATGAAGTTTTGGATCATTTTTCTTC
>JAERTH010000053.1 GCA_016844955.1 Fidelibacterota bacterium | reverse complement strand
TCAAAACTACGAATGGAAAATCCAAGATCGACCCCCAGGCGCATTCTATTGCCCGGACGCCCCAACAGAGTGGTCTTCCATCCCAGACCCAAATCAATGTCAAATCCACTGGCGTCTAGAATGCGGTAACCCTCTGGATTGTTATAAAGACTCAGGTTGCTCATGCCCAAACCCAGGATGCCATGCACGCTGCTCCGTTGGCCAAAATTCAGGATAAACCGATTTTCCAGGTAGAACTTGTGGAGTAATATGTTCATCTGGTAGTCACTCATGGTGACATTGTTAATCAAAAAAGAGGAGGGGAAACTTACTGGTATGTCGAAAGATCCCAATTGGTTGGAAATCGCATATCGCAAACTGCTGGATGCATCATATTTCGATTCTGGGAAAAGGTGGTGCCACCATCGATATCGTAGGAGTTCAAAATCCAAGGTGCCGATTGCCCCTTGCAAGGTATCTGTTTTAGACCAGCCGGATACGGCTGAATTGATTTGCATATTGTTGGTAGGAATCAACCGTAAGTATGAAATCCCGAAGCTTACAGAGGGCAGGGGAAGGAGATGCGGTGCTTTTAGTGGAATATCCTGCGTGAGCCCGATAACTGCTAACAGCAATCCCGATTTTACCAGTATCCGTAGAAAAGAATTTATCATGTCATTGAAATTAGCTGAACTGCCAGTGTCTCAAAAGGGCAAATTCCAGGTGAAGTAAATTAACATGTGGAGGGAGCTAGCCTTGCGAAGGTTTTAAACCTTCGCAAGGTTGGGTGGTATCAAATGTGTTGCGGGTAGACTTATTCTTTAGCAGGAGGGACAGAAACAGAACGTGTAAAAATATAATCGCCTGTTTTTTTCTTATTTCCGTTGGCAGCATTAAATGCAAAATAAAAAGCGGATGTATCAGCTGCAGTGGCTGGCGCTTGCCATTGAAAGGTCCATGAAGGTGATTGTCCTTTTTTGGGACCCTTGATGCCCTTAGCATTGTGTGAAATATAACGACGCGAAGTTCTGGCCTTGGATCGAGTGTCATCCAGCAATTGGGTGGGCTCATCCTTCTTCGAGATGAGCTTGCCCAGCCCGTTTCCTTCAGTGTCGGCTGCTGTGGCGATAAACCCCCATGTTTTTGCACCATCCTGTTTTAGACTCAGGGTAATATCATAGATTTCATTTGGCGTATAGGCTTTTGGTAGGCCATGGATCAAAATGTCTGCTTTGTCGGAATTCAAATCATTCCCTGCATGACATTTACTGGTAAGACAGGTACGGTCTCCCGGTGCGCCGGAGGTCATTGGTGGCGCCCCCTTTTTCTTGGCAATCAGGGGCACAGAGAGTAATAATGACAATAATAATATAGAAGCTATGCGCATGGTGGTTTCCTTTCAACTTGTTTTTGAATTTGGAAGAAAATATAGTGTTCTCAGGGAGATAAAACAATAAAACCATATCCCAGCGTTTTTGATTAAGCCATGGGACCTTTAGCACAGTAGCATTTAATTGCTTGAAATCGTTTTGTCGATTGTATATAAAAAAGGACCCCGCTTCTCGCAGGGCCCTTTAAAAGTCAATTATAAATGAAAATTATTTAAGCGCTTTTTCCGCTTTGTCTAGCTTTTTAAACAAATCTGATTTGGGACCATGGTTATGGTATGCAGACATTTTATACTCATGAACCACATCCAGACTCTCCGGTGTGAGTTCATAAGCTAAGGCAAGATACTTCTCAGCATCTACATAGTTTTTCATGCGACCGAAGGCCAAACCGGCATTGAAAAGACCATCAACTTCAGTGGGACTAATTTCAGAAACAGTAATGAAAGAATTTGCTGCATCCTGCCATTTTTCCTGCTGGAAGTATAGAACACCCAGGTTGTAGTGAAGGTCAGTACTTGTTGGATCAACCGCTATTGCATTGAGGTAGGCTGTTGCAGCGGCTTCTTTTTCACCCATGGCATCATAGACAAAAGCAATCTGCTTGATGGCATTCAGGTTTTGTGGATCCACTTCCAGAGCACGGTTTAAATAAACCAGCGCATTTTCATAGTCTTTGTCCCGGAAGTAAACATTTCCAAGGTTAACCAGTGAGGTGATGTCTTTGGGGTTTTTCTCAACGGAGAGGATCATGTATTCCTTACCTTTTGCGAAATCACCATTAAAAAGATATACCTGGGCAAGTGTGCTATAAGCTTCAGGTTTTTCAGCGTTTAATTTAATACAGTTCTCAAAGGACTCGATAACAGAGATAAGAAGTGCATCTGGATCCTTGGCGTCATCATTGATGAGGGCGTTATAACCCTGGGCACCAAAATTAAAATTATCAACCCAGTACTTTTCACGGGCTAATTTGATTTTTTCTGCAAACTTGGCATCGATTGCTTCTGATTTTTCTAAATAGGTAGCAACCTTTGCCCAATCCTTTGTGCGTGAGTATACTTCAGTTGCCAATAAGAATGCTGGTTCAGAATTCATTGGTTCCTTTGCTTCAGCAGCCAGCAGCATCTCGCCAGCTTTTTCATAGTTCTTCTGCTGGAGGTAAACTTTGGCTGAGGTCATGTCGGTTGAATCACAACCGAGGACCGTAAGTAGCAAGAGCCCCACCACCCATAGCATCAGGTTTCTTGACTGTTTCATTGAATCTCCTTGTAACGATATTTGACTTATAATTGATGTATTTCTCATGCAGCCGCAAATATATTCGGACTAGCCTCTCAAGGCAACCCTTTCGAAAGTGTCTTTTTTGTTATATGATATATGTCCACCCGGCTTAAAAGCAGTTGGAAATAGTGACCTGAAATGAGATATTTATGCCTCGGTAAATTATGGATAGATACAAAAATTACATTAACTCAACTCAGAATTCGAGAGGCTGATCCATGTCAAATCTCGATGGCCAAACGGCCACCTTCGCTATCATAACCGATATTCATGGTAATATACATGCTCTAGATAAAGCCCTGGAAATAATCCAGGATCAAAAGCAGATTGATAAGATTATATGCCTGGGCGACAACTTCTCACTGGGTTCAGCACCCATGGAAGTCTTTAATAAATTGCAATCCCTTGAGAACACCATTTTCATCAGGGGTAACCATGACCGATATCTGCTGGAACGAATCTGGGAATATGATCGACCCACCATTGAAGGCATGGATCCAGATGATCCAGTTTGCATCGATATCATTGCCAATCAGAAGTGGACCGCCGATCAAATAGGTGATGCGGGAAAAGCTTTTATTCGTGATATGAGGATGTCTTATTTTTTGAATCTCAACGATGCTTACGTAGAATTCACTCATGCCTGGTTTGGTCGTGATGAATTACCTCCAACCCTTGAGGAGGCCAAAAAGTGGCGAGATCATGAACAGATCAAACATACTCAGGCAAATACATTCACATTTATTCATGGGCATACTCATATCCCACGCAATGATCAGTTTGGTAATCTACAGGTGCTTTGCCCCGGATCAACCGGCTTGCCCTTTGATGAAGATCAACGTGGCGTTGTAGCCTTCTTGAACATCAAGCCTGATTCTGTAAAATGGGACGTCCAGCGTTTTGAGTTTGATACCGAGGCGGCCATTGAGCACATGCAAAAGGTGCAGCCACCGTTTTATCGAAATCTATTGGCTACCCTGAAATATGCAAGTGTACGTAATGATATGGTTGAATAGAATAAGCTAACCCAAGTATCAATGAGTGAGAGCTTCCAGTTTTTCCTGGAAGCTTTTTTGTTTATCCAGGTAGCGAGTAGCCAGGTCAGGGTTATCTCTTTTTCGCGCTCCTTCGGCAACCACACCACATTTGAAAACCAGTTCTTCCAGAAGCGCTTTTTTCCAATCCGGAGTCAATTTGTTAGTCACTTGCTTTTCCATGGCGGTGATTCTGAATCGATCCATACCCCAGTATTTTCGGCTTAATTGATCTTCATGACCGCCATATCGGGTCACCAGCTTTTTGTCCAGATACCCAATTTCGTACAATGGTGCGATTCTCAACCACAAATCATAATCCTCGCAGGCTAACAGATGTGGATCAAACACACCAACTTTCTTAAACACATCGTGATGAATAATAACAGCACTGGGACTGACGATACAACGCGGTATACATGCCTCAAAAATCCAGCCACCAGCTTTGGCGTGTTTGGCCATGGGGTTAACCCTGACGCCGTTGCGAATCCAGATTTCATCGCATTGACTAATTGATAATTCAGGATTTGAAGCATGATACAATTTTTGAGTTTCAAGTTTAGCCTTATCCCAGCGATCATCAGAATCCAGAAAAGCAATCCAATCACCAGTAGCCGCCTCAATTCCTTGATTACGGGAATAGGAAACCCCTCGATTGCTGGGGTTGGTGATGATTTTAATCTGGTCAGCATATTCCAGGAGAATTTCAGGTGTGGCGTCTGTAGAGGCATCATCCACCACAATAATTTCACTAGCCGCGAAAGTCTGACGAAATACAGAAATCATGG
Source organism: Fidelibacterota bacterium (assembly GCA_016844955.1). Taxonomy (GTDB): domain Bacteria; phylum Fidelibacterota; class UBA8477; order UBA8477; family JABMPR01; genus JABMPR01. The sequence goes on along the minus strand of JAERTH010000053.1, from coordinate 66,927 downwards.
CCCGCTCAATGGTTCTTTCTCGATCAAAAGTAGGTATAATAACGGATATTTTCACAGTGAGACCTTTTTTTCCTGCAAGATGTTTTGCATGAGGAAGCGTTGAACTTTTTCAGCAGCCTGCTTGTAGTGGAGTTTAAAATCTTCCAAGGTAGATGCCCCGGCTCTGTCCGAAATACACCGTATTGCCATCAATGGGAGCTGGTTTTTATGGCAGAACTCAGCGACGGCGTAAGATTCCATATCTACTGCCTGAGATCCCAGGGAGATAGCCTCTTCACGAGCGGCTTCATCCGTGATGGCTGTGATGTTGCTATAAAAAACAGACGGCGTGATGGAGTCCAGAGCAGGTGGTCCGTGAACCGGAATGCTCAGGGTGGGTTTGTTTTTGGCCATGTATCGAATCCCACGGATGAGCTGATTTGGTAAGAGATCAGCATGCAGGGAACCGCTTACGCCAAAATGAATTACCTGGGAGTACTCATGGACCTGCTCAATCTGATTCAGTGCGACAGAACATCTATCCAGGCCCACGCCGGTACACAACAATTCCAGGTTGTCCTCAAGCAGACGATGATCCACGCCAGCCTCCGATTGGAGTAGCTTTGCCTGAGGGAAGTGTTGTTTGAGGTAGCCCGCCTCAGATCGAAGGGCATGAATAAGCAAAGTTTTCATGCTCAAATCTAGCTGTCACCCCAGGAAATCCATGTAAAAATTAATGCAAATCCGATTCTCCGCAGTCATGGGTACTGTATGTGGCAAGTTCCCTCCACGAAAGAACAGAAACATTGAACCGATTTAATTTTCTTTCAATTTGAGGGTAAATGGGTTTAATTCCGCGCATGACTACTAGTCACTCTGACCTGAGACACGATTTAACACTTCTATATATATGTTATTTACTTGAAAGGATGATTTAATCATGAACAAAACCGTATACTCATTTGGTGGCGGCAAAGCAGAAGGCGACGCTACCCAGAGGAATCTACTTGGTGGAAAAGGTGCCAACCTGGCTGAAATGAGCGGCATTGGTATTCCCGTTCCCGCTGGATTTACAATTACAACTGAAGTATGTACTGAGTACAACAAGCTTGGAAGAGATGCTACAGTTGCTATGATCAAAGCTGAAGTTGAAGAAGCCGTTAAGAAAACTGAAGAAGTTATGGGTGCCGTTTTTTGTGATCCAGTAAACCCCCTGCTGCTTTCAGTACGCTCCGGTGCCCGTGTTTCTATGCCCGGTATGATGGACACAGTGTTAAATCTGGGTTTGAACGACACAGCCGTGTTAGCACTGGCTAAGAAATCAGGTAACGAGCGTTTTGCCTGGGATTCATACCGTCGCTTCGTCCAGATGTATGGCGATGTTGTTCTGGGAATGAAACCAGAATCCAAAGAAGATATCGACCCCTTCGAAGAAATCATGGAAGAACTGAAAGAAGCCCAGGGTTATGAGCTTGATACTGAATTCACCGTGGAAGATCTCAAAAAGCTGGTTGCTGATTTTAAAGCTGCAGTTACCAAGCGAACCGGAAATGTTTTTCCAGACGATCCATGGGATCAACTCTGGGGATCAGTCATGGCTGTATTCGACTCATGGGAAACTCCTCGTGCAGTCTATTACCGCATGCTAAACAAGATTCCTGGCGATTGGGGAACCGCTGTTAACGTTCAGGCCATGGTTTTTGGTAATCTGGGTGATAACTCAGGTACCGGTGTTGCTTTTACCCGTGATGCTGGAACTGGAGAAGATGTTTTCAATGGCGAATACTTGATTAATGCACAGGGTGAAGATGTGGTAGCCGGTGTGCGTACCCCTCAGCAGATCACCAAGCTTGGTTCAGAGCGCTGGGCCGTATTAGCTGGTGTATCCGAAGAAGATCGTGCCAAGAACTTTCCTTCACTTGAAGAATTGATGCCTGAGATATATACTGAGCTTGATTCCTATCAGACCAGGCTGGAAGCGCACTACAAAGATATGCAGGATATCGAGTTCACCATGCAGGATGGAAAACTCTGGATGCTTCAGACTCGTAGCGGAAAACGTACGGGTTTCGCCATGGTAAGAATCGCTATGGAGCAATTGGAAGCAGGCGAAATTGATGAAAAAGAAGCACTACTCCGCCAGGAACCAAATAAACTTGATGAACTCCTTCATCCTGTTTTTGATAAAGCAGCCATGGATTCAGCTCGCGTTCTGACCAAAGGTTTGCCAGCATCACCCGGTGCTGCAACTGGTCAGCTTGTTTTCCATGCTGATGAAGCTTCAAAATTTGAGAACTCAATCCTGGCTCGTATTGAGACTTCACCAGAAGACCTTGAAGGAATGAACATTGCCAACGGAATCCTCACTGCGCGTGGTGGCATGACCTCACACGCTGCTGTTGTAGCTCGTGGAATGGGTAAATGTTGCGTCTCAGGTGCTGGCGAATTGAAGATCGACTACAAAGCTCGCACCCTGACGGTTGCCGGTGATACCTTTAACGAAGGTGACTGGGTTTCCTTGAATGGTTCAACTGGTGAAATCTATGAAGACAAGATCAAAACCATTGATCCTGAAGTAAGTGGTGATTTTGGCAAACTCATGGACCTGACCAGCAAATTCACAAGGATGTATGTTCGCACCAATGCAGATACACCTCGTGAAAGTAAGATTGCTCGCGAGTTTGGTGCCAAGGGTATCGGCCTCTGTCGAACCGAGCACATGTTCTTTGAAGGTGACAAGATCGTTGCCATGCGTGAAATGATCCTTGCTGAAGATAAAGCAGGTCGTGAAGCAGCCCTGGAACGTCTCCTGCCTATCCAGCAGAAAGATTTCGAAGGTATCTTTGAAGCCATGCAGGATCTTCCTGTGACAGTTCGTTTGCTGGATCCACCATTGCATGAGTTCGTACCCCACGATGAAAAAGGTCAGCAGGAAATGGCTGATGTCATGGGCGTGGATATCAAGGTCATCGCAGAAAAAGTTGAAGACCTTGCTGAGTTTAATCCAATGCTGGGTCACCGTGGCTGTCGTCTGGGTAATACTTATCCAGAGATTACAGTCATGCAGACCAAAGCCATCATGGGTGCTGCTCTGGCACTCAAGGCCAAGGGTATTGTTGCCAAACCTGAGATCATGATTCCGCTAACTGGTACGCTTGCTGAAATGGAGCTCCAGGAGAAGATCGTGCGTGAAACCATTGCCACTCTTTTCGAAGAGAAGGGTGACAAGGTGGATCACATGGTTGGAACTATGATTGAAATCCCACGTGCAGCGCTGATGGCTGACAAGATCGCAACCAGTGCAGAATTCTTCTCATTTGGTACCAATGATCTGACTCAGATGACTTTTGGCTACTCACGTGATGATGCTGGTAAATTCCTGCCTGTTTATCTTGAAAAGGGTCTGCTCAAGAATGATCCTTTTGAAGTGCTTGACCAGGAAGGTGTTGGCCAGTTGGTTGAGACCGCCTGTAGACTGGGTAAAGAGACTCGTCCTGATATCAAACTTGGAATCTGTGGTGAGCATGGTGGTGAGCCAAGCTCCGTTGAATTCTGTCACAGAGCCGGTCTTGAATATGTGAGTTGTTCACCCTTCCGCGTACCGATCGCAAGATTGGCTGCTGCACAGGCTGCCGCACGCGAACTCTAGACACACCGTCTATACTAAGATCAGGCTGCCCTCTCGGTTTTCCGAGGGGGCAGTTTTGTTTTCAGGAAATAGAAGGGACCAATTTTGTGGTTGGATTGCGAAGTCATTCTCGAATTTCCTACAGTTAGAAACACACGCAACATGTGAGCAAATAAATCGACTTGTCATGATTGTCAGTATCAAGGGTCAAATCTGTGAAAGACCCTGATAATCAAGGGGAAAAGCAGGTAATGATGGTTTGAAAAACAATATTCAAGCTTATTTTATTAAGCCACTATGGGATTTCTGACAGCGTCGTATAATTAGCTTATCAGCTCAATTTTGTCTCCATACAGGGGCGTCCAGGAATGCCTATAAATAAGCGAACAGAATGAGATTTGTGTGTTATTCAGGCTGATTGCATTGTAAAATATATGATTGATATTGGCCCCACTTAAAAGCGGATGGTGTATGAAGCTGATAGAAAAACCCTCTTTTGATTCACTTAAACAATTCAAAATTTTTGAACATATCCCAGATACAGAATTGCGCCAGATTTACGATAAATTTGAGTACTGTCACTATAACAATGAAGAATCCATCATTCAGGAACAATCCGTCGGGGACCAAATTTTTATTCTGACTGCAGGAAAAGTTAGAATTGAAAAACGAGTAGGGGAAACTGGATCAGAAGTTTTAGGCTTCTATGACGAGGTGGGTGGTCTCTTTGGTGAGATGGCGCTTCTGGAGGATAAACCTCGCAGTGCTGGAATGATTGCTGACACAGAATGTGAAGTGTTGGCTGTCTCTAAAGAAGATTTTCTTGAATTGGTTCACTCTGTTCCGCTTTTCACATTATCCGTTGCCAAAAATATTTCGCAATTTCTCAGAGAGACTGACGAACGCCTCATCAATAAATTGAAAAAAGAAAATGATGAGCTACGCCATATGAATTTCTTGCTACAGGAAACCCAGGAAGAACTCATTGGAAAAGAGCGACTTTCGCTGATCGGGCGTATGGCTTCAACCATTCTGCATGACATGAAAAATCCAATGTCTACCATTGGCGGGTATGCTCAACTGATCAAAATGAAAAAGCATAGTGGTGAGCAGTTGGCCAAGTATGCCGATATTATTGCCAAGCAGGTGATTCAGTTTACCACCATGACACAGGATTTACTCTCCTTTGCCCAGGGGGGGGAGCAAATGCGCCTGAGATCAGTCCAGATGGCTGGTTACCTACAGGAGTGTTGCGATTCCCTGGTTTTAAAGTTCGAGGAGCGGGGTGTATCCTTCACCAGAGATCTCAATTTTAAAGGCGAAGTTCGCATCGATAATGGCCGTTTCTTTCGTGTCCTGGAAAACATCGCCAACAATGCTCTGGATATATTGGGCAATGAAGGCAACTTTACCATCCACAGTCTGGAAGTCGAAACCGGAGTGCGCATTATACTTGAAGATGATGGACGGGGAATGAGCGATGAGGTCAAGGAAAATGCCTTTAAGGAATTCTATACTTTTGGAAAACGAAAAGGTACAGGTCTGGGCCTGGCAATTGTAAAGCGCATCGTTGATGAACATGATGGTGTAATAAATATTGAAAGTGAAGAGGGAGTGGGGACCAAGTTTATTATTGACCTGCCAGCCGTCGGTTACAACCTGCTTCCTAAAAGCAAGCATCAAATCCCCATCCCCTTCGAAAACTAATAGCTAGCAGAGCTGTTTTATGCAAATACTTGATCATCCCCCAATCACCTTGCTAGAAGAACTTGATCTCTTCACCGGGATACATCCCGATGAACTGGAGAGAATAAGTGATGTTATGCAACGGCAACTGTTTGATTCAGGCGAAGTGTTAATCCGCGAATCAGAAATAGCCAGCCAGTTTTTTGTATTAATTAAGGGCAAACTGGAAGTCGTAAAAACGATTGAAGGCAACGAAACTGAAATCTTAAACATCATTGAGAAATCAGGTGAGTTGTTTGGCGAAATGGCCCTGGTGGAAGATACTGTCCGCAGCGCAGGTATTATCGCCAGTGTACCCAGCGAAGTGCTTGTAGTCCAGAAAGAAGGTTTTCTGGAGTTGGTTAATCATTTCCCCCAATTCACCCTGGAGGTGGCCCGTAGCATTTCCAACTATCTTCGTAGCACTGACAGTACATTCATTTCTGTCCTTGAGGAAAAAAACCGAGAGCTGAATAAAACAATTCAGGAGTTGAATGAAACCCGTCAGGCCCTGGTTAAAAATGAACGCCTTTCCATTGTTGGGCGGATGGCTTCAACTATTCTGCATGATCTGAAGAATCCCATGACCACCATTGCCGGATTTGCTCAGCTCATTGGTCTGAAGGAACAACCCCACGAAGAGATAGTAAAGTATACCAAGATTATTTCACAACAGGTCATTCAATTCAATACCCTGGCTCAAGAGTTGCTGGCTTTTACGAAAGGCAGTGCCGACCTTAAGTTAGAAGTTCTGGACTTTCCACAATGCATCCAGGATACGCTCATGAATATTCAGTTCAATCTGGTCCAGGGGAAAATGAGCCTGGTGACAGACCTCCCCAATGAAGTATCAATAAATATTGATCCAAATCGTTTTTATCGTGTAATTGAAAATCTGGCCAACAATGCCATACAGGCCATGGACGAAGGTGGGGTGCTCTCCGTTACCAGCAGTATTGAGAGTGAGAGACTTGTGATACAGGTTTCAGACAACGGGCATGGGATGAAACCTGAAGTGGTAGAGAAAGTGTTTGATGAATTTTTCTCTCACAAGAAGCATGGTGGTACCGGGCTTGGACTGGCTATTGTGAAAAGCATAGTAAAAGACCACTCAGGTGAAATTACAGTTCAAAGTGAACCAGACCAGGGTACTACTTTTACGATAACACTGCCAGTTGTAAGCGCGTAATTCAGCATTTATTATTCAGGACGGGGGCGGGTGAAAACCCATTGATTTTCGCTGGAGTCATTCTCAGAATATTTATAGTCGGAAAGATCAAATCGTTTTAAATCCTCAGGATTTTTAAGCTGATTCTGGATGATATAATCAGCCATCATACCCCTGGCCCACTTGGCAAAGATGGCAATAACCTTAGCCTTACCGTTTTCCACCTCTTTGAAGTCAATATTGATAACAGGTGCTTTGATTGCCTTGAAATTGGCAATTCTGGAGTATTCTTTCGAAGCCAGATTGATCAGGGCTGCAGACTCTGTTGCCTTTAAATCCCGATTAAGCGCTTTGGTAATTCTATTTCCCCAAAAATGATATAAATCTGGGCCGCGGTCTGTTTTTAATTTGGTTTTCATCTCTAATCGATAGGCTTGTATAAGATCCAGAGGACGCAGGTAGCCATAGAGTCCAGATAGAATGCGCAGATTATTTTGAGCGAAGGAAAGTTGCTCAGCATCATAAGTACTCAAGCGCATATGTCGGTATACATCCCCGGTGAATGCAAATAGGGCCTGTTTTGAGTTTTCCAGGTTAAATGGGGGTTTGAAAGCCTTAAAACGTGCCAGATTAAGATCAGCAATATTCTCAGAGATGGACATCAGTTCCATCAACTCAGGTTTTTTGTAGCGCTTCAGGTGTCGAACGAGATCTTTACTCTGGCTCAGGTATTCAGGAATGGTAAACACTTCTGTTGGTGCAGGTTCATCAAAATTGACGCTTTTGGCTGGGGAAATAATGGTTATCATACTTTTCTTATCCTGGTTGTGAATCTAATTCCGTTGAGAAAACCTGTTCATAATGTCCGTATAAACTGTGATCTTCAAAAATGGTAAACATGCCCCCTGCATTAAAGTCCAAAAAGATCATTGGGAGATGGTTGCCCCCAGCAGGACGATTATAATACCAAATCTCAAGCTCGGTTGTTTCTGCCGCCCTCTCGAATGGGTGTTGCTTGATATAATCGGGCTTGCCATAGAGCAAATAGAATCTGCCTCTATCTGTGAGCCACCCAGGCAGTGTGGGATCATTGAAGGTTCGATTGGTATATTCAACCCCTTCCATGAAATTCTCTAAGTTTTCATTGCGCATTGTTTTTGGTGTGGGATCCATAGTTTCCCAGAAGGATTGAATATAGGCTAACCGCGGCGTACCTTCAGCCAAAGCCTTATACTCACTCATTTGGCTTGGAGAAAACAGATATTCCTCAGGATGTACATTGGCATAAGTTTCTTCAAGTGTAATCCTTTTACTATCACGATGTCCATACCAATATGTGATAACAACTGTCAGGGTCATGGCAACCAGAATATATACAGATGTAGGTGTGTGATTATCATAGCTAACCAATTCAACAGCAAATAAATCCTGCGGTATTATCAATCCTACAACAATGAAAAGAGTTATGAAGAATTTGTTCAAGGCTTTGAGCTTAATCAGTTTCAAGTGGATCCCCCAGTAGTAGTTAATCTATCATGTTCTGAATCTGTTTTACAGCTCCAGGTGCAGTTGGGGCGTATCCATCAGCTCCGATAGACTCGCAAAAATCAGAATTAACCGGTGCCCCACCAATAAGAATGAGAGTGTCTTTTAATTTTGGGTCATGGCGAAAAGACTGTACTATCTCTTTCATGTTGTTCATAGTCGATGACAGTAAGGCAGAGAGGCATACTACCTGGGCACTGTTTTGTGCAGCTGCTTCCAGAAAGCGGGCGGAAGGCACATTTACACCTAGATCAATAACGGTAAACCCAGCCCCCATGAGCATTATCCGCACCAGATTTTTACCAATGTCGTGCATATCACCTTTGACAGTACCAATTACTACCGTCAGTTTCTTTTCCTGATTTGGGTTTTCCAGTAAATGCGGCTTCAGGATATCGATGGCCGTTTGCATGGCTTGCCCAGACATTAACACCTGAGGCAGAAACATTTCATTACGCTTGAAACGCTCCCCCACGATTGTCATTCCAGGCAGCAGATGTTCATCAAGAATAGTTTGAGCCAAAATGCCATCGTCCAGAAGGTTGCTGATATCATCCTGAATGGATCTGATGTTTCCAAGTATTATTGCACTCTGTACCGCGTTGGTCATTCCGTTTCCTCATGTGCTGTCTTGTACATGGCTACCACATTCTCTGGTTGGCAGTAAGAGGCCACCACATTACTGGCACCCAGTATAAACCCACCACCTTGACGGGCATCCCGTATTAAAGATTTTGTGGTTTGGCGGACTTGCTCAGGAGTTCCATTTGCCAGAAGATCCACATCAATATTACCCATGAAGGCCAATTGTTGTCCGTATTCCTCTTTTAGAGTGGGAATATCCATATTTGCATTGGGATCACAGGACTGCAATACATCAATGCCACAATCGATCAGATCAGGAATGATGCTGCGCAGATCACCGTCTGAGTGGAAAAAAACAGGGAGGCCAGTAGCTTTGATTTTGCCGATCATATCCTTCAAGAGGGGGAAGTAATCCTCACGTAAATAATTGGGATCAACAAAAGTCCCGGTATTAAAAGCCAGATCATCAGCAATAAGAATTCCATCTGCTCCAGCTTCAGCACTCATCAGTGCTAATTGCAGGTTGGTTGAAATGAGTTTCCTGAAATAAGATTTCATCACATCTCTGGCCTGCATGGTCCACATGAGAAAGCGTTCAAAACCGAGAATTTCATAACCCAGATCAAACCCCGCATTCAACGTGGCTAACACAAAAAAGTCTGTATCCTGTTTCCAGCGCTGAATGGGTGATTTATCAAATTGGCTCACATCAGGAGGCGTCCATTCAACCAATGCTTCGGGGGTGGAGGCTATGGGCTCCACCAACTGGACCGTGGCTTCAGGTGGCTGAGTATAGGTCGCACCCCAAAAATCCCGGTACGTTTCAGTCTGCCAGTCAGGGTGGATGCCGGTAACCACAACCTCAGGCCCGGTTACACGAGCTCCAACGATATCAGCACCCAGTAATTGACGGAGTTTCAAGTGATTCTGAAAGTAAGCATCAGGACCAGTTTCATAGTCCTCCGCCAAAAGCTTTTGAACAATTAATTCAGTATATCCGCCACCAATCTCTCCCACGGGAACTCTTGATGTCGCTTTTCTTTGCAGCGCTGCATTTACTCGATCTCTACCAGTCATGGCTCAAACTAATTCGAAAAGTTATGCAAGGATAGTAGAACCTAGACCCATATTAAATTCCTTGAAACCTTTCCAGTCAGAGGGCATACAAAGGGTTGTCAAAAAATATGGAGTACTACATGAAAAAATATATACCACGACTAATACCTTTCCTGATCATTGCATTGCTAATACCTGCCAATAAACTCACGGCTTCAGACATCAGTGTAGCCCAGGCCCTGAGTAACGCTTTTGCAGATATCTCTGAAAGCGTTTCACCTTCAGTAGTGACCATCACCAGCGAGCAAGTATTTAAACACCCTGCATTTGATCAATTCAAAGGCTATCAGGATATGCTACCCAAACAGCTTTGGCCCTTTTTACCAGATGGTGACCAGGAAATGCGCAGCACTTCATTGGGCTCTGGAATTGTCATCAGCAAAGATGGCTACATCCTCACCAATAACCATGTCATTGAGAAAGGTGAGAATATCAAGGTTCAACTATCTGACAATACCGAGTTGGATGCCAAAATAATTGGGGCTGACCATAAGACAGATGTGGCCCTGATCAAGGTTGATGCTAAAAAACTAACACCGCTGAAAATGGGTGATTCAGATGATATTCGTGTCGGTGAATGGGTGCTGGCCATTGGCAGTCCCTTCTCAGGTAGTCTTTCTCAGTCCGTCACACAGGGCATCATCAGTGCTGTAGGGCGATCCGAGGTGGGGCTCAATGATTATGAGAATTTTATCCAGACTGATGCGGCCATTAATCCTGGAAATTCAGGAGGGGCGCTGGTTAACCTGGATGGTGAACTGATTGGAATGAACTCAGCCATTGCTTCCCGCAGTGGTGGTTACCAGGGAATCGGATTTGCCATTCCCATTAACCTGGTGAATCGCATTGTAGAGGATTTGCGCTCCAGTGGTCGGGTTACCCGGGCCTGGTTGGGTGTTTATATTCAGGAAGTGGATGCAACTATGGCAAAAACACTTGGGTTGGATAAAGCCATGGGTGCTCTGGTAGGTCAAGTTCTGGACGGCAGCCCTGCTGAAGATGCAAAACTGAAACAGGGTGATGTGATTATTGAATTTGATGGCCAGGAAGTGGCAAATTCCCGTCAACTCCCCATGCTTGTCTCAACCCAGAGACCTGATGAGAAGAAAAAACTGAAGGTCATGCGAGAAGGTAAGATAAAGACACTTTCTGTAGTCTTAGGTGAATTACCTGAAGAGGGTGTGGCGGTAGGACCACCCCAGACAGAAGAAACTGATATCGGCTTTACTGTGGAAACACCCAATCGAGACCGCCTACGCTTTTACAATTTTTCACAATCGCAGGATGGGGTTCTGGTTTCAGCTGTTGATCGAGACAGCGAAGCATTCAAAAAGAACATCCGTAAGGGCTTTTTGATTCAGAAAATGGGACCCAATGTGAGAAATCTTGAAACCGTCAAAACCAAAGCAGCTTTTGAAAAGGGACTCGAGGTCCTCAACGCAGGAGATACTATCCTCTTGTTGGTCAGGCGTGACAATGATAATACCTTCTTTGTAGCTCTGACATTAGGTGATTAGGGTGCATTTTTTAGTTAGATAAGACGAATACATTTCTCCACACCGAACTGTGACCCCGAGTACCTTCTATGTATCTCGGGGTCATTCATTTTTGGTCAGCAATTGCTTCACAACCACTAAAGCACACTGAAAATTTCAATTTTTTCGCACAGCATAGAAAGTTGGGGATACCATTGACATGTCGAAAATGCGGCGATTATATTGCGCGGCTTTAACAGGCTGTGATTTGATAGGATGAAGTAACGGGAAAATGGAACAGGAATACATAGACTCATGATGAAGGAAGTATCCAGCAAAGTAGATTTTATAGCTCTGGAACACGATATGCTCGATTTCTGGGAGCAGGAAGATATTTTCAATAAGCTAAGAGCCCAGAATGCTGGTAAACCACGCTGGTCATTTCTAGATGGTCCTATTACTGCCAACAATCCCATGGGTGTTCACCATGCCTGGGGTAGAACCTACAAAGATTTGTATCAACGATATCATGCCATGCTGGGGATGGAACTTCGTTATCAGAATGGTTTCGACTGCCAGGGCCTGTGGGTTGAAGTTGAGGTTGAAAAAGACCTGGGCTTCAAATCAAAGACAGATATTGAAGAATATGGTATCGAAAATTTTGTTAATAAATGTAAAGAACGGGTCCGCAAATTTTCAGCAGTTCAGACTGAGCAATCCAAACGCATGGGGTACTGGATGGATTGGGATAATTCCTATTTCACCATGTCCGATGAAAACAACTACACCATCTGGGCCTTTCTGAAAAAAGTATTTGACCGTGGATTTATCTACAAAGGCTATGATGTCATGCCCTGGTGTACCCGCTGTGGTTCAGCACTTTCTGAGCATGAGATCGCCACAGAAGGCTATAAAGAACTCACCCATACATCCATTTATTTGAAGTTTCCCCTGAAGGGTCGTGAAAATGAGTCCCTCCTGGTCTGGACCACAACTGCCTGGACATTGTCGTCAAACATCAAAGCTGCCGTTCATCCTGATCTCGATTATGTGAAGGTCAAACAGGGCGACGAGATGTTTTATCTGGTACAGGGACGGCTATCTGTCCTGCAGGGAGACTATGAAATCCTTGAGACCATCAAGGGTAAGGACATGCTCGGCTGGGAATACACCGGGCCGTTTGATGAGCTCCCCATTCAACAGGATATCAATCATTCAATCATTTTCTGGGATGAAATCTCTGAGAGTGATGGTACTGGAATTGTGCATATCGCTCCAGGTTGTGGTAAAGAAGATAATGCCCTGGCCAAAGAATTAGGATTCCAGGTCATTAAACCTATTGATGAATTTGGCAACTATTTGGAAGGTTTTGGAGAGTGGACGGGTAAAAACGTGATGAATATCGGTGATGCAGTCATTGATGATCTATCACAAAAAGGTTTGCGCTACAAACGAGAACCTATCACTCACCGTTATCCCTGCTGCTGGCGCCATGGTACTGAGCTGGTCTTTCGTCCCGTGGATGAATGGTTCATCAAGATGGACGAATTACGCCACGAGATTGCAGAAGTCACCAAACAGGTCGATTGGATTCCCTCTTACGGAAAAGAGCGTGAGCTGGACTGGCTCAAAAACATGAACGATTGGATGATCTCCAAGAAGCGTTATTGGGGTCTGGCCTTGCCCATCTGGACCTTTGAGGATGGATCATTCTTTGTCGTTGGTTCTGAAACGGAATTGAAAGAACTCGCTGTCGAAGGCTGGGAAGATTTTGAGGGTCAGAGTCCCCACAAGCCCTGGATTGATCATGTAAAAATTAAGCATCCCGAAACAGGTCTTATAGGAACACGTGTGCCAGATGTAGGCAACCCCTGGCTGGATGCAGGTATTGTTCCTTATTCCACAATGGACTACCGCAAGGATCCTGCGTACTGGGAAAATTGGTTCCCGGCTGATTTTATTGTTGAATCATTGCCCGGTCAGTTCCGCAACTGGTTCTACGCCATTCTGGCCATGAGTACTGTCATGGAGAATAAACCACCCATCAAAACTATCATGGGTCATGCTCTGGTTAAGGATGAGCAGGGTGATGACATGCACAAATCAGCTGGTAACGCCATTTGGTTTGAGGATGCAGCCGAAAAAATGGGTGTGGATGTCATGCGTTGGATGTATGCATCTCAAGTGCCTGTGAATAATCTGAACTTTGGTTATGGTGCAGCAGACGAAGTTCGTCGCAAGGTGCTTACCCTGTGGAACACCTATTCCTTTTTTGTGACCTACGCTCGCCTTGATAAATTTGATCCTATGTCAGCCCTGGATGAATCCACATTGACTGAATTGGACAAATGGATACTGGCCCGGATGAACCAACTGGTTGGTCAGGCCCGCAGAGACTATGACACCTATCAGGCTGACAAGCTCATGCACAAGATCAATCGCTTTGTGGATGAATTGTCCAACTGGTATGTCCGTCGTTCCCGTCGTCGTTTCTGGAAGAGTGAAAATGACACGGACAAATGGGCTGCCTATCATACGCTGTACCAGGCGCTGGTGACATTGACTAAACTGATTGCACCTATTTCACCTTTCTTTACCGAAGCCATGTACCAGAATTTGGTAGTTGCGCTTGATCCAAACGCCCCGCAGAGTATCCACCTGTGTAGTTTTCCTGAAGTGGAGGAGCGCTGGCTGGATGAAGCACTCATGCGCCGAGTCAATGTTGTTATCAAAGCAGTTGAACTGGGCCGAGCTGCCAGAAACAAGGCCAACCTGAAAGTACGTCAACCCCTGGCCAATATTTCAGTCTACTTCCCAGATGCTACTGACAAATCGTATGCAGCAGATTTAAAGGATCAGATTCTTGAAGAATTGAATATCAAAACCATGACTGTAGTGGAAACTGCTGATGATCTGGTTCAATATGATATCAAACCAAATCTGGGACTATTGGGACCCAAGTACGGCAAGGATATGGGTGCTATTCGAAATCTGATATTAGCTGCAGATCCCCAGGAGTTATTGGCACAATCCAAAGCGGGAGAGACTATCCACCTTTCGGATGGTACCAATGCTTTCGACCTGTTGCCGACAGAACTAATGGTGTCCACCATTGAACCAGAAGGACAGGCTGTTGTTGAAGAAGCTGGAATTGTGGTGGCTGTAGATACTGAGTTGACTGAAGCATTGATCAGTGAGGGTATCTCCCGAGATTTTATCAGAAATGTCCAGAATATGCGTAAGGATGCTGAATTTGATGTCTCCGACCGTATTCGTGTTTTTATCGATGTTGCCGAAGAAATGCAAACGGTTATACAAGAGCATCAGGACTACATCGCCAATGAAACCCTGGCGGAGGCAATTTCCTTCGAAGCAAATGCAGGTGGATTTCAGGCAGAATTCAAGATTGCCAAGAATAATTTCAAAGTAGGAATCGAACGCCATTAAACAAATGTTGAAATATCTAAGTATTACTGCGGTGCTGGTAGTTCTGGATCATGCTACCAAGTACTGGGCCATAGTCGCCCTTAAAGGGAAGCCATACTGGCCTGCAGATGGAAGTCTATTCAGATTGGATTATGCTGAAAATTATAATATGATTTTCAGCCTGTCCTTCATACCCATGCCTGTGGTGAATGGGCTGGCAATTCTTGCTATGGGATTGTTGTTTTATCTCCTCTGGGAGTACAAAGATAAGCACATTATCCCCAGCATTGGACTTGCGTTTATCCTGGGAGGAGCATTCGGGAATATTCCTGAACGACTCATTCGGGGATACGTTGTGGATTTTATCAGTTTTGACTGGCCGGACTGGTTGTTTTTTACCCGTTGGCCCACCTTCAATATTGCGGATAGTGCGGTCAATGTTGGCATGGTACTCTACCTGGGTTATGTCTTTTTTATTGAGAGCAAAGAGGAAAAGCAAGCAGCTGTAGAAGCTGAAACCAATCCTTCATCTTGACCTATAAACTGCAAAAGCAGTTATTCATTAGGCTTTCTATTCTCATGGCTTAAAGCTATATTTACTTCACAAGATTTTAAGTGCATATATTGGATAATTCCACTTTCATAATACCCCCACACAGATAAAAACAGTTAGGAATAAAGCACGCTGGCTACCCAGGCTGAACAACATCGTTCCACTACAGAGACTTATGAGATCACCATTGATCCTATGCAGAAACCCGTTCGGGTAGATAAATTTCTTTCAAGTCGATTACCCTCTCACATCACCCGAAATCAGGTCCAGAAACTGCTGAAGATTGGTAAGATCCGAGCCAACGGTAAGGCAATCAAAGCCAGTCATCTGGTAGAGCCCCGTGAACACATCACGGTTGAATATGATATGCCCTACACGCCGACTTTGTATGCCGAAAACATAGCGCTGGATATAGTATATGAGGATGACTACCTCATTGTTGTGAATAAACCAGCCGGGCTTATTGTTCATCCTGGTGCAGGGAACTCCACTGGCACCCTGGTTAATGCACTGATCTACCATTGTGAACACCTCTCCAATGACAATGGTCTGTTAAGGCCTGGTATTGTGCATCGACTGGACAAGGATACCTCTGGTCTACTCATCTCTGCCAAGGACAACAGTATCCATGGCAATCTCAGGTCGCAATTTTCAAAGCGGACCATTGAGAAGTACTATTATGCTTTGGTTTGGGGACAATTTCCCGATGACAGGGGAGATATTGATGCTCCCATTGGTCGATCTCCCAAAAACCGCAAAAAATTCACGGTCATTGATACCGGAAGGCCATCACTGACACGCTATGAGGTTTTGGAACGTTTTGATTTTCTAACGCTGGTACGCGTTAAACTGGAAACTGGGAGAACCCACCAGATTCGGGTTCATATGACCCACGTAAATCATCCTCTGTTTGGTGATCCCTACTATGGGGGGCGGAATTCAAACATTATTAAACTGAATATGCGCAACCGGCAGTTGGCTGCTCGCTTACTCTCAATGCTCAATCGCCAGGCCCTGCATGCTCGGAGATTGATTTTCCAGCATCCCCTGACCAACGAAACCATGGATCTGAGGGCACCGCTTCATGATGACATGGAAGCGGTTCTAGCCGTCCTGAGGGCTGAAAGCAAATCCGGATGAAGCCAACCCTGCGACAGCATATCGAAGCCTTTCTAAATTGGCTTGAGGTGGAAAAGCGCTACTCACCTGAAACCTTGCGCGGATATGGTATTGATCTGGCCCAGTTCTGTGACTTTCTGGAGGATAATGATGAGGAGTGTCTCAGCAACCCAAGTCAGATAAACCGAGGGGTTGTGCGAAGTTTTCTGGGGCATCTCTCAGGAGATTTGGATCAGCAACCACGATCCGTAGCCAGAAAACTGGCTGCGCTCAAGTCGCTCTTTAAATATCTCCATCGTGAGGGTATTGTGACCTTGAACATTGCAGCTTACGTGCATACGCCCAAACTTCCAGGTGTTATTCCCAGCTATTTGTCAGAGAATCAGATTGTGGCCGTTTTAGAAAAATTGAGTGAGACTGACGGCTGGATGGGAAAGCGGGATCTGGCCATGGTTGAACTGTTCTATTCAACAGGAATGCGAATCTCTGAGCTGGCAGGTGTGACCCTGGCAGACTTGAACCCCAGTAAGGGTACAGTAACAGTACTAGGGAAAGGCTCCAAGCAAAGGATCATTCCAGTGG
Source organism: Fidelibacterota bacterium (assembly GCA_016844955.1). Taxonomy (GTDB): domain Bacteria; phylum Fidelibacterota; class UBA8477; order UBA8477; family JABMPR01; genus JABMPR01. The sequence goes on along the minus strand of JAERTH010000053.1, from coordinate 50,026 downwards.
GACAATACGCCTGGGATGCTATTGATGAATATAAATATGCAAGCAAACATAAATTTGGGGTAAGGGAGGCAAATCAACCACTATTTCTGGGAAAAAATGGTACACCACTTGGCCCTGATGGGATTCGATTGCGCGTGAAAAAAGCCATTAAAGCCATCGCTGAACTGAAAAAGATGAGCCCCCATGTTCTGCGCCACACTTTTGCCACCCATTTACTTAATGCCGGAGCTGATCTCATGGCTCTGAAGGACTTGCTGGGTCATGCGAACTTATCCACGACTCAGGTGTATACTCACGTGCAAGTTGATAAAATGAAGCAAGCGTTTCAAATGGCCCACCCAAGGGCAGGAAAAAAATAACATGTTCGTTAATCACCATAAAACTGGAGGAGCCTATGAAGGTAACCATCGTCGCCCGTCATTTTGACATTTCAGAGAAAACTCGGGAATATATCCAGACCGAAATTGATCACCGTCTTGAACCCGTGTATGATCGAATTGTTAATTGCAAGATGATCGTTGATAAGAGTAAAAATGATTATATTGCTGAGGTGATTTTGAATGTACCAGGCGAAACTTTCATGGCCAAGGAAACTTCTGAGGATCTATCAAAATCAGTGGATTTTGTTGTTAAAAAGATGCGTAAACAACTTCAGAAGCATAGAAATAAATGGAAACGTCCCATAAATCCAGATAAACAGTTTGTAGAATCCTCTGATGAAGAGTAAATGGGGCAGGAAAGCATAAAACAATGAGACCTGAGGAAAAAAGACAAGAGATAATTGTCGGTATAGTCGTACTGATAATCCTGGTTATCACGGTACTGGGAATTATGTGGGGAAAGAAGTATGACATATTTTCCTCAAGAGGATATTATACGGTTCGGGTCGCCCGAGCCAGTGGATTGGAAGAAGGCGACCCGGTCACCGTAGCAGGTGTGCCCAAAGGCGTGGTGGACGACTTCATTGTTCGTAAGGATTCCGTCGATATTATCATTGGAGTGGACAAGGACATTACCCTTTACAGTGATGCCTTTGCTATCATCTCCAACCAGGAGCTTCTGGGCTCCAAAAAGGTTGAAGTAAGTCCCGGGAATTCTGGAAGACGTCTGAGTGAACATGGAATCTTTCGTGGAACCTTTGCAGGTGGTCTGGAAGATATTTTTGAAACGACGGGAGCCATCTCCACCGATTTTCAAACTTTATTGGGCAACTTCAATAAAACACTACTTTTACTGAATCAGTCCATGGAGGAAGATGTCCAGGCCAGTTTACACACTATCCACAATACAGCCAGGCTGATCGATTCACTCATGGTCGCAGACATTCAACCAGGACTAAAATCCATGAAGGGGGCATTGCAACAGGCTGAGCTCATGGTAGATACTAAACGCGAAGACATCGATACCATCGTTACAAACCTGAAATCGGTTTCCCTCACTTTGAACACCGTGGTTGATGACAACAAGGACAAGCTGGGACGTTCACTGGCCAGTCTGGATAAGATAAGTACAGATTTGAATAAGCTGAGTGTGCGACTTAAGGATCCTAAATCGAGTCTCGGGAAGCTTACCACATCAGATTCACTTTACCAGCGGTTAGATAGTATTACCGTTAATATCAATGCCATCGTTAAAGAGATAAAAGCTGATCCTAAGAAGTATCTAGAGCACGTGAATGTTAACGTTGATATGTTTGGTGGAGGGAAATAGCAAATGAGAGCCGTCATACCTGCCGCTGGAATTGGGAAGCGCCTACGTCCACACACTTTGAATGTACCCAAGGTGATGATAAATCTGGCTGGGAAACGCCTTATAGGACATGTGTTGGACGCAGTCGAAAATGCTGGTGTCAGTTCAGTTTCAGTTATTATTGGTTATAAGGGTGAGCAGGTCGAGGAGTATGTAAATCGCTACTATTCACATCTTCGCCTGGACTACCCCTATCAGTCCGAACGCAAAGGCCTGGGGCATGCGGTTTTGCAGGGATTGGAGGACAAGGATGAGGGTGTCCTGATTCTGTTGGGTGATACCGTTTTTGATGTGGACTTTAAAGGTTTTGTGAATAGTGGTGAAAATGCTATTGCTGTTGTCAAGGTGGAAGACCCGCGTCGATTTGGTGTGGCTGAAATAGACAAGGATGATACCGTCACAAATCTTGTGGAAAAACCGGAAAATCCCAGGTCCGACCTCGCTCTAGCCGGCATGTATTACTTTAACGATCAGCGGGTTCTAAAGGCGGCAATAGAAAAACTAATAGCAGATGATATTAAAACGCGAGGTGAGTATCAGCTGACTGATGCATTGCAGTTGATGATTGAAAATGGGGAAAAGATTAGAGCTATTGAAATCAATGGCTGGTATGATTGTGGAACCAAGGAATCTGTACTCGATTCGCATCGATTTTTGCTGAATCATCATTTGTCCACAGAGCATAGCAACGGGTCAATCATTCATCCACCCGTATTTATCCACGCTGAAGCCATCATTAAAGATTCTGTCATTGGCCCAAACGTGACGATTGATAAGCGGGCTAAAGTGACAGGGGCAATTATATCGGAGACTATTGTTGGTAAAGGATCAGTGATTAAGAACATGATCCTCAGTGATTCACTCATTGGCGATCATGCTCAGGTAGAAGGTGAGACTCGGGCGATCAATGTTGGAGATTACTCAGAATTTAAGTTAAATTGATACAACGGGTGTTTGCTAACGAGCAAAACCCTCAAAAAAGAACAATACTGGAGAACAGCTAGATGTCATATCTATTTTCATCCGAATCCGTAACAGAAGGTCATCCAGATAAGATTGCCGATCAGATATCTGATGCGATTCTGGATGCCATATTAGAAAAGGATCCTCAAGGCCGGGTTGCCTGTGAGACCTTTGTAACCACTGGCCTGGTAATGGTTGGTGGAGAGATAACTACCTCAGCCTATGTAGATATCCAACGGATTGCCCGTGGGACTATAAAGCGTATCGGATATACAGATTCAATGATGGGTTTTGACTACAAAACCTGTGCAGTTCTGGTCAGTATCGATAAACAGTCTCCTGATATCTCTCGCGGAGTTGATGATCAGAACCATGAGCAAGGTGCTGGTGACCAGGGTATGATGTTTGGTTATGCCACCGATGAAACTGATGAGCTGATGCCCATGCCTATCTATCTGGCGCATGCCTTGACCAAACGTCTGGCCGAAGTTCGTAAGGAAGGTCTCATTCCTTATCTCAGACCAGATGGCAAATCCCAGGTCACGATTCAATACAATTCAGAGACCCATCAACCTGAATCCATCAATGCGGTTGTGATATCCAATCAGCATGAGGACGGTGTTGATGTCAAAGGTGAGATGTTCAAGGACATTCTGGAACATGTAATCAAGCCAGTACTCCCATCTGACCTGGTGAACTATAAGACCATGAAGGTTTATGTTAATCCCACTGGTAGATTTGTTGTCGGTGGCCCACAGGGTGATGCCGGTCTAACGGGTCGGAAAATTATTGTGGATACCTACGGTGGTTATGCTCCTCACGGTGGTGGTGCTTTCTCAGGTAAGGATCCCAGCAAAGTGGATCGTTCTGCCACCTACATGGCCCGTTATATTGCCAAGAATATTGTAGCTGCCCAGGCTGCTAAACGCTGTACGGTTCAATTGGCCTATGCCATTGGAGTGGCTGATCCAATATCCATTCTGGTAGATTCACATGGTACATCAACACATAGCAATGATGAATTGGAAACCATGGTCAGAAAGGTCTTCCCACTGAAACCAGCTGAAATCATCAGTCATTTGGATCTAAAGCGCCCGATCTATCAGAAGTCAGCTTCATATGGCCATTTTGGTCGGGATGAATTCCCATGGGAAAAGACAAATCTGGCAGATGAAGTTAAGCAGGCCTTAAAATAGACAGGTAAATGACTTACCACGAAAACACCAGGTCAAGCAGGAACACAAATTTTATTTATGACACTTTGAGTCTTCGTGTCTTAGTGGTTAGAATAAACTAGAAGTACCAACAAAAGAGGAAGGGAATCCCACACCGGATTCCACGAAGAAGAATATATGGAAACACAGACAATAGATTACAAGGTAGCTGATATTAACCTGGCTGAATTTGGGCGGGATGAAATTCTCCTGGCTGAAAAAGAGATGCCCGGTCTTATGGAGCTCAAAAAGCGTTATGGTGATGCCAAACCCCTCAGCGGTGCTCGTATTGCTGGCTGCATTCACATGACCATCCAGACTGCGGTTTTGATTGAAACATTGACGGCATTGGGTGCTGAAGTGCGCTGGTCCAGTTGCAATATTTATTCAACCCAGGATCATGCTGCAGCCGCAATTGCAGATTTAGGTATTCCAGTTTTTGCCTGGAAGGGTGAGACAGAAGAAGAATACTGGTGGTGTATTGATCAGACCCTGGATTTCAACGGCCAGGGTCCCAACCTGCTTTTGGATGATGGTGGAGACTTAACCCAGGTGATCCTGGAGCAGCATCCAGAAATGCACGCAGAGATCAAAGGTGTGTCAGAAGAGACCACCACAGGAGTTCATCGTCTTTATCAATTGATGGAAGAGGGTGGTTTGCCATTCCCGGCCATTAACGTCAATGACTCGGTAACTAAATCCAAATTTGATAATAAATATGGCTGTCGTGAATCTCTGGCCGATGGTATTAAGCGTGGTACCGACATCATGTTGGCTGGCAAGAAGATTGTTATTGCCGGTTATGGCGATGTAGGTAAGGGCTCAGCCCAATCCATGGCTGGTTATGGGGCCAAGGTCTTTGTGACAGAAATTGATCCCATCTGTGCCCTACAGGCCAGTATGGAAGGGTTCCAGGTTGTGACTATGGAAGAAGCCGCTGAATTTGGTGATATCTTTGTCACTACTACAGGTTGCAAAGATGTTATCCGTGGTGAGCACATGGAAAAAATGAAAGACAATGCCATCCTGGCCAATATTGGTCACTTTGACCATGAGATTAATGTAGCCTGGTTGGAGAACCATTCCGGAATCACAGAGACCAATATCAAGCCACAGGTTGATAAGTTTGAATTTCCTGATGGCAAGTCAATCATTCTGCTGTCACGTGGTCGCCTGGTAAATCTTGGCAATGCCACGGGTCATTCATCCTTTGTGATGTCAACGTCATTTACCAATCAGGTACTGGCGCAGATGGCACTTTATGAGGGAACAGTTGAAGCTGGTGTTCAAGTCCTATCAAAAGAACTTGATGAAGAAGTGGCCCGACTGCACATGGCCCATCTTGATGTCCATTTGACAGACCTCACTGAAGATCAAGCTGATTATCTTGGGGTTCCTCAAAAGGGCCCCTTCAAACCAGAACACTATCGGTACTAGAAAAGGCTAGCATTATTTTTCAGAAATTTAAAGGCAGAATCGCCGGGTTAACGCTGGCCATTATCTGGGGTGTACTGGTACTCCAGTGTGATTTTGGTCTACCAACCAAGGTGGTTTTACCCACCTGGCAAATGACCCTGACCATTCCCCTTGTTTCTGAGAATTATCCTTTTGATGGGCTGCTATCATCAGATACAACCGGAACTATCCAGGTTTATGGAGATTCAGTAGATACCAATAGCGATGGGTTTATGGATATTTTACTCCCGGATACTCTGTCCGACTATCCGGGTGGTTTGTATATCACACTTGAGAATGAGTTACCACCCATTACTCTGCCTGAGGATATGTTTGTAATTCCAGGCCAGGATCCTAACTCATTGGGTGTTGGTCCTCTTGATCTGGGGGCTTTGGTGCCGCCTAATACTGGCATCCAGATGGACACACTGGATACCACTATTGTCATGACAAATATGGGATTGGTAACAGAGTATAGTTTTTCTGGAATCCCTGCAGCCACTTGTGAAGACAACGAGGCCACAAAAACAGAAACTATAATTCTGTCTTTCGGCACAGATCCCGATGACATGAATAATGATCAGGATGTATATTTACCTGGCTATGAATGGGTAATAACTTCAAGTTTTGCCAGCCCAATTGATCTAGGTGGATGCGAAGATTGTGGAACAGATCCACCTGTTTTTATATGCGAGAAGGATACCACTCAGGGACTACCTGGTACCCTTGGGATTGACCCCTTTAGCATGCCGCCTGTCAGGCAAGCCTTTGGGCTGCTCCCAGATCCGAGCACCCTGCCGGCAGGTATCCCCATAGAGAGTTTTGAATCGATTGTTATTGAATCCGGTTCAATCAGTTCTACTGTTAATAGTCAGTTACCGCTGGGGGCTACCAACACTGGACTGGTCGTTTATACGAAGAAGGCCAACGGCGATACAACGAATCTGCACAATCACTTCTTTGGTGTGATCCCACCCTATATGGATGGAATAGAGGATGATAGTGTCCTGGTTTCCAGTCTGGCAGGTGTTTCGGTTTATGATAGTTTGATTTTTGAGTTTACCGCAAATATCGATGGGAATGAGACCGATACCTTATTCTTTCCCCAGGGTGTAGATCCCTTCTTTCACTATAACTTCGCACTCAATATCGACAGTTTTGAAAGCATTCAGATGAATATGCTTGACACAACTATCGTTACCACCCAGGAGATGAATACCAGTTCCCAGGATGAATCTGGTCAAGGCTTTAGCGTAGAAATCGTTTCAGCCAGTTTTAAACATGTATCCGCCGGGATGGACACCAATCGTTTAAGTATCTCTGTTGATAACCAAATGGGCCTAGACATTGATTCCATGGAAATCAGGCTCCACAATTTTTACGAAAGTGAAGCCCACAAAAATTTAGGGCTGTATGAAAAAATTAATTTTGAGCTACCCGATAGCACTTATGATGATACCACTGTGGTCCTGGATGGCCACCTGCTTACAAATACCACGGGGGATGACACCCCTCTGGATTCATTGTTGATTGAGACGGTAATTGTCTTTAGTGGGGATGGTGGACCCGTTTCCATTCCTTACGACCGCCTCCAGCAAGAAATGACCATGGATGTACAGGTAGAAATGACTACCCTACAAATTGCTGATCTTGTAGGTCTCTTTGATATCAGTTTCGAAATTAGTGCGCAAGAGCAACCCCTCAGTCTCCCAGGTTTGGTAGGAGGTATCACCTTTGGTGAAGCCATTTTAGCCATAACACTGGAAAATGAATTCGGGGTCTCACCTGGACTTGGTCTGCAGGTCAAGGGTTTCCGAGATGACGATAGTCTGGTAGTCAGTTTAGATCCGGACTCTGTATTTTTTGATGCAGGGGCAGCTGGTGAACCCTCAAGTACTGAAATTCGGATCAGCCGCGATTATGTTAGAAAAACTGTAGAGGATACGGAAACCATTGTTCAACATTTCGAACCTGGAAGCAATATTGTTGATCTTATGGCCATGATGCCTGATGTGGTATCTGTTGGTGGTGATGCCCAGATATCCCCAGATGGACTAACATCAATTACCGCCGGTGCCGAAATTTCTGGACAGTGGCGATTTGAAATCCCTTTCCTGCTGAGTATTGCCTCCGGGGTTGAGTTTATGCCACCAACATTTTCAAAAATGGCCGCCCTGGATTCCAGTACTATCGAACAATTGGTTGGAAGTAATGGCATACCAGATGATTCGGATATGCTCATTTCGTCAACCATTAATACCATTATTTTTAGCGATATTGGTCTGGGGTTTGGTCTGGAGATTCTGGTCTCCGATATTCAATATTTTCCGTTTTATAGTAGTTTAGAAAATCGCGTTCTGGTTTCAGCTGACCTGGATGATGACGGAGCCGCCGATACCATAGATTTAAATCTGGATACACTCATTCTTCACCCCGTGGTGAAGACCTTGCAGCTGGAAATTCCTGCTGGGCTTGCTGATGAGAACACAGGGTTGGTTTATCCTGGAAATGAGGGTTCTGGTTCATTCTCATATTCGGCAGATTTTAATTTGGATGATGAGGAACCCGACTCTACCTATGGCACTCTGAAGCATAAACAATACGCCTTTTTGGACACATTCCTGCTGGCAAAATCTGATTCTGGTTTTGCTGATGTAAGCGCCGCCCTCAGTTACGTAGAATTGGATCCTCCTACTGTTGCTGATAGTCTGTACAATTTGACCCTCAATGAAGATGGAACCGAACTCTGGCTCATGCTGGATGTCACGGACTACGGTGAGCTGGGGTGGCTGGTCGAGGCTAAGGACCACTATATCGCTACGAAATTTGTATTGGCGGAGACACCCAATCCGGCCCTCTTACCATTTTCTGCCGGGATTGATGTCACCGCATTCATGCAATTCATTATGAACTCCGGCCCCATGTTCAGTAGCTCAGAGGCGGATTCTACCCAATGAAGCGATTGATCCAGATTACCCTGGTGGGAATGCTATTGATTGCATCAGCATTCGGGCAGGCCCATATCGATGCCCGCGGTCTGGCACTTTGCAATGCCTATACCGTGAGCTCACGGGGAATCTCGGCCATTGGCTACAATCCCGCCAACCTTGGGTATACAGAAGACCTCACCTTTAGCGCTGACCTGATTGATGTGAAGGTAGCAGCCTTCAATAATTTCATGTCGCTGGCGCTATTCAATCAATATTTCACTGGTGACAGAAATGGTGATCCTTTTGATCTGGAAACAGAAATGATCGGTCGAGATATGACCCATAAAGAATTCCTGCTATCTGAGATTCCAGAAGAAGGCCTCGCTTTTGGTCTGGGGCTGAGCTTGCCATTACCTGTCCTCAATTTTTCAGTAGGCAATTATGCCTTCACCTCAGGTGTGGAGTATTACTCCCGAAATGCGATTCCCCGTGCGCTGTTTGAAATAGTCATGGAGGGAAATCAGATCGGTCGCTCGTTTAACCTGGCCTTGGCTCAGGACCTGCTCATGGTTACGAATTTTGGCTTTTCGTTCGCTATTCCATTCGAAAAATACAACGTGGGTGCCACCATCAAGTATCTGGCCGGAATTGGTTTTGCCGGTATTGACTCTTCAGGTGGAACATTTAGCACCCAGGCTACCGGTCTTGAATCGGACGGCTTCTACCGTTATACCCGCGCCATTGGTGGCAATGGTATGGCCATTGATCTGGGTTTCAATACGCGTAAAATCAACAATTGGCAATTTGGGCTAGCCATCAACAATGTCATCGGGTTTATCAATTGGGGCAATGATGATAATTTTATCGCCAAAAATATTGGTCTCATCGAATCGCTGGTGCCTGTAAGAGATATGTTTCAGATTTCTACTGATAGTTCATCTTTTTCAGCGAGTACACTGTATAGCATGGAACTGGAAAATGTGAACGTAACCAGTGCCCTGGCAAACTCAGATAGTCTCTTTAATCTTCAGGATCAACCCGTTGCAACACCGGACAGTATCCGCATGAATTATCCCGCCATGTTTCGTTTTGGTGGGAGCTACCAGTACAAAAACGATTTCATCTTAATGGCCGATATCTCTGCTGGTCTGGATGATTATTATTTTGCCAACCAATCCTGGAGAATGGCCATTGCTGCAGAATGGATACGATTTAAAATGGTTCCGATTCGATCAGGTATGGCGTTTGGCGGGCCTTATGGTCGTGAAGCCTCATTGGGGACCGGTGTCCATCTCATCTGGTTTGATGCAGACCTGGCGCTCAAGCTCTTGGGTGGAATGTCATTTGCCACAGCCGAAGGTATTGAGTTTGGCATCAGCTTCCAGTTCAAACGCTAATTCAGCAAGCAAAATTCAGGTGATTTAAGTTGAACCGGGGTATCCCGGTTTTTTTATTTTTTTGCAGTTTGAGAGAAAAGCCAGGTCCCGGAAATAAACAGCACAATATTCCCAAACCAGACTGCAAAGACGGGATAGAGGGAGCTATTGTAGGCAATTTTTTGACCACCGATGAGCAAGATGTAGTACACGAATAGAGCGATAACACTTTTGCCAACTCCCAGCGCCAGATTTTCTCTGGTGCCCTGCAATGCAAAGCTGATTCCCAGAAAAATGACAATGAATCCGGTCATCACAAAAGCCAACTTGAAGTGATAATCCACAACCCAACGATGGGGATTTAGCCCCAGCGCTTTTTTCTTTTCAATAAATTCACCGAGTTGAAAAATATTCATTTCGTTGGGCCGTATCTGCTCCTTGCGAATGTCAGCAGGGGTAATGGTAACCGGTAAGTTGTCCGTGAGATTTATTTCTGAGAACAGGAGACGCCCCTCAGCATCAAACCGACGATTTAAACCCTCGCTTTTGTTCCAGGTGTGCAGTGAATCATTCCAGGTGAGTGAAACAAAATCCCAGCGCTCCGTGATACCGGAATCTCTGTAGGCCAGAATGGAAATGTCTTTACCCACATTCCTGTTAACATCGAAGGACTTGATGACAATTATATTTCCATTCAAATCCTGACGCACCACCTCTTTCAATCTACGCGGGCTTTTTTTCGGCTTGAGGATATTGCGGGTGATTTCCTTTTGCTGATGGTTGAAAGGCATGACGACCAAATTTTGAAACGTAAATTGAAAAGCAGTAAAGATTATTCCCAGGATGAGCAGAGGTCTGGCAATACGCAGCATACTGATACCCGAGGCCCGCATTGCTGCGATCTCATAGTTTTTATTCAGATTACCCAGGGAAAATACAGTTGCCAGCAGCATGCTCATGGGCAGCGCCATATCTATAAAGTAGGGAAGGCTGTAGCCGTAGTAGACCAGCATAAGATCAGCGCCTGCGCCGGCATCGACGAAGTTATCGATCTTTTCAACAAAATCTGCAATGGTGAAGATGCCAACCAGGCCAATCAGCACGGTCCACATGGTTGAAAAAAAAGCCCGGATCAGATAGCGATCTATGAGTGAAATAAAGCCCAACCTGGTTCTCTGGTTAGCGTCCTTGTACGAAGACGGTTTCAATGCGGGTTGCAGTAGAGGAAGAGATCACATAGCGGGTTGTTTCTGTGAGAAATTGTTCATTTTTCTGTGGTATATGCCCAAGGCTTTCGATGAGAAATCCGGCCAGGGTTTCATATTCACCAGGGGGAATGTTAAAATCATATTGTTCATTCAGTAGATCGATTTCAGCATTTCCCTTGATGAGAAACCCTTTTTCAAGGGTGCGTACAGGGGCGTCCTCTTCATCGAAAGCATCGGTGAATTCCCCAAACAATTCTTCAGAAAGGTCTTCCATGGTAATGAGTCCCGCAGTCCCACCATATTCGTCAATTACAATCGAGATGGATAACCTTTTGGCCTGCAATTCAGTCAGCAGTTCATCGGCTGCTTTGGTCTCAGGGACGAAATAGGCTTCACGTATGACTTCCCGCAGTTCTTTCGCACCCCGAAAAATGTCATGTAGGAATACAATGCCCTTAATGTCATCAATGGTCTCTTCATAAACCGGAAGCTTGGAGTAACCGGATTCCAGAAAGGCTGATTCTACTTCCTCCATGGTGCTGTCTATGGATACAGAGGTCATGTCAGGTCGGGGGGTCATCACCTCACTAATGCTGGTATCCTTGAAAGTAAATATACGCGCAATAGTTTGACGCTCATGCACATCTACACCACTCTCCTCACGCGGATCATTAAAGAGCAGATGCAGTTCTTCTGAATCAAGGTTGGTCTGACTTTCCACCTCATCACTGTGCAAAACCCTGCGACGATAAAACCCCAGTATTACGGTCAGCGGATAAAAAATGATCTCGGCAATTCTGACAAAACGACCGAAGAATAACATAGAGGCATTGGGAAATTCACGAAACAGGGTTTTGGGAATTATTTCACCAAAGATCAACACACTCACTGATATAATCAGTAGGATCAACCCTTCATAAGGGATGACGCGGATCAACATAACTGTGGCAAAAGAGGTGGTTAGAATATTAGCAATATTATTTCCTACCAGTGTGGCGGTAAGAAACTGCTCTGGATCCTGACTGGCCTTCATGGCAGAAGTAGATCCACGTACTGAACGACGTTGCCAGACTTCGAGCTGGAGCCGATTTGAAGACAAGAGTGCTATCTCTGCGCCAGCAAAGATAAAACTGAGAATCAGACCGATTATGGCAAGGATGATTTCAATCATTCAGGGATATAACTAAATATTATGCTGTGGTTCATATTCACGTTTAACATACTTATAATATAATTGGTTTCAAGCCTGAACAATAGACCACACTTTTTACTTGAATGTAGTTTGAGGAATTACCGGCGAAGCAAAAAATACTGGTTTTATACCCATTAATGACGATTATCCTATAAGCCTATGACTGTTTCATCGAATCCAAATTCACACCGCTCACAGTTGCTGAGGGAGTGGTCCTCAGAGCAAGACGAGGTTCGAAAACGTCAATTGCTACTGGGGATGGTGGTGGCCGGTACCAGCCTTAATGATGAGGAATTATTAAAAGATTCGCTCTCACGATGTGAAGGCATACTTGATCTGGAAGCGGTGGAAGAAGCCATTTTGCAGACCCTGCTTTTTGCCGGATTCCCCAAAACCATTGAAGCCCTGAAGCAGCTGCGGACATTTTATCCTGCAGGAGGTGTTGAAACACGCATTGAAGATCGCAAGCAAGCCGGTGAAGCCACCAGCAGAACAGTTTATGGGGACTATCATCCACGATTGGTAGAGGTGATGGATGAACTGCATCCCGATTTAACCCGCTGGATGATTGAGGATGGCTATGGCCGCGTGCTCTCAAGACCGGGTTTGAGCCTCCAGGATCGAGAATTGGCCGTGCTCGTATCGCTGATGGCAACCGGGATGATCAACCAATACCAGGCGCATGTTAGGGGTGCCCATTATTCCGGAGTGAAAGCGGTTGATATCATTTGGTTTACAAACATGTTCCAATGTATAATTGCCGCCGAATTGAGGGAGCCCTTTGAAAGGGTTACCCGGCAAGTATTATCGACACAGACCAACCGTCACGGGGAGTAAAAACATCACATGACATCGAAATTAGGAAAATTATTAACAGAACAACGCAACCCCAACAGTATGAACCTGGATACTGCCTCCATTCGCGATATTCTGGATATTATTAACAATGAAGATCAGATTATTGCCAGCCGCGTTGCTGAACAAATCGATGATATTGAACAGGCAACTATACTTGTTGATAAAGCCTTTCAAGGTGATGGACGTCTGATATATGTTGGGGCAGGGACCTCTGGTAGATTGGGTGTTCTGGATGCATCAGAAATTCCACCAACCTTTAATGCTTCACCAGAACGGGTTCAGGGATTTATCGCCGGCGGCGACACCGCCTTGCGCACAGCAGTTGAAGGTGCTGAGGATTTTCCCATTGATGGTCGCAAACTGGTGGATGATATAAAAGTAACAGAACAAGATGTAGTCATGGGTATTGCCACCAGTGGAGTGACACCCTATGTACTTGGATCCCTGGAGCGTGCCAGAGAGTTGGGGGCTTCTACCGTCTTTTTTACCTGTGCCGACCGCAGCCATATCGATATTGATGTAGATGTGCTTATCTCAGTACCCGTGGGACCAGAAGTAGTCACTGGCTCTACTCGAATGAAGTCCGGGACAGCTACCAAAATGGTCCTCAACATGATTTCCACTGCGGCCATGGTAAAGCGCGGAAAAGTTTTTGAGAATCTAATGGTCGATCTGAAAGCCACCAATGTGAAGCTTGAGGACAGAGCACGCCGTATCGTATCCACCATCACGAGTTGCAGCTACGAAGAAGCAACTGACCTACTCATAAAATCTGATAAGTATGTTAAAGTTGCTCTGGTCATGCAGAAAAGCCATGCCTCAGCGGAAGAAAGCCGACTATATTTGGATCGCTATGCTGGAAATGTTCGGCAGGCTGTAGAAGAATTGGAAAAATCACACACTTGAGAATGATCACCAGGTTTACAGGAGAAACACCAGATGAACATAAATGACTTTATTTTTAGAGAATATGATATCCGTGGGGAAGTAGCCGTTGACTTTCCTGAAGAAGTAGTGGTGGCGCTGGGCCGTGCCTTTGCAACCATTGTGAAGCGTCGTGGCGGTAAAAAAATTACACTTTCAGGGGATGTTCGCCTCACCACACCTCAGCTAAAGGAATATTTTAAGGCCGGAGCCCTCTCAACGGGTATTAATGTCATGGATATTGGCATTCTGCCAACGCCTGGAAATTATTTCAGCGTTTTCCATTTTGATGATGTAGATGGCGCCTGTCAGATCACCGGTTCACACAACCCGCCTGAGTTCAATGGCTTTAAACTTACTTTTAACCAACTCGCATTCTTTGGTCCAGATATCCAGGATATGTTGGCCCTGATAAAGGCTGATGATTTTGAAGTGGGTCAAGGTGAAGCAACTGAATATGATTTGCTGGCTGAATACGCTGACAATATCGTCAGGGGCATCGATCTTAAGCGCCCCATGCGTATTGTGGTTGACAGTGGAAATGCCGCTGCCGCGCTCTGTGCTGTTGATGTTTATGAACGGATGGGGTGTGAAGTGACAGCACTCTTTTGCGATGTGGATGGGACCTTCCCAAACCACCATCCTGATCCAACAGTGGCAGCCAATTTGAAGGACCTTCAAGACGAAATTAAACGTGGGGGCTATGACGCAGGTCTGGCTTTTGATGGGGATGCTGATCGTCTGGGTGTTATTGACGAGAAGGGCAATGTTGTCTGGGCGGATTATCAGATGATTCTGTTTGCTCAGGACGTGATCAAATCCAAAGCTGACCATATCATTTTTGATGTGAAGTGCTCACAAGCGCTTGAGGAAAAAATCACTGAATTTGGTGGAACTCCCGTCATGTACAAAACTGGACACTCCCATATCAAAACGCATATGAAAAGCCTCAATTCACCTTTCTCCGGTGAGATGAGTGGCCACCTGTTTTTTTCTGACAGATATTATGGTTTTGATGATGCCATTTATAATGGTGGCCGGATGCTTGAACTACTTTCTAAAACTGATCGTCCACTCTCTGAGTTGGTTGATGAGTTGCCAAAATATCATTCAACACCAGAGATCAGATTGACCTGTAACTCAGATTCTGAGAAGTTTGAAATTGCTGAAAATGCAGCGGCCTATTTCAAGGAAAATTATGACTGTATTGATGTGGATGGTGTACGCATCCGGTTTGGTGATGGGTGGGGATTGGTAAGAGCTTCCAATACACAACCTGTTCTGGTTGTCAGGTTCGAAGCCAAAACTGCTGAACGCATGGAAGAAATCCAGACCTTGGTGATGAACAAAATCGCGGAGTTTGGCGAGGTTCGCCTTGACGAGGGACATTGAGCAACGTAAGCGCGACCATCTCAAACTTGCGCAGGACGATGCCTTAAAATTTTCCATTTCAGCCGGATTTGATCGCTGGAGGTTTATTCATAATGCCCTTCCGGAGATAAATCTTTCCGAGATTGATACTTCAACAACTTTTCTGGGAAAGCCCCTTCAGTTTCCGCTGCTGATTAGTTCCATGAGCGGTGGTGCTCAGGAGAGTTATGCTTTTAATGCATCTCTGGGTGAAGCTGCAGAGCGGGTAGGATGTGCATTAGGTCTAGGAAGTATCCGAGCGGCCATGGAGCATGAAGCACATCGGGATAGCTTCCTTATTGCTCGTGAGAAAGCGCCAACTGTTGTTCTGCTGGCAAATCTGGGGATTGCACAGATCATTTATTCTAAGGGAATGGATAATGTAGCCAGATTTTGTCAGGACTTGAAGGCTGATGGTCTGATCATACATTTGAATCCCCTCCAGGAAGCATTTCAACCCGAGGGCGATACTGACTTCAAAGGAGCCCTTGCTGCCATAGGGAGATGGATTCGCGAATTTCCATTGCCCATTATTGTGAAAGAGGTGGGGCAGGGCCTGTCCACCGAAGTGGTTCACAAGCTTGAAACCGTTGGGGTGAAAACCATCGATATTGCCGGGGCGGGTGGTAGCAATTGGATTTCAATTGAGCGGGAACGTTTGCCACAGGAAAAGCTGACTCTAAAGCGGTCTGCCCATGAATTTGCCAATTGGGGAGAGCCAACAGCTGAGGTTCTAGAAAATCTGGAGACCACCTCCGCTGTTATTGCCAGTGGTGGTTTGACAGCACCCATGGATCTGGCCAAAGCGCTGGCATTGGGAGCAGACCTGGGGGGTATCGCAGGTCCGTTGCTAAAGCCCGCCCTCAAAGCCAATCCTGAGCTTGTGGTTGAAGAGCTACGGGTCTGGAAAGAGACCTTGAAAATGGTCATGTTTGGGACTGGTATTAGTAAAATTGAAGATTTAATTGGTAACCATAATATTTTAAAGCGACTCTAAACAGGCTCTGAAACTGGAAGGTATTCGATAGACTCATATGGATAGCACACTTAAACATAAGTTGGATCAATGGCGAATTGCTGTGCGCCAACACCTGAGCAATCCAGTATTTGCAGATGAACCAGCCTATTTATCTGAACCCATGCGCTATGCATTGAACGCTGAGGGTAAAATGCTCCGTCCAGCACTTTGTCTGGCTGCCACAGAAGCGGTTGGTGGTGATTGGCAGGAAGCTGTAGTGGTAGCCGCGGCTCTGGAAATTTTTCATACCTTCTCCCTGGTTCATGATGACATTATGGATGGTGATGAGCTTCGGCGAGGCATTCCAACACTTCACAAAGCGTTTGATCACAATCGGGCCCTGCTCAGTGGTGATACACTCCTTATTTATGTTTATCAGCTACTTGCAGATCTTGGTGATGAGAAATTCCCACAAATTTTCCGAGCTTTTAATGATGGAGCCATGGATGTCTGCAAAGGGCAGGGTTGGGATATGCAGTTCGAGCAAAAGGTGGATGTTGAACCTTCTGAATATGAGATGATGATTGACCTTAAAACGGGGGCCCTCATCAAGCTGGCATGCAAACTTGGTGGAATTGTGGGGGAGGGCGAGGAGGCTGCTATTAATGCACTCTCTCGTTTCGGGTTGCTTCTGGGCAGAGCCTTTCAGATGCAGGATGATCTGCTGGAGGTCACCTCATCAGCTGAAACCATGGGCAAAAGTCTGGGTAGCGATGTTCTCAATGAGAAAAAAACCTGGATCTGGCTGGACCTGAAAAAGAACCTGACCCAGAATGAACTGGATCAATGGGGTCTGATTCAAAATGGTGATGGACAACTCAGTGATGTAGATCGACAATTGGTCAAGCGGTGGATGATTGACCATGGTACCATCGAGCGTGCTCAGGCCCTGGTTCAGAGCTGGGTCACTGAAGCTGATGCACTCTTGGCCATGACCACTTTCAGGGATACCCGGATGCTGAAAGCGCTGTCAGATATAATCCTCAATCGCGTTAATTAATCCTTCCTCCAAATACTCTAATATTGACTCCAGGGTGCTAAAGATCACATTTTAGCGGAGATACCCTATTTTCTCCCCTGAAGGTTTGACATTGCCCCCGGTTCGGGACTATGTTTGTAATGGTGATGATATGATCGAAGTAATTGTAAAAAATATTCTCTTTTTTGCCCAGGCTGCAACTCCGGGGTATACCCTGTTTCTTCAAGCTCGTGAGGACGAGGAACGCAGTTTACCTATTGTTGTAGGGCAGTTTGAAGCACAGGCTATTGCCCTTGCCCTGGAACAGATCAGTCTGGATCGACCCATGACCCATGATTTACTATCAGAAGTAATTACCAATATGACAGATGGCCTGGATAGCGTGGTGATCAAGTCATTGAAAGAAGGGACCTATTTCGCAGAGCTCAACATCAGGCAGGGTAACGAAATTGATATTCTGGACGCTCGTCCCAGTGATGCAATTGCCCTGGCTTTGAGATCAGGTGCCCCAATCAGGGTGGCGCGTGCTGTTTTTGAGGAAGCTTCCATCCCCATTCCTGTTACCAATCAGCCCGAAAGCACTGCTGAAGCAACATTGTCGGAAAATGTCAATGAGATTACGCAGCGAGCAGAGCTACAGTTTGATTTGGAGAAGGATCTCAGGGAAGCTATATCGCGAGAAGACTATGAATCAGCCGCCAGGATCAGGGATAGACTCCATAGCCTTTCAGATTCTAAATCCTAGTCAGTAAATTAATCTAAATCAGAAAGTTCGGATTCAATCTTTTTAAGCGTGTCTTCTGACATATCGGTTTCGGATGTCGGTGACCCATGCTTTGATTTAAGTCTGTTCAGAGCATATGCCAGAATCAATAACCCGATAACACTGAAGACAACAATCATCCAGTAAGAAACTTTACCAATGGTTTCACTGGCCTTGGGTGAAGCGAGAATGCGATTCCCGTAGGGTTGGTTGGTACGCGGGTCTATGGTATTCCTGAAATAATCCAGGACTTCATCAACTGTATTGCCTTCAACCAGCATGCGTCGGATTGTTATTTTGGCTTCCTCAGTCCGCTGGTTTTTACCATGCATATAGACAGGGCCCCCAAAACAACAGGTCGCCATAAGGTTCTTTTCCAGATAAATGGCCTGCTCATTCTGCTTGTCAGTTAGTTTCTGATTATAGAATTCATAATCCTGGGCACATATGAGAGTTACCAGGCCTATCAGTAGTAATATTGTTATGCGTTTCATGTGGAGAATCTAGCCGAGAAAATAGTGTTCTCAATGGAAATTCATTGGAGGATCACGGAATAGGAACCATTTTGCGCACCTAAACTGTGAACGCAAACTATTAAGGTAATATTATGTCACTTATCATCGTCGGTTCTCTTGCCCTTGACACTATCGAAGCCCCGGCTGGCTCAGTAGCTGAAGTCCCTGGTGGATCATCCAGTTATTGCTCTATCGCCTCAAGTTATTTCTCAACAGCAGGCATTGTGGGGATCGTTGGTGACGACTTCCCTGACTCCGTGATTTCCCTGCTTAAGGATCACCATGTAAATCTGGATGGCATGAAAATCGCCGCAGGTAAAACCTTTCGCTGGGGGGGGCGCTATGCTGACAATTTTGATGACAGAACCACCCTCTTCACGGATCTGAATGTTTTTGAGGATTTCAATCCCATCCTACCTGACACATACAAAAATGCTGACTATGTCCTCCTGGCCAATATTCATCCTGGACTACAGAATCATGTACTGGATCAATTGGAATCAAATGCTTTTGTAGTTCTGGACACAATGAATCTGTGGATTGACACTGCTCTGGATGATTTACTCGCCCTGATGAAGCGGGTGGATATGCTGGTAATCAATGACGAAGAAGCCAGAATGCTCACCAATGAGCGCAGCTATGGCAAGGCTGCCAAAAAACTGCAGGCCATGGGTCCAGAGTGGGTGGTCATTAAAAAGGGTCAACATGGCGCACTATTGTTTCACCAAAGTCAGGTTTTCAGTGTTCCTGGTCTGGTGATTGATGAAGTCAAGGACCCTACAGGGGCTGGTGATACATTCGTTGGTGCCCTGATTGGTTATCTGGCACAATCCAAGGATCATTCCTTTGATAACATGAAACTGGCAGTCGTCTTTGGCTCTGTTCTGGCATCCTTTTGTGTCGAAGATTTTTCAGTTGATGGTATTACCTACCTGGATGAATCAGAATTGGAAACCCGCTATGATGAATTTGTAATTATGAGTCAATTTTAGGAAAATCATGTCTCAATATCCAAGAAATATGCTGCGCTACACAATGATAATACTCAGTGCATTACTGTGGCTGTCTGCTTGCGAAGATGATCAGGTTGAAGAACCTGAAATCAATTCCTGCATTCCAACGGGTGTCCCAGGCGAGTTGGTGGATGCTCGATTTGTTATGAACATTACCTCTGATCAGGTGGAAGCACTCCTAGCTTCCTATTTACCATTCCAGCCCTTCGATTTCGAAGATTTGACAGTTGGCGTCTATTCAGTATCCTATAAAACCACTGATAAAAATGGTGAATTGATCCCGGTTTCGGGTGCCATGTTTATTCCCATTGATGTGGATAGCCTCGACATTGTGAGCACGCAACATGGAACCACCATCAAGCGTAGCGATGTTGGCTCAACAAGTTTTTATTACGCCATCGATGGAATACTCATGGCCATGCAGGGATTTATGGTGGTTGCACCAGATTATATAGGGCTGGGGGAGTCCGATCTTTTACACCCCTATCTCCATGCTGAACTTTCCGCCAATCCGGTTATTGATATGATCCGGGCTGGTAGGGCTTATGCCTGTGACAACGGGTTGATTCTCAGTGATAAGGTTTTTCTGTCAGGTTATTCTGAAGGTGGTTATGTGACACTGGCAACCCAGAGGGTCATGGAAACTCAATTTGTGGAAGAGTTTGACCTGGTGGGAGTTGCTCCCATGGCAGGTCCATTCGATTTGTTGGGGACAACCAAAAATATCCTCAATCAAGATCACTATGATAATCCTGCCTTTCTTGCCTATCTGGTAACTGCTTACAATGATGTTTATGAGTGGGACATGTTAGGAGATGTTTTTCAAGAACCCTATGCATCCCGCATGCCTGAACTCTTTAATGGAACCATTGGTTCAGACTCAATCAACACCCAACTGACCAGCTCTATTGATACACTGTTTACCACAAATTTTAAACAATCCCTTCTGGCCGGTACTGAAACAACCATTGAGGCAGCCCTGGTTGAAAATTCTTTTGAAGGCTGGGGACCCATTGCACCAGTGCGCCTGGTACACGGAACTAATGATGATATCGTACCTTATGAGAATTCAGAAGTGGTGTATCAGTCAATGCTAGCCAATGGTGGGATCAGTGTAGATCTGGTTCCACTTTTGGGGGCAGACCACATCACCGGTGCTTTTTTTGCATTCGATATTGCTGGGAAGTGGTTCGACAGTCTTAGTACTACTTACTAAAGGCCTATCTGATAACTAGAGTTTCGCTATTACCCCGGCGTTTACTTCAGCTACTTTTTCTGGTCCATAGAGGGTTTCAATCAACTTGAAAGCAAACTCCATGGCAGATCCTGCGGCCTGGCCAGTAATCAATAAATCAGCAGATTGAACCCGGGCACCAGTATGAACCGCAGTAGTCATGCGATCTGCCCAGGCAGGATGCGAAGTGACTTCTTTATCGCTGGTTAAACCAGCTTTCTCCAGGACAGCTGGAGCCGCACAAATAGCTGCCGAGGTTTTATTGGCAGCAGCCTGGTCTTTGAGCAACTTTATGATTCTGGCATCTTCCATGAGATTGGGAGCTCCGGGGACACCGCCGGGAAGCACAATCAAATCCCAATTCTCATTTTTTACCTCCTCCAGGACAGTGTCAGCGATGACTTTCAAGTCATGGGAACCCATAACATTGCGTTTTTCCAGGGCCGCCAGGGTAACATTTGCTCCAGCTCTGCGCAGGAGATCAACAATGGTGATGGCTTCGATCTCTTCAAATCCTTCTGCCAGTGGAACCAGTACCTTTTTCATATGCAGACCTCCTATAGTCCAGGTGTTCTGAAGGTTTCCAGATACCTTGGTTGCGTGTACTTGGATTTCTTCAGCAACTTTCCATCGGCGCCATAATAATGAATGGACCGTGGTTGGTGCTTGTCGTTATACTCATAGATCACCCGTTTCATTAACTCAAGATTACGGTCTCTTTCCTCTTCACTTAGAATCAGGCCATATTTATCGTATTTTCGGGAGATGAAAATATTGCGGGTCTCATCGAGTATTTCCTCCTGCTCACGATATTGCTGCATGGGGTGGTAAGCATATCGATAAAAGCCTATCAGTGAGTTGTCGGGGAGGTAGTGTTCCTCATTGGTAATTTGAATTTCATCATTGTAAATGGTGAGCCAATAATCCCGCAGGCTACCATCCGGAAGGAAAAAGTTTCGTCTTGATTTATCCAACCGGTGCTTGTAGTCATAGTAAAATTCAGTTGAGCTTTCGATGCGATCGCCTAGCCCCCAGGTTTCCTCCAAGAAGACCTTCTGGTTGGCATCATAATGCAGAGTCATTTTCTTTTCCATGGACCTGGATCGCGTAAACCACTGTTCTTCTCTAGTGATGACACGTCCATTCTGGTAAAACCATTCCCTGGAAATTCTTGGTGGTCCGTCATCAAAATATGCGGTGAGGTGATGTCGAAGCAACTGCCCTTTGCGATTATAGTTGTAGGTGCTCTTCTCAACTAGATTGCGACTGGATGAGAAATATTTAGCGGAGAGAATTTGCCCCTTATCGTTACGCTTTACCTCGTAATAGTCACCTGAAATTTCGTGGCGATCCTGCTGATGATCAAGAAATGTCCGGGTATGTAGATCACCCGTTTTGTAATAGGAGATTTTTCCTGTGGTGCAACCGGAGACCAACAGCACAGAGACTATGAGGAAAGCGAATCTGGTCATTTATTTAGCGAAAAGATAAAAGTATAGAGCTGATCGGCGTGCATCAGGCAATTTGACATCTTCTGATAGTGTGATTTCATCAGCGATATCATATAGTTCATATCTGTCTTCCCTGGGTAATTCTCGATAAAAGGCTGATACTTGCTCATTAGAGAGCTCGTCAATGGTCAAGAGTCGAGCCTGATCCAAAGATTTACCTTGTCGGACCAGTTTTACAGCGGCCAGGTCGATTGAACGCGCTGAGACAACCTTCA
This sequence comes from Fidelibacterota bacterium, assembly GCA_016844955.1. GTDB lineage: Bacteria > Fidelibacterota > UBA8477 > UBA8477 > JABMPR01 > JABMPR01. The sequence continues at coordinate 27,499 of JAERTH010000053.1, read as the reverse complement.
CGGTTGCTGAGGTATCTGCCGCTACCTGAGCATCAACAGACGGTAGTGGTCGTTGCCTTGGATTCTGGATTTTCCTGGCTAAGGCATAGCGTTTTCCTGGATCCTCTAATTGCTTACTGATTTGGATTATGTCCAAAGTGATCTCATCAATTTTTGCGCGGGATTCTGCTTGCTTCCGTTTCAGGCTTACAAGACGTAGACTGTCGTGTTTGGTATAATCCTTATGAGGGGTTTCAATTTCATAGCCAATCCGTCTCGCCCGGCTTTGCTCAGCCTTTAACTGGGTCAGCATTTCACTGAGGTTATCTATTTCACGATGGAGGGCATTTACATCGCTGTCCTTGGGTTGAGCCTGGCCAAGCATGGGCAACAGAAATAGACAGACCATCAGTAATGGCTTAAGATTGTAATTCCTCTGAGTACTGGGCATATCCAAGATCTCCTTAATACGATGCGTTTAAACTAACATGCCAGGCAAAATTGGGAAAGAATGAATTGGTGTTATGTGCTACGTGCAATCACTATTGCTATTTCTGTGCTGAGCCGAACGCTTTCTCATACCAGAATTTCATTTCTCCATCATCCATCTCTGATTTAATCAGTCTGTATTCATTCTTTTTTCCAAGTTGGATCATTGCGGGAAATCTGTCATAGGTGGTGAAGTAGATACTCGGGACTCCCAGTCCATGCGCAAAATGCTCCTGATGAATGAGCAGGGCCTGGGCGATACCCTGTCTTCTATAGTCTGGGCGCACTCCACCTAGCCATGAGAAAAACTTTTCCGTCTCAGGGATCAGGTAACCCAGCTTAAATCCAATGGCCTGATTCTCGCAGTAGGCCACCAGCAACAAGGGATGATTTTCGCGAACACGTTTCAATTTAGGTTCCGTGACTCGATGATTGTTGAAGATCATTTCTTCAAGCTGGTTTACCAGGGACGCTTCCACAGGCATTGATCGAATTGTAATTTCTGGTTTAATTGTCAGTATATCCCTGTTAATAGTTGCTACTATGAAAAAAGACTTACCCTGCCACTTTTTCCATCTAAATTTAGTCTTCAGTTATGAATAAACAAATTTCAAGAAAAGACCTGAACGATCACTGTTTAAATTGCGGTACGCACCTGAAATCGAAATTTTGTCCAGAATGTGGACAGAAGCATAAAGATTACAGCCTCACTTTTAAAGATTTTCTGGCAGATTTCCTTGAAGAATTACTAGATGTGGATTCCCGTGTGTTACGTTCGCTCAGGTTATTGTTCACAAAGCCTGGTTTCCTTACCAGCGAATACGTCAAAGGGAGACGAATCAGCTATATACCACCGGTTCGAATTTACCTTGTAGCCAGTGTGCTTTTCTTTTTGGTACTATCAATTGATGCTTTAATCCCTAGTTTCAAAAATAATCAATTCTTAAAGGAGTTTACTGAAACCGGGGACATAGATGACGCGCTCGACAATGTGGTTCAATCCCGGGAATTAGAATCGGAAAAAATTAGCGCTCCACCGGATTCTCTTGGTTCAGTAGTAGCACTGGCAGATACTTCTAGCTCCGAAATGTCAGTGACAATCGGACAAAGCAAATATGATATGGAGCAGAATGATTTTCGAGCTAATTTTAGTGAAAACTTTGCCAAGATGATGTTTTTACTCCTACCAGTTGCCGCCTTGCAGTTAAAAGCACTTTACTGGAGAAGAAAAAAATCCTACATCGAGCACCTCATCTTCAGCCTCCATGTGCATGCCTTTATTTTTAGCATATTAATTCTAACCATTTTGATTGACTTTAAAGTACTGATGTGGTTGGTCATTCTGGCCAGCCTTTTCTATCTGTACCTGGCAATGAAGAGTTTTTATCTTCAATCCTATTTAAAAACACTCTCCAAGATGATGTTGTTGCTGCTCAGCTATGGATTGACGCTTGGATCGGTTATGACACTGACTATGGTGATTACTGCTATCAGCCAAGTCCTGAGCGGCAGTTGATTAAGAGTAAAAACTATGTTTGACCTTATTACTCAAACCTTTAACGCTTCCGTAATTGCTGTAACCCAGCTATTCCTTTCCTCTGTTGTTACAACGAATCCCTGGTTCGAAGGGTTAGATCTTCAATACCTGGGAGCCAAGCATGAAATTGTATGCAATACCAGGCTAGCCAGCTCCTTCACTGAAACGCTGGATGATGTATTGCTTTCAGGAGAAAATATCACCCTCCATTTCAGGTTCGATCTATATCAGGCTGGAGAAGGTTCAGCAGTCCAGAGTAAGGAAATCATAAATGGCTTTCGCTATGATGTTGAAGATGAAGTTTATTATCTTTTAAATTCTGAAAGCAAGAAGTTGGAAAAGTTTTTTACCATAGAAGCAGCTAAAGATTCCTATATCAGTGTGTCAAACCTGGTTGTTGTGAATACCCAGGAGTTGTCCAGTGATCATGAATATTTTATAAAGGTCTCAGCTTATCTTGATCCAATTAAGCTTGATGATATGAGTGAATCAGTGAACCTCATGTTACGGTGGGCTAGCGTGAAACCGACTATTGTATCAGATAAGTTTAGAGTACAGGCTGCGTCGACTTAAATCTGATTGTCTGGGATATCTACTATAAACAACTTGGAATGATTGCGAGCCTGGAGAGTGAATTCCTTCAGGTTGGCAGGTGCAATAAAGGAGTTCCCCCGTCGGTAAACACTGGTGCAGGAGCTCTTGCCATCGCCCCAGTGGAGGCTGACCTCTCCCTCAAGTAATAGAAACATTGTAAAACTTGAGCGGTATGAGAAAGCGCGTGACTCTCCCTGCATAAGGTTCAAACCTTTGATTCTAAATTCATGAGTCGGTGATAAATATTCTCTGAGATAACCATCTGAGGTGGTTTCAATTTTGAAATCGGTCTGGCCATCAAATACCAGTATTTCAGCCAGCGCCTGCGCATCACAGAATTTTTCAGTGAGACCCAACCGCACCACATTATCTGAGTTTGCCATGCACTCGATAATGTTTCCTTTCAAGTAGGCATGGGGCACCCCAGGGGGTAAAAAGACAGCCTCACCCGGAGCAAGATGGACCCTGTTCAGAAAGAAAAGAAACAGGAGACCGATATCCTGGTAACCGATTTCTGAAGCCAGGTCAAGAAACAGTTGTTCTCCAGCATTGGTTTCACCCTGCCCACTCAATCTGGAGTGAAGGGCCATGATGCATCCCTCTACTTCATCGTTGTTGTTTTCCCACAAGCTGAGTAAGCCGAGGACACTGGCTTTCAGGGTCCCAATATCACTATTGGTGCCCTTGAGAAGCTGAGCGATTTCTGGGGTTCTTTTAAGCATGGCTTCATATTGTTCGGCTGAAACAAACCCCACTAGCGCATCAAGGTGATCAATGGCAATGGCCACTTCAGGTTTGTGATTGTCGTCAGGATAGTGATCCGGGTCTCGTTTGTGTAGCCGTTCCGCTTGCTGTTTATTCGGGTGTGCTTGAATACTGAGAGCTTCGCAGGCTGACAAAACTTTAAACAAATAGGGTAGTTTGTATTGCAAGGTCATCGAATGCTTTGTCGATAAACGATTCTCAGGATCTCCCTTAATCCACTCAGCCAGATCATGGGAACCTTGCTGTGGATCAATCAAAAGCGAAGGTGCTTTTGGGTGCGTCCCCATCCACAGCTCTGCGAATGGCAAATCCTGTTCGGGGTCAATCCCCAGGAGGTGTGCGATGAATGCATTGTCATTGCGTGTACCCCAACTATAGTGCTGTATAGAGTTTTTTAGGAGATAGGGTCTAAACTTTTGACAGTCCAATTGGTCAGAATTATTCATGTTTAAAAATATTCATTGTTTTAAACTCCACAACGAGAATTCAATCAAAATATAGTTAAAAATTGTGAGTGGCGTATCGACATGGAGTACTACTGACACTCAAAACTATATAAAAATCACGTAATAATTAATATAATATTAAAAAAATCATGAAATATCTTGCATGAATCCAATCTGATGCTATTTTTAACCAATCAATTAGACACAAATGGAAGTATTCGCTGAATCCCTGAGGACAAAACTCGAAACATGGGAAAGTAAAATGAATTACGCATCAGATTACAAAGCCAGGCTGTTTTTTACCTACCTGAAAGACAAAACTGAATTGTTCCTATATGTAAAACCAATAGGAACCAGCGGTAGTGAGATGGTTTATCGACGTACACCGGGAGATGCTGCGATGAACCTGAGAATCAGGGCAATTTTTGAGAACGTTGGGATCCCTGCATTGAGTACTGAAATATGGATATTACTCTATCCACCTGAAATTCATACCACAACCTTATACATACCTGCACATGCCTCCAGGAGGGAGGTCAGGGCGCTCATTCGTGAACAATTACTGGTGAGCTTGCCATATTCTGTCAATTATGATTGGGACAATTATTCATTGCGTGTTCATGATAACGGGAATGAAGAAAATATGGTTACAGTTACGATTCTGGGAAAGCATGTGCTTCCCCGAATTCAGGAGCTGTTGAAAGATAATTTTAACAATGTAACATTTTTTGGGGATGGGCTCCAATTCCTTAATGTGGGAGAAACGTTTTGCCCATATATGAAACATCAAACGTATAAAGTTATTCTGCCCTATGATGAGATTTATTTCCACGCGGGTTTCAGGTCAGGGATTCATGTTGATAGCTCTGTGCTTACACACGCTTGTTCATCGAGCTTTGGGGCATACAAGTTACGGAATCAGCAAGTATATATTGATTTCAGACATGAAAAACGAGTGGATTTTCAACCACAAATGCAGCCTATTGTACCGACGGCAATGTGGAAGGACGCACTGCTAACTCCCTCAGCTTTTCCTACCTGGTTCATAGCGCATAACAGCATGCACGAACAGGATTTGATCAATTTTGTGGGAAAAACAGGGTCACAAAAGAAACAGAATGGACAAAAAATAAAACGTCGAAAAATCAGCGCGTTACATTTGCTTAATTAATCAAGGTTTGCGAGAAAACTTTACTTTGAGATCCAATACTGCGAAGGGTGCATAATATAGGTAAAACGAAACTATAGCGACAACCTCAAGAACCAGGATATACCAGGGCCAGGGACCCATGGCATCCATGATGGATCCATTCACCGGTTTGTGACAAATAAACAAATAATTACCGTCCGTGAGCCAATTGATGCCAGCGATAAAGACCAGGTAAATATTGGTGATAGCCATGACCTTCCAGATTGATCGATGCGTTGGTCGCATGCCGGCAACCCAGGTCATATATAAGCTGGCAAAAATCAGAACACCATGTGACACGAAAAATTGGAAGAAGCGGTAGTGCGGGAAACCATAAATACCGATATCTGGCGTGAGAAGGGCCTGGATCGCTCCCCCCAGTCCCCAGAAGTATACTAATTCATACAGCAAGAAGTTCTTATTAATCAGCAGGAAGGCCCCCAGAACTATTCCTGCACCACACAGGTGTAAGGGCAATGTGCTACCCGCATCCCAGTCCCCTATGCTCAGATGCCAGAGGTTCATGCTGAGTTCCTGCAACAGGAGGATTGCCGCCACAACCCAACGTGTGCGTAAATCGATTTTTGGCTGCCTGAACCAGTCTTTCAAGAACCAGAGGACCAGATAAAATCCAAAGAGGACAGCTAGTGCAATCAAATGTGAGGGGGAAAAGAAGACGAACGCATTATCTGTGAAATCCCCGCTAAAAAAGCTGGATGTCGAATTCATTTAAATTTTACCCTTTTAATTGCAGAATTCCATCCCTGTAGATTCTTAATCCGAACGTCTGAATTCATGGCTGGAGTGAATGTTGTTTTATGGGTGGCAAATGCCTTAAGATCATCCTTGCTCCAGATCGAAATTGCCAGACCAGCCAGGTAGGCTGCTCCAAGGGCTGTTGTCTCAATCTTGTGTGCTCTCATCACATCTTTTCCTAAAATATCTGCCTGGAACTGCATGAGGAAATTATTCTCTGTGGCACCGCCATCTACAGCCAGTCCAGTAATCTTCAAATCCGTTTCAAGTTCCATTGTGTGCAGCACATCATTGGTCTGATATGCCATGGCCTCCAGAGCTGCCCGGATAATGTGATTGCGATTTGAGCCACGTGTTAATCCTGTTAGCAGGCCACGCGCATTCATATCCCAGTGGGGAGCACCCAAGCCGGCGAAAGCAGGAACCAGATAAATGCCGCCATTGTCTGGAACTGCGAGAGCCACAGCTTCACTTTCGGCAGCGGTCTGCAACAGTCCGAGTTCATCCCTCAACCATTGAATCGCCGCTCCGGCAATAAAGATGGACCCTTCAAGCGCATAGCAGGGCTTACCCTCAGGGTTAGAGGCTAGCGTTGTGATGAGTCCACAATCTGATACAATGGCTTCAGACCCTGTGTTCATCATTATAAAACAGCCCGTTCCGTAGGTGTTCTTTACTTCACCTGTTTGAAAACATTGCTGGCCAAAGAGTGATGCTTGCTGATCACCGGCAACGCCTCGTATCGGAACACCCTCAAGGGCTGCAATTGAACGAACACTACCATAGTCATCGGCAGAGTTTTTGACCACTGGCAGCAGGATCTCGGGCACGTGTAGCAGACGACAAAGCTCAGTATCCCATTTTCGCTCATGAATATTAAAAAGCATGGTTCGGGAGGCATTGGTATAGTCAGTTGCATGGACTTCACCCCCTGTCAGCTTCCAGATTAACCAGGTGTCAATGGTACCAAACATAAGTCTTTGATCAGGATCAAACTCTGCGTTCTCGAGAATCCATTGCGCTTTGGTTCCGCTGAAGTAGGCATCCAGGGGCAGACCTGTTTTCTGTTTTATGAGGGTTTCACTTGACACCAGCGATTCGCAAATTTGTGTCGTCCGGCGACATTGCCATACGATTGCATTGTGTATGGGTTTGCCTGATTCACTGTCCCATATAACCGTGGTTTCGCGTTGGTTGGTGATCCCTATTGCATCGATGGAGCCGGGAAATGCTTTGTAAATCTCATCGATACAATCTACAACCGTTCGCCAGATTTCCTCTGCATCGTGCTCAACCCATCCGGGGTGTGGATAAATTTGTTGGAATTCACGATAGGCTTTGGCACTTATTTGACCAGAATGATCAACCAGGATCACCGTGGTTCCAGTGGTTCCCTGATCAATAGATAGAATAGCCATTTTTAATTTTTGTCCTTCAAAACGAAAGTATTATTCATGTAATTTTGTATTAATGCAAATTAGGGAGAGCCATGGCTTTGCAGGTGCAAAACAAAAACTCTTCGCCCTCTCTGCTCTCTGCGGTTAAGTGTTTTAGATGTGTGCATCAAGCCAGGCCAGCATATCTTGCTTCACTTGATCCCGTTCTGGTTCATTCAGGATTTCATGGTACAACCCATCATAAATTTTGATTGTTTTATCTTCAGAGCTGACATTCTTATAAAGCATTTCGCTGCCACTGACATCTGCCAGTTTATCGTTACCACCATGCATAATTAGGATGGGCAGGTTAATTGCGGAGGAATTTGCAGAAATTGTTTTGGTTGCTCCGAGCAACTCTGCCCCGGTTCGTGCCAGCACCCCACCACGATAGTTGAGGGGATCAGTGTCATAACTCTCAATAACTTTAGGATCTCTAGAAATATCAGTGCTGGACAATTTTAAGACAGGTAGTTTGGGTAAAAGCGCACTCAAGAATGTTGAAACCTTTTGGAGCATTGGAGAAATATCATCGCTGACTTTGACAGAAGGTCCACTCAAGACGAGACCCTTCACATCTGGTTGTCTTTCAATAGTAAACAGGGTAACAATTCCACCGCCCATACTGTGACCAAGTAGAAATAGAGGAAGGTGCCCATGGTTTTCCCTGGCTCTGTTGAGCACATCCTGGAGGTCATTGAGATAGTCCTGGAAAGATTTCACATAGTTCCGTTTCCCGGAAGATTTTCCATGACCGCGAAGATCAAAGCCAATGACTGTATAACCGCCAGCAACCAGGGATTGTGCCACATGGTCATAGCGGCCAGAATGTTCAGCAATTCCATGGGTGATGATGACCAGTCCTTTTGCATTGTCACAAGTCCAGGTTTGTTCAAACAGCTCAAAATTATCGGCGGTTGAAATGCGTAACTCTGATGGAATAACTGATGCAGCCATGAGGTCCCCTTGATACCATGGTGGTATCTGTTAAACAAAATTTTATTACTTGTATGAAATTACCGCAAAAAAGTAAGCTGAATCTGCGGGAAAATTCAATTAAAAATAATTTAGAGATCGTTCTAATAAAAATTTATCGGAGTTTAAATTAATTAGGAAAAGAGACCATTTTTCCGTCTAGCCAGATGGAAAAAATCAATTAAAAAAGAAGGAAAAAAGTTTTAATGGAAATTCGTTGGAGGCGACCAGATAACAGTTATTCGATCTGAACCGTTGGAACTATCTAATTGAAAATAGCCTGTAAGCTGTTCACTGTAAGGTCATCCAGGGCCAAACGCCGTATGCCTCGAATTGCAGTTTTAGCTCCAGATAGAGTAGTGATGACAGGAATCTTATGACGGATAGCAGCGCGGCCAATTGCATATTCATCCTCGCGGGCAAGTGCTCCCATAGGTGTATTGATGACCAGCTGAATCTCACCATTCTTGATGTGATCCGCAACGTGGGGACGACCTTCATTGACTTTATGGATGGCATGCACAATGAGACCGTTTTCCCGGAGCACCTCCGCTGTGCCCTGAGTGGCCATGAGTTGAAATCCCATTTCCTGGAAATCTCGCGCAATTTCAATCGTATCGTTTTTGTCGTGGTCATTGACTGAAATAAAGACTGCCCCTTTAGTAGGAAGCAGGTTCCCTGCGCCAACCTCGGCCTTGGCAAAAGCAGCTCCCAGGCGCGTATCAAGTCCAATTACTTCTCCAGTAGATTTCATTTCAGGAGAGAGAAATACATTTTGCTTGGGAAATTTGTTAAAGGGGAAGACAGGTTTTTTAACAGCAATCAATGCATGTTTTTCCCGAGAGAGGTCCAGATCCTTGAGCTTGACCCCGGCGGCCAATTGAGCAGCAATTTTGGCCATAGGAACATCTGTCACTTTACTGACGAAAGGCACGGTGCGACTGGCTCGGGGATTGACTTCCAGGACGTATATAGTGCCGTCCTTCATGGCAAATTGGATATTGATCAGGCCAACCGTCTTCAAGGTCAGCGCTAAATCCCGGGTATATTGCTCGATCCGTTTGCGGTGATTGGGAAGCAGGCGGTAGGGGGGGATTACACAGGCTGAGTCGCCAGAGTGGATACCGGCTTCCTCAATGTGCTGCAGGATTCCACCAATGTATACCTCTTCACCATCACAAAGTGCGTCGACATCAAATTCAAAGGCATCTTCCAGAAAAGCATCAATGAGAACAGGATGATCACCACTAACCAGAGCTGCTTGGGCTACATACTTCTTAAGCGAGTCCTCATTGTAAACGATCTCCATGCCGCGGCCACCCAACACATAGGAAGGTCTGACCAATACAGGATATCCAATTGTATTGGCTACTGAAATGGCCTCGTCAATAGACAGGGCTGTTCCATAGGCTGGTGCTGGAACCTTAAGCTTATCCAGGATTGTGCCAAATTTCTTGCGATCTTCAGCCAGGTCAATGGCCGAAGGATTGGTACCGATGATCTTTACACCGGCTTCCTGAAGTCGGTTCGCGATATTCAGCGGGGTCTGTCCTCCAAACTGAACCAGTACGCCATCTGGCTGTTCCAGGTCAACAATATTCATGACATTTTCAAATGTGAGGGGCTCAAAATACAGACGATCAGAGATATCAAAATCTGTGGAGACAGTCTCAGGATTGCAATTTACCATGATTGTTTTGAAGCCTAATGCATTCAAACCAAAAACAGCCTGGACACAGCAATAGTCAAACTCCAACCCCTGTCCAATACGGTTGGGTCCACCACCCAGAATCATGATTTTTTTACCCTTCAGGGGTGTAACTTCATTTTCCGTTTCATAAGTGGAATAAACATAGGAAGTACGCGCAGGAAATTCAGCGGCACAGGTGTCAACTTCCTTAAATGTGGGAAGAATACCTGTAGATATGCGGAAATCTCGAATCTCAGTCTCAGATTTACCTAACCGGGCAGCAATCTGAACATCAGAGTAGCCCCGTTGCTTATACTTGGAAATATCGGTTGCTTCAAGTTTAGGCGGTGCGTCAAGCGCCAACTCCTGGATTTGATACAGAAACCAGGGGTCAATCTGTGTTATCTGGTGCAGGGTATCCAGGTCGACACCTTCTTCAAAGGCTTTCCAGATTTTTACCAGACGAAAAGCGGTGGCAAAGCGCATTTTCTTCAAGTCCAGGTCCCGACCAACCACTTTTTTGGGTTCCATACCGATTAAACCGGTTTCCAGGGAGCGGTAGGCCTTTTGGAGACTTTCCTTAAAGGTGCGGCCAATAGCCATCACTTCACCAACGGACTGCATTTGGACACCCAGAACACCGTCTGCGGTAGGGAATTTTTCGAAATCAAAGCGAGGGACTTTGGTAACGACATAGTCGATACTGGGTTCAAAAGCTGCCAGTGTTTTTCCCGTAATTTCATTGGGTAACTCATCCAGATGATATCCCACGGCCAGTTTCGCAGCAATCTTGGCAATTGGGAATCCCGTGGCTTTAGAAGCCAATGCAGATGAGCGGCTCACCCTCGGATTCATCTCGATGACAATCATGCGGCCAGTTTCAGGATCTACAGAAAACTGGACGTTTGAACCGCCTGTTTCCACACCGATGACTCTCAGGCACTGAATAGACCAATTGCGCATTTTCTGATATTCTTTATCAGTGAGAGTCATGGCTGGAGCAACAGTTACTGAATCACCTGTATGCACACCCATAGGATCGATATTCTCAATTGAACAGACGATGATGGTGTTGTCATTTTTATCACGAACCACCTCCATCTCAAATTCTTTCCAACCCAGGAGTGATTCCTCGATTAATACTTCACCGATGGGGCTTGCCGAAAGGCCTTTTTCTACCAATTCACGAAATTCTTCGTTGTTATAGGCAGTTGCTCCACCCGTCCCGCCCATGGTAAAGGATGGTCGAATAATGGCCGGGAATCCTGTGTCCTCAACAATCTCTAGCGCACTTTCCACGCTATGGGCAAAACCACCCTTAGCTGTTTCGATTCCAACACTATCCATGATCGTCTTAAATTTTTCACGGTCCTCAGCCTTGTGAATAGCATCCACATCTGCTCCGATGAGTTGAACCCCAAATTTCTTCAGGATACCTTGTTCATCCAGCTTGATGGCCAGGTCAAGGGCTGTCTGTCCACCTACCGTTGGCAAAATGGCGTCGGGACGTTCCTTATCAATAATAGCGCTGACAATAGAAGGTGTGAGAGGCTCAAGGTAGGTAGCATCTGCCAACTCTCGGTCGGTCATGATTGTTGCAGGATTGGAGTTCACCAGAATAATGCGATAGCCCTCTTCGCGTAGGGCCCGGCAGGCCTGGGTTCCAGAATAGTCAAACTCGCATGCCTGCCCGATGACAATGGGACCGGCACCAAGGATCAGGATTGATTTAATATCAGTTCTTTTTGGCATGCTCATCCATCATGGTTATAAATTCTTTAAATAGATACCGGGAATCATGGGGACCCGGGCTGGCTTCAGGATGATACTGTACAGAAAAGGCCGGGATATGGGTGCAACGGACACCTTCCAGGGTTTCGTCGTTCAAATTGACGTGACTGACTTCAAGGGTATCCGGCAGTGAATTTGGATTGACGGCAAAGCCATGATTTTGACTGGTGATTTCCACTGTCCCATTCTGCTCATTCCGTACGGGATGATTACCGCCACGGTGGCCAAACTTCAACTTGTAGGTTTTGGCACCCATGGCCAGTGACAGAATTTGATGCCCCAGACAGATACCAAAGATTGGTTTTTCTCCAGCAAGCACCTTTACCGTTTGGATGGCATAGCCAACAGGTTCGGGATCACCAGGTCCATTTGAGAGAAAGATTCCGTCAGGATTTAAATCTAGAATGTCACGCGCCGGAGTTGTAGCCGGGACGATGGTTACTTCGCAATCATTTTCAGCGAGTTGTCGGATAATATTGTGCTTGATTCCGAAATCCAGGGCGACTACTCGGTAAGCTGTAGGCTTGGTAGTGGATGGCCAGGTCCATGATTCTGTGCAGCTAACCTGTTGCACCAGATCCTGGCCGGCCATGGATGGGACTTTAGCTAATTTTGATTTCAAGATATCAAGGTCGAGTGTATCGCTGCTAATGATACCATTCATGGCACCTTCGTCTCGTAGCAGGCGTGTCAGAGCTCTGGTGTCAATGCCCTGGATTCCAACTACATCTGATTCACTCAAATATTCATCCAGGCTTTGGGTCGAGCGATAATTGGAGGGGATGGGGCTGGCTTCACGCACAATAAAGCCTTTAGCCTGAATTTTATCACTTTCAATATCTTCGGGATTTACACCATAATTTCCGATTTGAGGAGTGGTCATGGTGACTATTTGACCGCAATATGAGGGATCGGTTAGAATCTCCTGATAGCCGGTCATACTGGTATTAAAACAGACTTCACCACCGGTGGTACCGATAGCGCCAAAAGAAAATCCTTTGAAGTGGTGTCCGTTTTCCAGAAGCAGGATGGCGGGTTTTTTCATTAAAGTCTAATGTGACTTTTAATTAAGGAAGTGCAACCGAAAAATGAAAAAGAAGCAAAAATCTATTCATTTTTTTATCAGTTTCCTAAAATATTAAAGAAAGGGTGGATAGATTCCGATTTTTGTGGTCAGAATATGCAGAGGGATTATTATCCCATGCTGAGGATGAAAGGAATAAGGGATGAACGTATATCTTAAAACCGAACGAATGATTCTCAGGGAATTCACCTATAGAGACGTGGATCACCTGGTTGATCTGGATTCCGATCCTGAAGTGACCCGTTATATCAATGGAGGTAAAGCGACTCCCCGTGACTTTATTGTAGATTCTGTCATGCCCAGAATCATGTCCTACTATGAAACCTATACTGATTTAGGAATCTGGGCTGCACTCACTCAATCAACCAGCGAGTTTTTAGGCTGGTTCCATTTTAGACCCAATCATGCTGATAAAAGCGAGATTGAACTGGGCTATCGCCTGAAACGCAAATTCTGGGGGCAAGGGTTTGCTACCGAAGGTTCCCTGGCATTGGTCCGCAAGGGTTTTGTGGAACTGGGGGTGGATAACGTTGTGGCCCTGGCAGATCCAGACAATGGAGCATCAAGACGTGTCATGGAGAAAGCAGGTCTGGAGTATGAAAAAAATGTCAAGGAACCAGATGGTTTTGTTGTCGTAAAATACCGCCTGGATCGAGCTGATTATTTCAAGACATTAAGCAATGTCGGTTCTTGAGAATGCAAAATTTAAACTAAAGTGAGAATATAAATTGTCCATATTTACCAACCGCATGGAGCGAGAAGGGGAGACTGTCAAGGCAATGATTGGTCTTTACTGTCGTGATCATCATAAATTAAAAGTCGCAGATTGTGGCAGCTGTTCAGAGTTGCAGAGCTATGCCCTTGATAGACTTCATCACTGTCCCTTTCATGAGGGCAAAACATCTTGTAAAAATTGTCCTATCCACTGTTACAAACCTGATATCAGGGAAAAGGTCAGGCAAGTCATGCGTTATTCGGGCCCCAGGATGATGCTGAGACATCCCGTTTTAACAATATTTCACTTGTTGGATGATCGTCGTAAAGAGCCCCTGTCAGATTATCTGAAACCCAAGTCCGTTGGTGAAACAGATGAGGATTGTGGGGGACCCATGAACGAGGGTAAGGCTTCCTGACTTTCTAGACGAATATGGACAATGTGGTCGTTCCCATATTGGCAAATCGATGGAAACCAGAGGTTAAAAATCTGAGTGCTCAATTTCATACGGGCCCTAACACATATGGCTGGAACCATGCTTGCTTCGCCTCCCGCATCTCCACCTTACACAAGGAGTGGGCCGAAAACACCTACCAGCAAACCGATGAATACCGTGGCAGTTACAAAATGGAGGATCGAAAACTCCAGATGATTGTCACACATCATTTCATCAGGGTGAATCCATCTCGATTGGTTTAATTCTTTTGTTTTCATGTTCTCTTGTCCTCAGTCTATGCTTAAGCATGAGTTAACTGGATTAAAAAAATGCCGAGATGGCGATATCAGTTGATTCGCCTTTAACGGCGTGGTTGAATTTGTATCCTGTCATTTTATCATAGCCATCATCATAGCTGCCATTTTTATTGACATCAAGGTAGACAAACGCCGTGATATTTCCCTCTGAACCAGAGTTGAGGACAAATTTTTTGGTTACTTTTTTGTTGGCGGAAATCGGTAATTGATCCACAACATCAATGACTGCACCCTCACAATTTGAGTAGCATCCTTCAGAAAGTGCGAGGTACCAGTCACCCTCTTCACTAAAGTATCTATCATCAGACCAGATTACCCCAGCTTGGATATAGAGGGGATTCTCACAATTGATCAGGGTAACTGCGGCTACGAGGATTAGAAGCATGTTAATTGGTTTCATGACTTTCCCTTTCGAAGCGTTATGTGTTATTGCTCTCATCACACTTCTAATTTGAACATCAATGCAATTTTTTGACTCAGGGTATCCCTCATATTTTCCAGGGAAATTCCTCAATTCCCGGAAAAAATTCCTTATTAGTGACAGATATCTCAATGATAAACAGCAATTTAGACTTACCAGAAAGGGCTATAATTCATAGATTTCTGAAATGTAGATGTATTGATAAATATAAAAATAATAACAACTTACGATGTGACCTCAATATGAATATATTTTAATATATTTTCCTGTATTTTTTAAAATTGAGGGGGTGTTGTTATTTATAATAGTATCCCAGTATCGCTTATGTGGGAAATTTAAGTTTGTCAAAGTGGTATGGACCCATCATGGCGAGGTGAATAGTTTAGAAATGCGAATGGTTTATCTCTAGCATTAGCATGCACAACAGGTTGGATTCAGCGCTGTAAGCACTATCATTTAAGTCCAAGATACCTATAATCAGGAGGTCGTAAAAATGTAATCCTATTCGCATTCTGGTGGTTGAAGATGACCCCATAATGGCCAATTTCATCGCCTTCAAGTTATGGTATAAACTACACTCTCATATTTGTTGGGATCAAAAACATTTTTTGATATTTCTTGGAGCTACCAATACCGCTATCCATGAATTAGAATTTCACTTGATCCATTTTGGTCGCGAGCTTCAATTCAACACGGTCTTCATAGTTTTACCCGATTGGGTTATTCATCAGACTGTGGACGGCTTGAAAAATGCAGTGCTCATCAGCGAAAATGCGCAATGGCGTTTTGGAAAGTGTCTACTTTGAGTTCAGATTTTAATTCCCTTGGCGAGAGTGTGCATGGCACCAACATGGAATGCTTGAGCTGCTGTTTAAAAGGTTGGCTTATCCGTTATCATAATCACTTCTACTTTTGGGACTATTTCGTTGATGCTTCCGAGTAGTTTTGCCCCTGTAACACATAGCTACTGCTTCTGGAGATACTTCTGGATAACATCTAGCAGTTCTCCACTCATGATTGGCTTGGTAAAGTATTCAGTTGCACCAGCATCTAGCGCTTCCTGTCGATTCGTGGGAAAGGCGTGTGCAGAGATGGCTATTGAAGTCAATTGTTTTGGGTGTTCTGAAACCAGAAACCTGATCAAATCCAGACCATCTTGTTCGCCGGGCAATGAAATGTCAACCAGAACCAAGCTGAAATCAGTCTTGCGGAGGGCTTGTTTGGCAGCTTCAACCGTCCCGACAAGGGTTAGCTCATATAGATTTTTTAAAATGACAGTATAATATTGTTGTGAAGACAGGTCGTCTTCAACAATCAGTAGTTTTAACTTGGAATTTGTCATGATCAACTCCCCTCGTATTCAGAAAAAATCAGTGTAAAAGTCGTTCCCAAACTTTTGCTACTCTCAAGTTCAAGATTAATGTCATTTAGCTCGAGATAACGTTTGGTGAGGGCTAGTCCGAGACCAATACCCTGAAAATTCTTAGTAAAACCTTCACTCTCCTGGGTATAGGGTTCAAAGATTCGTTTCTGATATTCTTCAGATATTCCGATACCAGTATCTTGAATGGAAAGTCTATAACTATTCTGCTTTTGGCTCAGACTTAATTCAATCTTGCCCGCATTTGTATATTTTATTGCATTGTCGACCAGATTAAGAATTGCCTGGTGCAAACTATGGTTATCACTGAAGATCATTGCCTGCTGATCAGGGGTGTTGAAGATTAACTCCAGATTCTTTTTAACAGCTTGCATCCTGATTTCTTCAAGCACATTCTTGATGAGGGAGTTAAGATCAATTTCGCATTTCTGCAATTTAAATGCTCCAGCATTTAATTGTGAGATGTTCAATATGGAGTCGACAGTCCGCATGAGCCGATTACTTGCATTGGTTATATATTGAAAGATATCTTGATCTTTAACACTTACCATTTCTCCATATCTTTGTTTGAATAGGTCGGAAAACCCCAGGATGCTATTAAGGGGGGTTCGGATTTCATGAGATATGTTTGCGATAAACTGGTCTTTAACCTCATTGGCCTGTTTGGCCTTTAACAGTGCCGCTTCAATATCAGCTTCGGCCTTTTTACGCTCAGAGATATCTCTCAGCACAGCATATGATGCAGTCTGACCCAAATAGTTGATGATGGTTACATTAACATCCACATGGATGACTTGTCCATCTTTCATGAGAAAAGTGGTCTCATAGCGGGTCGGTGGTTGTCCTCCTCGTTTACGTTGCTTATCCCGCTCTGCCAACATCTCAAGGCCTTCCTTAGAGATGATTTCACGATAATCTTTCTGATCCAATTCTGAAGCAGTGTAGCCCAGCATCTCGCAAAATTGGTGGTTAAAGTGGATGTATTTGCCATTCTGAGTAATGGCTAAGGCGTCATTAATATTCTCGAACAGAAATCGGTACTTTTCCTCACTTTGCTGCAGCAACTCCCGAGCTTGGGTTCGTTTGGTAATGTCAAGCAACATCCCCTGGGCTGCTTTCTGACCTTTGTATTGAATTGAAGACCCCAGTATTTCAATATGAATGATCCCACCATTTTTCTGAAGACCCTTTACCTCATGTTGTGAAGTTTTTGTCTCACCTCTAATTCGCGAAGTGACAGCTTTTTCTACACTATCAAAATCATCTGGATGAATGAAAGTTTCTAGCGCTAAGCCAGTAACCTCCTGAGAACTTTCATACCCAAAGATTTCGGCGAACCGATCATTACAATATTGAATTTTCTGATCGAGGAGAATATAAATTCCAGCCAGTGAATTGTCTGTGAGCTGTCTGAATTTCTGCTCGCTATCCACAAGATCACTGGTTCGCTCCTCAACCAGCAATTCCAACTCGGTCTGGTAACGTTGATTAGACGCCAACAATTGCACGCGCTCGTCTCGGAGTGATTTGATTTTGACAACATTTGCCACCGTTTTTAATAGCATGTCTTTTGTAATTGGTTTAGAAAGATAATCGATAGCCCCTGTACGTATGGCTTCGGAGGCAGTCTCAAATGTGGGTTCCCCTGTCATGAGAACAACTTCGATCTCAGGTGATAACTCCTTGATCCGCTTGAGCAGTTGCACGCCTGTGATCCGGGGCATGATGATATCGGTCAAAACGACATCAATATTTGAGTCGGCCAAGATTTCAAACGCTTGTTCGACGTTTTCTGCAACGCTTACCTTGTATTTTGCTTGGGTGAGGAATTCACTCAGGGTGCGGCGTATATTTCTCTCATCATCTACAACCAGAATGTGTGCCACAGGCGACCTCTTCTTTAATGTAGTACTTTGCCATCATTCTTTTCCAGAATCCAGCCATTATCAATAGGCAGATCAAGCAAGAAGCGGGTATACTCATTGACTTTACTCTCAAATGTCAGACGACCATGATGTTCTTCTACAATAGAATGACTGATTGAGAGTCCCAGCCCCGTGCCCCTGGTGCGGTCCTTGGTGGTAAAGAAAGGATCAAACAGCCTTTCCTTAATTTCTGCAGGGATACCAGAGCCATGGTCTTCCGGGGTTATTCGAAGCCATCGTTGATTGTCCTGCTCGAACTGTCGCGCTTGAAGGTTCAGTATTTTGTCAACATTGTGTTCTGGGTAGCGGACATTCAGCGCGTCCCTGGCATTGGTAAGAAGGTTCATGAGCACCTGTTGGATCTGCTGGTTGCGACACTTTATCTTGGGCAGGTTTTCTGGTACATCAATGGTGAAGGAAATTTGATCTTTTTGAATAATGGTTTTAATTAGCATGGTAGTATTATTGACGATATCAGCAGGGTCGGCCAGGCTGTGGCTCTGCTTGTCATGCCGGGCGAAGGAAAGCAGATTGCAAACAATACTGGCAACACGCTCGGTTTCCTTGGTGATTTCCTGTGCAAATTCAACCAGAGGACTTTCTGGATCAAGACGATCTATTAGAAGCTGGGCATAGTTCATGATACCATTAATGGGGTTGTTGATTTCATGGGCAACCCCGCCCGCCAGTGTGCCAATGGATTCAAGTTTCTGCTGTTGACGAAGTCGGGATTCAATCAGCCTAAGCTCGGTGATGTCTACCGAAAAGCCAAATAATCCGGTAATTTCCCCGTCATCATTTCTGTTTGGTGTATACCAACTTCTATAAACAATACCACCGATATCTATCTCATTGGTAACTGTTTCACCCTTAAAAACGCTTCGCATATCATCCAACATAGCGGGATAATCTTTGTACACCTCGAAAACAGAGCTGCCAACAACTTCTCCCGGTTTCAACGCTAATTTTGCAAGACCCTTGCCTTCTGAGAGGGTGAATGTTCCATCTTTACTAATCATATATATGATTTCTTCAGAATTGGTTACCACGGTGCGGAATTTTTTTTCGCTTTCTTGCAGTGTTTTTTGTAGCGCTTTACGTTCTGAGATTTCATTGAGTAATTCCTGAGTATAATTCTGGAGACGCTTGAGAACCGGGTTACTTATCCTGAAAAAAACTACCGTACCTATGATAATAAGAACAATTACGCTGAGACCTCCGAATAATACAGCCCGAATAAATGGCGCACGGATTTCTGCCAGATCCAGTTTGGCGACAATACCCAGATCCAAATATTTCACAGGCTCGTATGCAGCTAGAACTATCTCGCCTCGATAATCTAGAGCAATATCGCTTCCGCTCTCTCCATTAAGCGCGCGACGCTGAGGTTCGGCCCATTGTGAATCATAAGCGATTGGTTCAGGAAGTTGGTCATTGCCATGTCGATGTCGGACAAGAAAATTGATGTAATCACCCTGGTGCTCCGCCAGTGTAAACTCTGTCAACTGTAAATCCAGCTCGTAGGTATGAAGCGCTTTAATAATTTGCCGTATTGTTGACTCAGATGGATCATAGCTCGGGTCAAGCTGATTTATTATTTCAGCCATTTCAATGTCGTATAGCGCTACAGACTCAATAAGGCGAGCCTGGCTCTGTACAGTCGCTCGAAGCTGTATCTCGTGCTGTGTAAGTTGATGGTCGTATATGGTAAGGATCATGATTGAAACAGATATAAGCGAAACACTAATCATGATGGAGAAAAGAAGGAAAAAGTTTCTGCGGCCTCCCGGTGAACTATTCGTTTTGTTCAGTTCTTTGTTTTTCATCGATGTCCTATCTCAAGTCCCGCTAAATTCTTAGCTCGTTTTGATATACGTTCAGCAAGTCCATTTAAGATGCCACCAGGGATCGTTTGGTATAGAATTCATCGGTTCCTGCATCAGGTGCTTCCAGGCGATTCGGTGGGAAGATAAGCACAGAGATGGCAATAACTGGGAGCTACTTGGGATACTCGCTCACCAGAGACTTGATCAAGTCCAGGCCATCTGCTGATACGCTGGTGCCTACAATTGTGCTGAGGTATTTTGGACTGTTGTTTTTGGATGGCCCATTTAAAGACTCTTTGAGAAATCGATCTGTTGGAAGCAAGCTGCGTAATCCATCACCACACTTTCAAATCCCATCATTTACACAAAGAATATCACAATCCACGAACCAGGGAGAGGTTGTGTATACATAAATATAAGGGAAATAATAATATATACAACGCAAAGCAGTGTAAAATATGGTTGTTGGATATTAACTGTAAGCGTGGTTCACATTCTCAAAAGACCTGTGACAGGTTGTTTCATAAAAGGTGAGGCAGTCTAGAAGGAGGGATGGTTGTGTTGAACTGTGGGGCCGGGGAATAGGGCTTTAACTCATTCCTTCTTACTAAATCTTGAGCCACCTAACTGAGCCGGTGGTTACAAGGGGAATGCCCAGGGTTGAAATGGTTCTTCCATCCAAGATTTTCAATCTTAAATTACAAAAATAAAGTGAGCCACCCAGGAGAGTCGAACTCCTGACCTACGCATTACGAATGCGTTGCTCTACCAACTGAGCTAGGGTGGCATTACTGTCAAGTTACACAACCAGCTGGACATTTCGGCAGGCTCAATGTCCGGAACTCTATCTGCACCAACTGTCTGTCCCATCCGAGATAATCGGATGAGGGTGGTGTTTAAAAGCGCGTGAATATAGATTTTGCCTAAACGCTTGGCAAGCAATGCTAAGGTGAACAATAATTCAAGGGCTCAGGCTAAAAGTCACCATTTAAAAAGACTGACATCCCTACTGTAGTCCATTACTTTAGTCGACTATGCAAATATTAGCATTACTCCTGATCCTGACGATTACGGCTATTTCTGCAGTAGCCATCTGGCTGAACCTGCCGGGTAGCTTCCTAATGCTCATATTCATTTTCATATGGGCATGGATTGGGGCGTTCGCATTAATTTCGGTCGCAGAACTATTCACTATCCTGGGAATCATGGTGTTTCTTGAAGTACTGGAGTTTTCACTGGGTGGACTCGCAGCCAAGTTTACCGGTGCTGAAAAAAGATCTGTTTTTCTGGCAATTATCGGAGGTCTGGTGGGAACAATCTTTTTAGGAAGTTTGTTCTTAATTCTAGGTGCACTACTCGGATTGTTCCTGGGATCATATCTGGGAGCCTACTGGGGTGAGCTACAGGCAGGCAAATCCCCGGAAGCTGCCAGAAGAGCTGCACTTGGCGCTCTCCTGGGCAGTATCGCAGCAAAAGTAATTAAAAGCGCCATGACCGTAATTATAGGTATTTGGATGATAAAGGAAGTTGTTTGAGTCGTAAGAGAACATTGATGCTGGCTCTGCTGGTTGTGGTAGCCTTGAGTAATATCCAGGCTCAAGATTTGCATATAACCAGACTCCAATATGGCGGAGGTGGCGACTGGTATTCAAACCCCAGCTCCTTGCCTAATCTGATCAGTTTTGTCGCTGAAAACACCAACATCCGCATGGATCCTGAGGAATATCGGGTAAAAATCACAGATACCGACCTCTACAACCATCCCTACCTTTATATGACGGGTCACGGCAATGTGAAATTCAGCAATGAGGAAGTTCACAAACTGCGAGACTTTTTAACTTCAGGTGGATTTCTTCATGCAGATGATAACTATGGCATGGATAAATCTTTTAGAAAAGAAATGAAGCGGGTGTTCCCCAAAAAGGAGTGGGCGGAACTGCCCCATGACCATCCGCTTTTTGGTGTATATTTTGAGATGAAAAATGGCCTGCCAAAGATTCATAAGCATGATGAAAAACCACCTCAGGCCCTGGCTTTGTTTCACAATGGTAGAATGATCGTCCTTTATTCCTATGAAAGTGACCTGGGTGATGGCTGGGAGGATGTGGAAGTCCACAAAGACGGTGCGTTAAAGCACAGGGCTGCTTTAGAAATGGGCACCAATATTTTAATTTACGCCTATACACATTGATGAAATGGTAGCATGTTAAAGGATAATAAGCAGAAACTCACAGACCAAGCTCAATTCAGGCTTGAAACGCATGCCGAGAGTGATGCACGCGGTAAAGGAGCTTTACTCGGTTTCCTGGCATTTGCTGTTATTGCTGTGTTGGTTACCCTTTTTGTCTGGTTGGAAAGTTTCCGCTATTTTTCTCCTGAGTTTAAATTAACCCTCATCATTCTTCTTGTTGTGGTGACCTTGCTCTCCCTCGTAGGAATTGCTGGCATCTATTGGCTTCTAAAGCGGCAGCAATTCGAAGCAACGCGTCCAGAGTATCTGGCCAAAATTATTGGAGATAGGCTTCCAGATGTGGGCGATAAAATTTTAAATGCAGTTCAATTGAGCCGGGTTCAAGCACCTTCTGGTATTTCAAGCAGTCTGCATGAAGCCGCAGTTAAAGCCGGTGTTGATGTCATCGAAAAAGTTCCACAAAATCTACTTTTTCCACTATCAAAAATTAAAGTCTACCTAAATCGTGTTGGAATTGGGCTGGTCCTGCTAACGGTTCTGTATCTGATTAATTTTCAGGATACAAATGCTGCCATTATTCGATTGAGTCAACCAAGCATCCAATTTGAATATCCCCTTCCAGTCACAATTCAGTTGGGCTCACCGACACAGCAGGTTCTGGCTGGCGATACACTTTTGGTCTCAGGTTTGATTGAAGGTCGAAATGTGGAGTATGTGGAACTGGTTGTTCAAACCCGGAAAGACACCAGTATCTATCCCTTAAAGGTGACTGAACAACGCTTCTCAATGCCTTTTAATCGCTTAATGCATAGTTTCAATGCCATAGCACGGGTAAGCAATTCACGACCCTGGGAACCCTGGGAAATTGTTGAATCCACCCCCCTGGCCGTTCAAGTGATTAACCGCCCTCTGGTGCAAGACCTGACCGTTCGCATCAAGCCACCCACCTATACCAGATTGCCCGCTGAGATTTACACACGTAACATTATGGATATTAGCGGTTTTAAAGGATCCAGGATAAATCTGGATGGATTGGCTTCAAAAGAAATTGAATCAGCAACGCTCCACTTTGAAAACCGAAAATCTATACCAGTTGAAATGGATGGACATCAATTCAAAGTGGGGTTCAGGCTAACAAATGACGATAAAGCCTGGTTTGAGCTGGTTGATCATGAAGGCGTCACCAATCTGGAGCCATTGGTATATCCCATTTATGTGGCTACCGATGTTGCCCCCATCATCAGGGTTATGGTACCCGCTCAGGATGTAATCATTGGTGAAAACATGCTGTTACCCATCCGGTTAAAGATGGATGATGATTTTGGTTTCTCAAAACTGGAGCTGAATTATCAGATTCAACATCCAGACTACCTCATGGAAGACACCACGATATATCGTATTGGGGTTGATATTCCTCACAACGATCTGGCATCCCTGGAATTCAATTACCGCTGGGATTTGAGCGATATCAGTATCATGCCTGAGGATGCCATTCAATATTGGTTCACGGTCTGGGACAATAACAGTGTCGATGGGCCGCGGAAGTCTTCCAGTGATAAGTGGCTGGCCAGACTGCCTTCCCTGGATGAAATGTTTGAAGAAATTGCCCAGGGAAATGAACAAGTCAAGCAGGAGCAGGAAGACGTTCTTGAGGTCGTTAAGGAAATCCGCGAGAAGGTCGATGAGCTAGCACTGGAAGTTCAAAAGGATCCCAACCTTAACTGGGAACAACAGCAGGAAGCCAGCGAAGCCATCGAGCAGGTACAAGACCTGAAAGATCAATTAGACAATATCAGCCAGCAACTGGATGAAATGATGTCATCAGCTGAGGAACAGAATCTTTTTAGTGAAGAAACGTTGGATAAATATTCTGAACTCCAACAACTCATGGAGCAACTCATTACGCCTGAATTAAAAGAGGCCATGGATCGTTTACAGCAGGCTATGGAGCAGGACAATCCGCGTGAGATGGAAGCCGCACTGGAAGATTTCCAAGCTGCCATGGAGGATTTTCAGAAGAGCGTTGAACGTACTCTGGAGATTTTCAAGCAGGTTGAAATTGAACAAAAGCTGGATGAATTGACCAATCGCCTCAATGATCTTGCAGAGCGTCAGGAAGAACTAAGCTCTGACCTGGAAAATGGTGACACCGATAATGCAGCCAGCCAGGAAGAGAAGATTGCCTCAGATTTTGATAAAGCCCAACAGCTAACTGAGGATTTGGAGCAATTGCTAGATCAATCTGAAGACCTCTCTTCTGAGGGGGTTCAGGATCTCCAGGAGCAAATGAATCAGGAGCAAATCGCAGAGAATCTGGAGCAGGCGGCCTCACTTATGGAGCAGGGCAAGATGTCAGAATCGCAACCCCCTGCAAACCAGGCCAGTAAATCATTAAGCGAAATGTCTCAGCAATCCCAACAAATGCAGGCCAACATGCAACAGCAGATGATGGATGAAGTAATGTCTGAATTTCGATCTGCGCTCTTGAAAACATTAAGACTATCACAGGCTCAGGAAGATCTGGAAGCTCCAACCGCAAAAACTTCTCGGCAAAGCTCTTTGTTGAGGGACTATGCTGATTCACAAATGGGACTCATGCAGGGCTTGCAACAATTGGCCTCAGAGTTAAAAGAATTGGGGACGAAAACATTTGCGGTTTCACCGGCTCTGGGAAAATCCATGGGAGCGGTTCAGGCGCACATGCAGGCAACCATTGATAATCTTGAAGCCAGGAACCCCCGTAATGCATCAAAGTCTCAGGCTGCAGCACGGGAGAGTCTGAATAAAATGGCCCGTCAATTGGCCAGCTCCATGGAATCACTGGAGCAGTCAGGTGAATCCAGTGGATTCAGTGAGTTTATGAAACAACTCCAGCAAATGGCCGGGCAGCAACAAGGACTAAATCAACAGACCATGATGAAAATGGGGATGGGCAGTCCATCCATGATGCAACAGTTGGCTCAACAGCAAATGCAGCTTCGCGACGCACTCTCGAAAATTGAGCAGGGGATGGGTTCAGATTCCAGAATGTTAGGAGACCTGGGTAAAATTGGTGATGAGATGGAAGCCGTTGCCAGAGAATTAAGAGCCAAACGCCCCTCACAGAAAATACATGAACAACAGGAGCGGATATTAAATCGATTGCTGGATGCCCAGCGCTCTGCTACGGAGCGAGACTATAGCAAAAAGCGTAAATCAGAGACTGCGGAACAAAATCCGTTCTGGACTGGTAAAGGCAGTCTGCCCGAAGATCTGGGTGAAGCTCGCAATCAACTCTATGAGGAGTTAATATTCAGTTTGAAACAGGGTTATTCTCGAGAAGAACAAGCACTGATCCGTGAATATTTTAATCGACTGGAAGCAGAGCTGAATGATTAAGCTTAAAAGTAGATTGAGCATGCCGCTATTCATTGGCCTGCTGTTATGCATGAGTTTGGCTCAGGGGCAATCCCAGTTCCTACCCAGAAAGGCATCCTCGCCGGACAAAATTGTTGAGCAACGAGCAAATTCACTCATCCGTTTGGGAAGAATTGAGGAGGCCGTTGATCTCTATCTTGAATTGCTCTATAAAAACCCCAAAAACATCAATCTGTATTTTCGGGTAACTACTCTATTACCCGGGGAAGAAAACGCACAGACCCTCCTACTTATCCTTGATGACCTTTTAGAGACCAAGTCCAATAATGCACGCCTGGCTGCAGATAGGGGAAGGCTTCTTTATCTGCTTGACCGCAAGCCGGAGGCAATAGATGATTGGAAAAAGCTCATTGAAGCAGCAAGTAAAGACAGATTGCGCTATACGACGATTACCAATGCCATGCTGCAAGCCGGCGCTACTGATGAAGCCATTCAATTGCTCAAAGATGGTCGATTGAGTTTGTCGGATACACATGCCTTCGCCTATGATCTGGGTCGTATTTATGCTGCTAAACACAACTATGATATGGCATCAAAAGAATACCTCACGCATCTGGATTTGAACCCGGGAATGTTGGATCATGTGAGTAATCAGCTGATTCGCTTCCTGAAGAATGATGGTGCTTTTGAACTGGTTGACAAGAATTATGATATTATGCTGAAAACCCCTGGAAAGCACCAGGCCCTGGTGCTTTCTCGCGCTAAAATTTTACTCCACCAAAAACAATATGAAAGATGTGCCAGCACAGTACTGTCCTCTGATGTGAGTAAATCCATTAAACACGTCATGTCAATCGCAGATGACCTGGCCGCAGAACAGGCCTGGATTCCTGCTGCTGACTTGTATTTGTACATTTCTTCCAATAGTAATGATAAGAAGCAGACAGGTGCAGCCCTCCTGAAGTTGGCGTCCACCTATGAACATCGATTAAAGCGAGAGGATACCTATCCAACCTTAGCTGGTTATTTCCTTGGGAATCGCTTTCTTGATCTGGATATACGTTTCACCCCTGGACATGATGCTTCATTGAATCGAACTTTAAAGCTGTATGATAGCTTACAGACGCTCTTACCCCGAACTCGTGAAGCTTTCCAGGCCTCCTTTCATATTGCTGAAATTCAGCTAACTGTTAATGGTGATGTGGATCGAGCGATCCGAGGTTTTGAGAATATTTTTAAGAATGCGCGTCAGCGCGATATCAAATTGCAGAGTGGCAAGCGTCTGGTAGATGCCTGGCTGGTTCGTGGTGACACAACTGCAGCTTTGCGAGCATTGGAGCAAGTGACTCGGAATTTGAATATGGATGAGGATGATCCCCAGATCGTAGCATCCCGGATAAAAATATTAATCCATAGTGGTGATATTTCTGCCCTTAAAAAAGAGCTGCTAAACCTGAGTGGGGCAGCTTCTCCCGGCGATGCCATTTTTAATGATGGGATGGAGTTGATGGCCTTGATTGAGGGCAATGGCGAATTAGATGATCCCCAGCTGGCAAATTATGTCAAAGCTGAACGCCTGATTGGTCAGCACAAACTTGCTGAGGCTATTGATGTCCTGCTTCTCATAGATGGTCCGGCCAGTTCTATTGCTGATGAGGCCGCTGTCCGTGCAACACAGATTCAACTGGCATTGCACAATACAACTGAAGCTGTCGACCTCATGGATAAGTTTCTGGATACTTATCCGGAAACTGATTGGCGGGCAAATATTCTCATCTGGCGTGGTGAACATTTGGAGTTTGTAGAAAACTCCCCCAAAGCAGCCATCCCATATTACGAAGAGGTTATAGTTAATCATCCTGGTTATCTGGGCATACAGGAGTTGCGTGTGAGGTTACGTTCATTGATTGGAAGTGGGTCATGAGGATCGCAAAAAGTATTCTGGTATTCATAGGTGTTGTAGGGGCTTTGTATTCTCAGAAAATTCTCATACCCATGGACGAAACCCAAACCGACCATCTCAAGGCCTATGGAGTGGCTTTCTGGGTTCTGGAACGGGATATCGATATTGAATGGTTGCTCAATTATCGGGGGGGGAGTTTCCTCATCGACAATTACTCAGAATTGATACGAGAGCTACGTCTGAGGGATGTCAAGTTTGAATCAGTTCTGCCCGGATCAGAAGTAAATATTTATGGT